>NZ_CP116902.1:3522500-3562500 GCF_028471905.1 Aneurinibacillus uraniidurans | reverse complement strand
TACTGTAAATGCAAGGGCAACGAGGTGACCGATGGATGCTGTTTTTACCATGAGGCCAAGTGCACCATACAGGAAAGCAAGGATTACGATTGCTACTTTACCTGCAATAACACGCTCACGCTCTGTAATGTTTTTACGCATAAACGTCGCGTACAGATCATGTGCAAGAGCTCCAGAACTTGCAATAAACAGACCCGAGAGGTTAGAGAAGATTGCAGCAAAAGCACCGGCAATTACGAGACCAAGCAACCATTCGCCACCGAGAGCTTGTGCCGTAGATGGAATAACCATGTTATTACCACCTGCTACGAGATCCTTCATAACTTCAGGGCTTGCAGAACCACTAAGGAAAACAGCGCGTCCGACAGCACCAAGGTAAACTGCAAAGAAAAAGAATACGCTTGCAATACCGATTGCCATCAAGGCTGATTTCCGAGCTGCTTTTGCACTTGGGTTTGTATAGAAGCGAAGCAGGATGTGAGGCAGACCGATCGTACCAAGTGACAGACCGATTGTCATGGAAATTGTTTGCCAGAATGTAGGGAAATAATGACCTGTTCCGGTCCAGGAAGCACCGTCAAAAGCTACATCTTTTCCGTCCTTTGCAAATTGGGCAGTACCTGCAATAGATCCATGGAACTCATTAATCGCTGCAAGAATTCTATCGTAATGAAGACCGCCATAGACAGCAGCAGCTGCCATTAATACAAAGGCACCAAGACGAATCCAAAGCTCAAGAGCCTGGTTAATTGTCGTACCTTTCATACCGCCAATACCTACGTAGAAAACCATAACTGTACACGTAAAAATAATACCGAATTCATAGGTTGTGCCGAAAAACATGCTTAAAATTTGAGCAGCACCGAGAAGCTGCGGAGCTGCATAAAATCCGGAAATCGCAAGAACAACGGCTACTGCAGCCAGACGAGCGCGTTTACTGTGAAAGCGATATGCTAGGAAGTCAGCGACTGTGTAAGCTCCAAAACGGCGAAGCGGTCCAGCAACAAAAATCGCAAGCAACGTTAGACCGATAGAGAAACAAAACGCATAGTAAGCGCCATCATATCCAAGCTGGAACGTCAGACCTGCGATACCGAGAAACGTTGCGGCGCTCAGATAATCACCACCAATGGCTGAACCATTGGTGAACCAGCCGAAGCTTCGGCCACCTACAAAGTAATCGGAAGCAGTAGAGCTTTTCTTTGTTAAATACGTAATATAAACAATCGTACCCATCAAAAGGATGGTTAAGATCATTTTAGGTTCGAGTAGTGTTTGGAGCATTAGCCAATATTCCTCCCTTCAGAATGAGTGGATGGAGTACCTGTGCTTCCTTGATATTTGTGTAAGCGCTTTTCATAAAGAGAAGTATGAACATAAGCAATAATGAATGCCATTGCCATGGCGACAATGCCGGTAACAAACCAGGTATATGTCATGCCACCCCACATACGAGAGAACATGAAGCCGCTTGCATGCCAGTTCAAAATGGGAATCATAAAAATAAAAACATAATAAAAGATCGTTAATTTGGAACCAGTGGACATCTCATCTCTCATGATACGTGTAGTTTCCTTGTCGAGTGGCTCTAGTTGACTGACATCAACCGTGCCTGCAGCAACATATTCATACTCAGTAAACTCAGCTGCCATAAGGTTTTCTCCTCCTTTGTTTATTTCTATTATCTGAATGTGCCGCGTATTTGACTCCCTCCTTAGTTGTGCGGCAGATAAAATAGTTAGTATTGATTGTAATGGATTCATCACGCAGATACCTTACAAAAAAGTGTCTAAAATATACAAAAATTTGTCCTATTCAGAAAAATATAGTATAGTTTTACATAGGAAACTGTCGAATTTCATTAAAGAAAGAGGAGAGGGAGACTTGTATATCATTCAGCTGCTTATGCAGGATACGGAAGAGAAAGAGAAGATTAGCACCTGGATGCGAGAGGGATTCGACACATGTTGCCAAGTAGAAGAAATTACAGAGCTTCCAGTAGAAAGCTTTCATATTTTATTGATCGAAATCCATACTTTGTTTGACTGGGTAAAAGTAAACCGGGTTCGCAAAAGAAATCCAAAATGCCGGATCATCCCGATTTTATCACCTGCGATTCTCGCAACATCTCCAATAGCAATGGAAATGAAGCTGCCTTCTTTGTTTATAAAACCATTAAAAAAGAGTCTGCTTTATCGCACACTTAAACGAAATTTGAAAGCGTTATCAGAGGAACTAGAGAGTCCGGTAAACTACCAGGATATTTATGAGCAGGTTTCTCATCAGAGCGAGCGGGATGTTAGACCATTTCAGGAAGCTTTTTTACGACGATTGCTACGTGATGAAGTACGGACGGAATCTGAATTGATTCAGGCACGTTCTTTTTTTCCGGGAGAAGCGATCCCAAATGTCGTTTGCTTTATTCAAGGATTTGTCCGATTTCCAGAACATGAACGTCCAGAAGGCTGGAATGCAGGCAGGGAGATTCGTCAGTATGTACAGAAGCATCTCGGTCCACTTGTTCCACATCTGTTTTTTTTGTCTTACCGTAAACACATGCTTCTCTTGTTACGTATCCCAGAGGCATACCCATCTCTTCGCTGCTGGGAGGCAGGACAGTCTGCATTGCTTTCTACAATTGCGGAGCTGGAGGAAGAGCAAAATATACACCTGTATATAGGAGTTGGGGAGATCTACCGTGAACCATTAGCTTTATTTCACTCCTATCGGGAAGCACGAAAAGCAAGGAGAACCCCTCCGTATGAGCGTCTCTCTTTACGGTATCATGACCAGATCGCAGATGATAAGCTAATCCAGCAGTGTAGTCGGTATATTATTGAACACTATACAGAGGATTTAACCGTGACCTGTGTGGCAGGACAGGTGAATTTAAGCCCGGCCTATTTCAGTCGCTTGTTCAAGAAAGAAACGGGCCGGAGTTTTGTGGAGTATGTTACATTTGTCCGCCTGCAGCGTGCGATCTGGCTTTTACGACACACGAATAAGACCATTGAACAAATTGCCGAAGAGCTTGGTTTTAACACGCCGAACTACTTTAGTGCTATTTTTAAAAAATATGCAGGGTTAGCTCCGAGTGAATACCGAGGCACCATTGAAATTATTTTTGTATAACAATCCGCTCCGGGTGAGTATATACATTTAGCGAACTGCCGCGAATAAAGCCAACTGCCGTAATGCCAAGTTCTTCGGCAAGTTCAAGGGCTAGGCGGGTCGGCGCGGATTTGGACAGAACGACTTCACAGCCGATTTTGGCCACTTTAAGCAGCACTTCTGAAGAGATGCGTCCACTGAATGCAATGACTTTATCGTGTAAAGAAATATCATGTTGGAGGCAGTAGCCGTAGATTTTGTCGAGTGCATTATGGCGACCGATATCCATGCGATCAACCAAAATGCCCGTTTTATCGCACAGCGCTGCATTATGAACGCCGCCTGTATTTCGGAAGACAACAGAGTTGTCCTGCATAGCTGCAATCAGGCGAGAGCAATCTGCCGGGGTAAGCAGAACATTTTTTTCAGTCATAACTTTGGCTGTACGAGCATCATTGTAAAAATAAAAATGCTGACGACTTTTCCCGCAGCATGAAGTAATATAGCGCTTGGAATACAGACGTTGATTTAGCTTATGCTTAGCGTGAGTCTCTACATGGACAAATCCTTCTTCCTCCTGGACCGTAATGATTTTGATGTCAGCAAAGGATCGGATGACTCCTTCAGATGCTAGAAAGCCGATTACGAGATCTTCAATGTATTCAGGTGTGCATACAACGGTTGCAAACTCTTCTTCATCGAGAAAAATTGTTACAGGAAATTCATTTACGACTTCATCTGTGCGCTCTGTCCATTCATCATTTTCATAATGCCAGACAGTGCGAGTGTGAGTGATAGGATGAATCATGCTAAACAAAACCACCTTTCTTTCTTGTTTTATTGTAGTTTGTGAAGAAAGAAAGTCAAAAGAATTTTTTATACCCTTCTCTTGCATTGTAAGCGAGAACATGCAATTCTAGATGAGCAGAATACGCAGCAAGGAAGGTGGAGCACAATGAGTACTGCCCGTATTGCACACGAGTTTAGTAATATTGTCCGTGAAATTCGTAAAACACATGTTGGCAAGGGACCGACTCATATTATTACTAGATTTACTGGACCGTGGGCAATTTGTGAAATGAAAGGGAACCTTACAAGCGTTGAGAAGTTTATGAGTCGGACAGAAGAAGGCAGACGGATGATTCATGAGACCCGAACTGAATTTATTAAAAAAATTTATGAGGATTTGTCAGTGGGGCGTCCGTTAGAAGAGCTTGTAAACGCCAAGCTGGTCACACTTTTTGTAGATTTTCGTTATGAAATGGATACCGCTATGACAGTTTTTGTTTTTGATAGACCATTAGTGCTAGACATGTGACGAATTTGTTACTATAATGTTAAATGGATTTAGATATGAAGTTTCGTTCATCATAGTTTGATAGGGATATAATTATAAGTTGCGAATTGATTGCGGTAATCGTATTCTATTCGTTTCTTGTTATTGTAACCATTAACTGATATATGGCGGATTGGTATATGACAGTACTTATGTAAGTGCTGACGACTATTCCACCATGAAACAACGTATAAGCCTGAGAACTGTTAAAGTCTCAGGTAGTTGTTTCATGGTGGATTTTTTATTGTGTTCCGGTAAATGAACATGAAGAAATTGGGGGAGGAAGTATGGAGACGAAGACACCTGTGTCGCTTGCGATTAACGGCAAAAGTTACGAAGCCAGTACCGACCAGAACTTGGTTGATGTGATCAAAGAGAACGGCATTGAAATTCCACACATCTGCTATCATCAGAATCTCGGTACGATTCAAACGTGCGATACGTGTATGGTGGAAGTAAACGGACAGCTTGTACGTTCCTGTGCGACAAAAGTGCAGCCAGGTATGAAGATTGAAACACAGTCCTTATCAGCAAAAGCAGCACAAACAGAGGCAATGGATCGCATTCTGGAAAATCACCTGCTTTATTGTACCGTTTGTGATAACAACAATGGCGATTGCCGCATCCATAACACAGTAGAAATGATGGGCATTGAACACCAATCGTATCCATTTAGCCCAAAACCGTATGAAGTTGACATGTCGCATCCGTTTTACCGCTATGACCCGACACAATGTATTTTGTGCGGACAGTGTGTAGAAGCATGCCAGAATGTACAGGTTAACGAGACGCTTTCGATTAACTGGGAGCTCGATCGCCCGCGTGTAATCTGGGATAACGATGTGAATATTAATGAATCTTCATGTGTTTCCTGTGGTCACTGTGTAAACGTATGTCCATGTAACGCCTTGATGGAGAAATCAATGCTTGGTGAGGCTGGTACGATGACAAAGCTGAAACCAGAGCTGATGGCTCCAATGATCGAGCTGGTAAAAGAAGTAGAGCCGGGCTACAGTGGGATTCTCGCAGTATCTGATCTGGAAGCGACCATTCGCAGCACACGGACGAAAAAGACGAAGACAGTTTGTACGTTCTGTGGCGTAGGCTGTACGTTTGAAGTGTGGACCAAAGGGCGTAAGATCCTCAAGGTTCAACCAACGCCGGATTCTCCGGTTAACGGCATCTCGACATGCGTAAAAGGGAAATTCGGTTGGGACTTCGTGAATAGTGAAGACCGTCTGACCAAGCCACTCATTCGTAAAGGAGATACCTTTGTTGAGGCCACATGGGAAGAAGCATATGCCCTGATCGCAAGCAAGATGCTGGAAATTAAAAACCGTGATGGTGCCGATGCGCTCGGATTTATTTCCTCTTCTAAATGTACGAATGAAGAGAACTATTTGATGCAAAAACTTGCGCGTTCTATTGGTGGTACGAATAACGTGGACAACTGCTCACGCTACTGTCAGTCTCCAGCGACAACAGGTTTGTTCCGTACGGTCGGTTATGGCGGTGACGCAGGTTCTATCCACGACATGGCAGGTGCAGGTCTCGGCATTATCGTTGGGGCAAATCCAGCAGAAGCGCACCCGGTTATCGCAACACGTATCAAACGTGCCCACAAGAAAGGGAAACAAAAGTTAATTGTTGCAGACCTGCGTAAAAACGAAATGGCGGAGCGCTCAGATTTGTTCCTCCGTACTAATCCAGGTACCGATCATGTATGGCTGTCTGCGGTAACGAAATACATCATTGATCAGGGCTGGCATGATGTTGCGTTCCTAAACGAGAAAGTAAATGGTTTTGCCGACTATGCGAAATCACTTGAAAAATACACACTAGAGTACGCGGAAAAAGTAACGGGTCTCTCGAAAGAGCAGTTGATCCAGACGGCCGCCATGATTCATGAAGCAGATGGCACGGCAATTTTCTGGGCTATGGGTGTGACTCAGCACTGTGGAGCTAGTGAAACGAGTACCGCAATCAGCAACCTATTGCTTGTAACGGGTAACTTTGCCCGTCCAAATGCAGGGGCGTTCCCGCTGCGTGGACATAACAACGTACAGGGAGCATGTGACTTCGGTACACTGCCGAATTTCTTCCCAGGCTATGAGCTTGTGACAGATGATGCTGTTCGTGCTCGTTACGAGCAGTCATGGGGTGTAACCCTTCCGGCTGAGAAGGGGATGGATAACCCAGCCATGATTGAAGCGATCCATGAAGGTCACTTAAAAGCGATGTACATCATGGGCGAGGAAATGGCATGGGTGGATGCGAATGCGAACTACATCCATGCAGCACTTGAGAAACTTGAATTCCTCGTTGTGCAGGATATTTTCCTGACCAAAACGGCTCAATTCGCAGATGTGATCCTGCCAGCGAGTCCAAGTCTTGAAAAGGAAGGAACTTTCACCAATACAGAACGTCGTATTCAACGCTTGTATCAGGTACTTGAGCCACTGAAAGGTAGTCGTCCTGACTGGGTGATTCTCACTGAGGTAGCGAATGCGATGGGGGCAAACTGGCAGTATAACAACCCGGGTGAAATCATGGCGGAAGCGGCGAGTCTCGCACCACTATTCGCAGGTGTGAACTACGAGCGTCTGGAAGGTTTTAAGAGTCTGCTCTGGCCGGTTCAGGCGGATGGAACCGATACGCCGATTTTGTACTTGGAGAAGTTCCCATTCCCGGATGGCAAAGCACGTCTGTTCCCAACTGACTGGGTTCCACCAGTGGAATTGCCAAGCGAATTCGACTTGCTTGTTAATAACGGTCGTCTGCTGGAGCATTTCCATGAAGGCAACATGACGAACAAATCTGGCGGCATCAATCATAAAGTTCCTGACACATTCGTCGAGGTTTCGCCAGAGTTGGCAAAAGAGCGTGGTGTAAAAGATGGGTCACTTGTTCGACTTGAATCGCTATATGGAGCCGTTAAACTGCGTGTTCTTGTCACAGACCGTGTACGTGGAAAAGAGCTGTACGTGCCAATGAATTCAACAAGAGAGGATTCGGCTGTCAACCTGTTAACAGGAAATCATCATGACCTGGTGACCCATACACCTGCTTATAAAGAAACAAAGGTTAAAATGCAGGTGCTAAGTGTAGAAGGTGACAGTCCATTACCGCGCATCAATTCTCGCTATGGCAATCGTAATCCACAGACCGGTGTTGAAGTCGAGCGCAAATGGAGCCGTGCGGACTACAAGCCGCTGGAAACAGCTGGCCGGGAGGAAAATTAAATGGCAAAGCCAATTCAAGACGTAACCCGTCATGAACCGACAGAAGCAGAACTACAGGCACAGGCGCTGGGTGAATTGCTTAGCGTTGTCGCGAAGCACGGTGATGCGATTAAGGATTTGTTAAAGATTGTAGAACTGCTGCATGAGATGGGTGCGATGGAAGTGATCGGTGGGCTAATTCAATCACGTGAAAAGGTGATGGAAATCGGAGTTTCTCAACTGTCTAAGCCAACCATGACGCGTGGGATTAACAACGTGATGAGTGCAGTCGGTATGGTGGGAGAGTTAGAGCCGGAAATGATACGTAAGGTTGTATCCGGTGTCGTAAATGGCATTGACCGTTCCAATGAAGAACTCCAGTCCAATCAGAAGATGGGGATGTTCGATTTGATTAAAGTTCTCCGTGATCCGAATGCAAACCGTGCCCTTACGATGGCAGTCGGTTTCTTAAAAGGACTCGGTGAGAAGTTGTAATACTGGCTATGATAGAGAAGGAAGAGGCAAAGGGGAGTTAGTTAGGATGGCGTTTCATTCACCACAACAAATTGCAAAAAATGCCGTAGAAGTCGGCGTAAAAAAAGCAAACACGTCTATATCAACGATGCTTATGTTAGGATTTTTGGCAGGTGCGTTCATCGCACTTGGATTTTTGCTCGATATTCGAACAATCGGCAATCTACCGAAAGAATGGGGAAGCTTTAGTTCGTTTCTTGGAGGGGCTGTGTTCCCCGTTGGTCTTATGTTTGTCATTATTGCAGGTGGGGACTTGCTGACAGGCAATATGGCAACGTTGCCGATTGCGTATTTGTCCCGCCGTATAACGCTGTCACAAGTGGCACGTAACTGGTTTTGGATTACGGTAGCAAACTTTTTGGGAGCAATCTTTGTAGCGTTTTTCTTTGGACACGTAGTTGGTTTGACAGAGACAGGGGCATTCTTGGCGAAGACGACGGCGATTGCACACGCTAAGTTGAACGATTCGTTCCTGCAAGCATTTATCTCGGGGATCGGATGTAACTGGCTGGTCTGCTTAGGTGTATGGCTTGCATTTGCATCGGATGACATTGCAGGCAAAATTCTCGGCATCTGGTTCCCGGTTATGGCGTTCGTTACAATTGGCTTTCAGCACGTTGTGGCGAATATGTTCGTGATTCCGGCCGCTATTTTTGCTGGTAAAGTTACCTGGATGGAATATCTGCCGAATTTCATTTCTGTTTTTCTTGGGAATGCAGTCGGAGGTGCGTTGTTTATCGCGACCGCCTATTGGTTCGCCTTTTTGCGCGAAGAATCGTTAACTGATTCAAAGCAAAAAAGCAAAGCTGCATAATAAATATAGAAAAAGCCATTTCGGTCTAGTGTCGAAATGGCTTTTTTTTGGTAATACCTCTAAAGATATATGCAAAAACGAATAGATTATTTGAAAATTCATAAAAAGTAATAAAAAAATTTCCGAAAATACAGTAGTCTTAATATTTCTAATGATGGCACACTTCTTGCTTGATATTAAGACTATAAAAATATTTATTTTTTCCTGTGAGGAGGAGTGATCGATGCAAAAATCAGCAACGCTGAAACGATCATTAGGATTGTGGCCGATTGTCATGTTGGGGGTTGGGTATATGACCCCGATGGTTGTGTTTGATACTTTTGGAATCGCTTCCAAAGAAGCGGATGGTCATGTTCCGATGGCGTACATCATCGCGTTAGTAGCCATGTTGTTTACAGCTTTTAGTTACGGAAAAATGGTTCGGGCGTTTCCGAGTGCAGGGTCTGCTTATACCTATACGCAGAAAACGATCAGTCCGCATCTCGGCTTTCTTGTAGGATGGTCCTCGCTATTGGATTATCTACTGCTTCCGATGGTAAATGCATTACTTACACAAATTTACCTTTCTGCGCTGTTCCCGGAAGTGCCCGCGTGGATATGGGTTGTTGGTTTTGTAGCACTTGTTACGATTATTAATGCAGTTGGGGTTAACTCGACAGCCAATTTTAATACGTTTTTTGTTTTGTATCAAATTCTTGTCGTAGTTATTTTTGTGATTCTTGCCGTCAAGCAACTAATCGGTGGATTTGGATACGGAGAAGTATTGCCGATGGGGCCGCTGTACACGTCTGATATGCATATGTCGACGTTAATTGCAGGGGCGACTGTACTTTGTTTCTCGTTTCTTGGATTTGATGCGGTTACAACATATTCGGAGGAGACTCCGAATCCGACGAAAACCATTCCGCGGGCCATCTTTTTGACGGCGCTGATTGGTGGATTAGTTTTTATCGTCAGCTCGTATTTTACACAGGCATTGTTCCCGGACATTTCTCGCTTTAAGAATCCAGATGCGACTTCGCCAGAGATTGCGCTGTATGCAGGCGGCAAATTGTTTCAGATGTTTTTCCTGGCGGGTGCACTTGCCGGAACGATCGCATCAGGATTGGCGTCTCATGCGAGTGTATCGCGCTTATTATATGTAATGGGACGGGATAACATCCTGCCGCGAAAACTGTTTGGGTATGTTCACCCGCGTACACATACGCCGCTGTTCAATGTCATTCTCGTTGGCTTTATTTCTGTGACAGCTGTATTTTTCACCTTAGAAATTGCATCTGCGTTTATTAGCTTTGGTGCCTTGATTGCCTTTACCTTTGTAAACCTGTCTGTCATCGCGCATTATGCTTTGAAGAAGAAGGAGCACAAAACGGTGTCCGGCTTTCTGTCTTATGTTTTACTACCGTTAATTGGTGCAGCGTTTGTTGCAGTGCTCTGGTACAATCTTGAAGAAAGCTCATTTACTATGGGGCTAATCTGGTTTGGAATTGGGCTTGTCTATCTAATGTATGTAACAAAACTATTCCGTGTTCGTCCGATGGATATTCATTTCGAAGAGGCGGACGAAGAATCAGCCGTTATTGAAGGCGAGCCGGTAGTGGAGAATGGGGCGCTTGCCAAGTAGAAGAATCATGGACAAATGAATAAAGTGAAAAAATGCAGCCTGCTATTGGCTGCATTTTTTATGCGGATATGCATTGAGTATTCTGTTTCGCATAAAAATATCGCTGTATTTGTACCATTCTAGCAAGATAAAAGGTAGGAATTTTATTAAAAATAGTACAGAATAGCAGTATGGTTACATTTTTGTTTAAATATTTTAAATCTTTAATATTGGCATTACATTTGCATAGTTAAAAAACATATTAATTTTGACTCGAAATCAATAGAAGTTTGCCCCTACAGCGAGAAGGAGGAATGATCAATGGAAAAATCGGCAGGCTTAAAGCGCTCCTTAGGATTATGGTCGATCGTCATGCTTGGAGTAGGATATATGACTCCGATGGTTGTATTTGATACTTTTGGAATCGTTTCCAATGAAACGAACGGACATGTTCCGGTTGCGTACGTAATGGCTTTAGCCGCCATGCTGTTTACAGCTTTTAGTTATGGAAAGATGGTTCGAGCTTTTCCGAGCGCGGGCTCGGCTTATACGTATACACAAAAAACGATGAATAAGCATCTGGGATTTATGGTTGGTTGGGCGGCTTTGCTTGATTACATGCTGCTTCCGATGGTGAATGCACTATTATCCCAGATTTATTTGACGGCATTGTTCCCAGCGGTACCGAGTTGGATATGGATTGCGGCGTTTGCTGGGCTTGTTACGATCGTGAATATGATAGGGATGAGTTCGACAGCGCGGTTTAATAATTTTCTTGTTGTGTACCAGATTCTTACCATTGTGATTTTTATTGGGCTGGCGATTTGGAAGCTGTCGGAAGGAATGGGGTACGGGAGTACATTCAG
This sequence comes from Aneurinibacillus uraniidurans, assembly GCF_028471905.1. Classification (NCBI taxonomy): domain Bacteria; kingdom Bacillati; phylum Bacillota; class Bacilli; order Caryophanales; family Paenibacillaceae; genus Aneurinibacillus; species Aneurinibacillus uraniidurans. The sequence goes on along the minus strand of NZ_CP116902.1, from coordinate 3,551,015 downwards.
TTTGGGGCCGATCTATAAACCGGACATGCAGATATCTGCGCTCATTGCAGGGGCCACGGTGCTTTGTTTCTCTTTCCTTGGATTTGATGCCGTGACCACCTATGCGGAGGAAACTGCGGACCCGGTCAAAACGATTCCGCGTGCGATCTTTTTGACTGCATTAATCGGTGGTTTGATTTTTACAGCTAGTTCGTATTTTGCTCAGGCTGTATTCCCAAGCGTATCGAATTTTAAGCATCCTGATGCTACGTCACCGGAGATTGCACTTTATGTAGGTGGGCAGTTATTTCAATTATTTTTCCTCGCGGGTGCGCTTGCGGGAACCATTGCATCTGGACTGGCCTCTCATGCAAGTGTATCGCGGTTGTTATATGTAATGGGGCGGGATGGTGTATTGCCGAAAAAACTTTTTGGATATGTACATCCAGTTTTGCGTACACCGGTTTTTAATGTATTACTTGTCGGTCTTGTTACGATGACCGCGATGTTTTTTGACCTGATGACTGCGACTTCTTTTATTAGTTTTGGTGCGCTGATTGCCTTTACGTTTGTGAATCTCTCTGTTATTGCTCATTATAGTGTAGGGCAGAAGCTGTGCCGTACAGCAAAAGGATTCTTCTCTTATATGCTGGCTCCGCTTCTTGGTGCGGCGACGATTGCAGTTCTGTGGTGGAACCTGGAGAGAAATTCTTTCATGTTAGGTTTGGGCTGGGCAGTGGTTGGATTTGCGTATCTTGTCTATAGCACGAAGTTCTTTACGCGGACTCCTGGTGAGATTCATTTTGAAGAAGCGGATGATCATCATGTGCCGACTGAGCTTTCTAAAGATGAAATTGTTGCATGAGTTTATAAATGATAACGTATAGCATGGGTATTTTGTCGCTTTCTTATTTAGAAAGCGATTTTTTTATCATACGGGTTGCAATTTTACGGTTTTATATTTATAATTATTACAAATAAATAAATACTATAAAAGAGAGGGGAAATAACTATGAGTAAAACACTTGAAAACAGCCAAACATTAGCTAACCTGAAAGCGGCATTCGCTGGAGAATCCCAGGCAAACCGTCGTTACCTGTACTTCGCAAAGCAGGCAGATACAGAAGGTCATTCAGATGTAGCGAATGCATTCCGCCGCATTGGTGATGGCGAGACAGCACATGCGCATGGTCACTTCGACATGCTCATTCGTTTTGGTGCAGGCGACCCAGTAACAGATCTGCCAGTTGGCACAACAGCGAACAACCTGAAATCTGCGATTGCAGGGGAAGAATATGAATTCTCCGAGATGTACCCTGGCTTTGCAAAAGAAGCGCGTGAAGAAGGATACGATGAGATTGCAGAATGGTTCGAAGTAATGGCGAAGTCTGAGAAGGCACACGCGAACACATTCAAGAAAATTCTTTCCAGCCTGAACGAAGAGTAATACGGGCATAGTATGTAGTAGAAGCCGGGACGGGCTGTCGACCTTATGCGTCCCGGCTTTCTTTCATTTTTATTAGGGAGGAAATCGGATGAAAAAGATTGCCAAGAACGAATTACTTCCGTACAAAGAGTACGTGCAAGTGCAGGAGAAATTCCTCCAGCGTGTCATTCAAGAGAAAAAAGTGCGCCGGATGAAGCTGAATGACCGGATGTCTGGTTTGTTTGAGACACGTCTGACCGTCTGGTATCAAATTCAGGAGATGATTCGCGCCGAGCAAATCGAGCGGGAGGAATACATTCAAGAAATGCTCGATGTTTACAATGACTTAATTCCAGATGATCATGAACTGAGTATGACATTGTTCATTGAGATTCCGAATCAGCAAGAGCTGCGTGCGTTTAACAAAACGGTAGTGGGGATTGAGGATCGCATAGAACTGCATTTTGCCGGGGAAACAGTGACGTCTTATGAACCGGACGATGAAGGAGAAGAAGACGAAGCTTACACGCAATCGGTGCATTACATTCGTTTCCCATTCACACCGGAGCAGCTTCAGGCATTTTTGGCACATGATGGTGACGTTATCGTGGCCGTTCATCATGAGAACTATCAATCGGAAGCGGTATTGTCTAAAGAACTGACAGCATCCTTACAAAAACAGCTGGCATAAGTTATGATGCCAGCTGTTTTTTTGTAGTTAGATAAGCCCACCGCTCTGTCGGATAAACTGATGCACGGAATAATAGTGATCGTTGTCTACTGTTGCAATAAGTAGAATATCTCGCCCTGCAGGTTCTGTATGCTCACCTGCATAAGCGGTCAGACTAGGTCCGGAAGCAGCGATTCGTTCAACTCGGATTTCGACCACGCCTGGCATCACTACGAGAGCATCCCGAACGTGGAACGCCTGGGCGATCGTATTGAAATAGGCTAGAATGTATTGTTCTTTCATGTTCATTCTTTCCTTTCATATAAGCTGACCTTATGCAGAGCCAAGAGGCTAGCAGTATAAGATTAAGAGCTATTAGGAGCATGACAATTGTCTGTGGACGAGATGTAAAGGTGACCACTATGAGAAATAGCATAGTTCCGCCAAGACGTCCCGTACTAAAAGCGAACTCACGCATCACAATGTATTCGGCCCGCTGATGGACTTTTTTCATATTTTCACCGATTACATCGAACGCTGTCGAGATGAGCGGTCCAGCAAAAAATGGGTAAAAAAACGATGTGATAATGCCAAGCCACAATAGGGAACTATACCGCAGGCTGAATAATGAGGGAAGAAAGGCAACAGATAGCATAAGGGCCCCTACTAGCATAAAAATAGATCGGCGCTCAGGACGAATCCATTTTCCTATTGCATAATAAGCAACAAGTGAAATAGCAGATGTAAGTAATGCATACGTTCCGATGGCCATCTCGTTTTTGGCAACAATAAACACAAGTAATGCAATTGTGAATATCGTTACTCCTTCTCGCATACCCCAGAATATGTAGGCAAATACAATCTGCCGCCAGCGGGACGGCATAATCGTTTCTTGCCAGACTGATCGCATGCTAAATATTCCTTCACATGCACGAGCTTTAATAAAAACACTAGCTACTATAGCGGCAAGAAAAATAGCAAGTGATAGGGAGAAGATAAGTATATAGCCGGATGCTTGCCTTGTGAGAAGCCAGCCAGCAAGAAATGGAGCAAAGCCTGCAGCGGCGGAAATCAGGAATCCATTAGCGCCATTGTATACGTCTCGGTTATTCGGTTCCGTTATTTCAAAGTACATCAGAGAATAACCAAACCAGTAGAAGCCAGCCCCCGTTCCGAGCAATAGTCCAAGGGGGATAATATATGCAGCCACCATTGTTTTCAGGAGAAGTACGGTTGTATAAAAACAAGCCATCACCGCCATGCCGAGCCGAATATTCAGTACTCGGTCCCATCGCTTGGTAAGATGTCCCCCCAGCCAGAAAGCAATCGGGATGGCCAGAAACGTACATAGGTTGAATAGACCGATCATCTTGAAGTCATGTTTTTCCTTCCATAGATGCACATTTACAAACGTATTGGAGAGCCCAATTCCACTGATATAAAGTGTATTGAGCAGGAGCAGAAGTTTGGCCTGTCCATCCAGCCGCCCTGTCTGTTTCATGTAAAATCCCCTTTATCTAGTAATTTTGATCAGCATTTTTTAGTGTTCCCCTATGAGTACGGGATCATGCACGTTTGTTCGTTCATAAAGCTGGCATGATTGTTGCTTCTCTTTACGAAGTACAAACAACGTAAAGGTGGGAATATATGATGGAAAAAGCATCTGCTTCAAATGTGCAAGTTAGCTCAGGAGAATTGGAAGCGTTTCAATCTGTCTTAAAAAAAGCTGTGGAATTATTGCATTACCCGGAGATTGTGTATGAATTTCTTAAAGAGCCGATGCGGGTACTCGAAGTAAACATCCCAGTCAAAATGGACGATGGCACGACCAAAATTTTTAAAGGATACCGTGCCCAGCATAACGACGCACTTGGACCAACAAAAGGTGGAATTCGCTTTCATCCAGATGTAAATCGTGATGAGGTGAGTGCGCTATCTGGATGGATGAGCTTGAAGAGCGGCATTACCGATCTTCCATATGGGGGCGGTAAAGGTGGAGTAATCTGTGACCCACGCCAGATGAGCATGCGTGAACTCGAGCAGCTAAGTCGTGGATATGTACGTGCGGTCAGTCAGATTGTGGGCCCGTCAAAAGATATTCCGGCACCCGATATGTATACGAACGCTCAGGTCATGGCCTGGATGCTAGATGAATACGACCATATTCGCGAATTTGATTCACCAGGCTTCATCACGGGCAAACCGCTTGTGCTAGGGGGATCTCGTGGTCGAGAAACAGCTACATCACGCGGCTTGTTCTATATCCTGCAATTCCTCGCTGAACAGAATAAGATGGAGCTTGCCGGCATGCGTGTTATTATTCAGGGATTTGGAAATGTAGGAAGTTATCTCGCACAATATTTGTACGAGAGTGGGGCAAAAGTGGTTGGAATCGCAGACGTTCTTGGTGGAGTGTACAATCCGGATGGGCTGGATATTCCTGATCTGATGCAGCGTCGAGATTCATTTGGTGCGGTTACCCATCTGTTTACGAATACAATGTCTAATAAGGAACTGCTTGAACAGGAATGCGATGTATTAATTCCAGCAGCACTCGGTGGACAGATTACCGAAGAGAATGTACATGAGCTTTCATGCCGCTTCATTGTAGAAGCTGCTAATGGTCCGACAACAGCAGAAGCGGATAAAATTCTGCAAGCACGTGGCATTACAGTTGTCCCGGATGTATTGGCAAATGCAGGTGGTGTCGTTGTATCTTATTTTGAATGGGTGCAGAATAATCAAGGGTTTTATTGGGATGAAGAATTGGTTGATACCCGCTTAAAAGATAAGATGGCAGCCAGCTTCGATAAGGTGTATAAAATGGCCCAAACGTATGAGGTTGATATGCGCACGGCTGCATACATGGTAGCGGTTCGTCGGCTTGCTGAGGCATCGCGACTGCGCGGCTGGATTGACTAATCGACACAATATTACATTTTGAATAGGATTATTCATATTTGCATAGAAAAAACGAAATATTTAAAAGTGATAAAAAGCTAAGTGGGTAGAAAAAGCGCGAAATATCACAGATCATCACAAATACGATGTGTTTGGCATCACACTTGCATAATAAATGTGCAAAGCTGAATAAGCATCATGAACTTGTGCAAGGGAGATGAAAACATGGCAGACGTTTTGCAGATGTACATCAATGGAGAGTGGGTTAACGCAGCAAGTGGAGAAACTCGCGAAGTACTCAATCCGGCAACGGGTGAAGTGATCGCAGTAGTAACAGAAGGAAATGAAGAGGATACTCGCCGTGCGATTGCAGCAGCAAAATATGCATTCTACGAAGGTGGTTGGTGGGACACACCAGCAAGCGAACGGGCCCGTCTCCTGTTTGAAATTGCGAATAAGCTGGAAGCACGTGCAGCAGAATTTGCGGCACTTGAAACAGACGATAATGGTAAGCCACTACGTGAAGCAGAATTCGATGTGGCAGATGCCGTTGCATGCTTCCGCTATTATGCAGGGCTGGCTACAAAGCCGCACGGTCAGACATATGAAGTGGCTGATCCGATGCAGGCCATGGTCGTTCGGGAACCGATCGGGGTGTGCGGCCAAATCATTCCGTGGAACTATCCGCTTCTAATGTCAGCTTGGAAGCTTGCTCCAGCACTTGCAGCTGGTAACGCGGTTGTATTTAAGCCATCAGAAGTGACACCGCTTACTGCGATTCGCCTGTTTAGCATCATTGATGAAGTAGGTGTTCCTGCTGGGGTTGCGAATCTCGTACTTGGTGCAGGCCCGACAGTTGGTCAGGAGATCGCGTCCAACCATGATGTAGATAAAGTAGCATTTACGGGCGGTACGGCAACGGGTCGCACCATTATGAAAGCGGCAACAGGTAACCTGAAGAAAATCTCACTTGAACTTGGTGGTAAATCTCCAAATATCGTATTCGCAGATGCTGATTTTGACACAGCAGTCGATTATGCATTGTTTGCAATTTTTGCGAATCAGGGTCAGGTATGCTCAGCCGGTTCTCGCCTTCTATTAGAAGAAAGCATTCATGACAGATTTGTGGAAGCGCTTGTAGAACGTGCGAAGAAAATTAAGGTGGGACCTGGTCAAGCAGAAGGCACAGAGATGGGGCCGCTCGTATCGAAAGTCCACATGGAAAAAGTGCTTGGCTACATCGAAATTGGCAAACAGGAAGGCGCAACGCTTGCATGTGGTGGGGAGCGTCTGACAGACGGAGAACTGGCAAACGGTAACTTCGTAGCGCCGACAATTTTCACTAATACAACACCAGATATGCGGATTGTAAAAGAAGAGATTTTCGGACCGGTCCTTGTTGTCCAGACGTTCAAGGATGAAGCGGACGCGATCAAGCTCGCAAATGACACGGTATACGGTCTTGCAGGCGGTGTATTCACAAGTGATGGCGCGAAAGCACAGCGCGTCATTCGCAAGCTGCGTGCCGGTATTACATGGATTAACAGCTACCACCCGACATATAATGAAGCGCCATGGGGTGGCTACAAGCAAAGTGGTATTGGACGTGAGCTTGGAACATTTGGCTTTGAAGAATATACCGAAGTGAAGCAAATCAACATCAACCTGAACGTAGAGCCGATCGGTTGGTTTGAAAACTAATACAAATCAAAATCAAAATCAAAATATAAAACATGGAGGCAATTATGCAAAATTATAACGAAGTACTCAAATATACGGAACAAGTTCTCGACATTATTGAAAAGACAGAAGTAACAAAAGAAGAAGCGGCGTGGATTGCTAAGGAAACTGTAGACGGATTCCGTGAAAATGTAAATCCGGGTTTCTTAGAATACCGTAAGTCTGTAACAAAAGACGGCCAGTTTGCATCTGTAGAATGGAAAGACTCTGGTCGCAACTGTTTCGTAGACGTACACGGCAAAGAATACATTGACTGCCTAGGTGGCTTCGGTATTTACAACGTAGGTCACAGTCATCCAAAAGTAATCAAAGCGGTAACGGATCAGATGGCAAAGCAGCCGCTTCACAGCCAGGACTTACTCGACCCACTTCGTGCAATGCTTGCTAAAACACTCGGCATGCTCACACCGGGCGACCTGAAATACTGTTTCTTCGGTAACTCCGGTACAGAAGCGGTAGAAGCAGCGCTTAAAATGGCAAAAATCTATCACAGTGAGGAAGGTCGCAGCACATTCATTGCGACAACACGCGCGTTCCATGGTAAAAGCTTAGGCGCTCTGTCTGGTACAGCTAAAGGTGTATTCCGTAAACCGTTCATGCCGCTCGTAAACGGCTTCCGTCATGTTGCATTCGGTGACATCGAGATGATGCGCAAAACGATGGCGGCTTGCCATATGGTAGGGGAAGATGTAGCAGCTGTACTGCTTGAGCCAATTCAGGGCGAAGGTGGCGTTATTATCCCGCCGGACGACTACTTGAAGCAAGTTCGTGAACTGTGCGATGAGTACGGCGCACTTCTGATCTTTGACGAAGTACAAACAGGGATGGGACGTACTGGTAAAATGTTCTGCGCGGATCATTATGGCGTTGTACCAGATATTATTACACTGGCAAAAGCGTTCGGTGGTGGTGTTATGCCGGCGAGTGCGACAGTAGCAAGTGAGAAAGTATTCGAGCATCTGTTTGACAATCCATTCCTGCATACGACTACATTCGGCGGCAACCCGCTCGCATGTGCAGCTGCACTTGCAACGATTAACGTGCTCATCGAAGAGAACTTACCGCAACGTGCAGCTGAAATGGGCGACTATCTCATTACAGGTCTGCGTGATGCGATGAAAGGTCACGAAGATAAAGTGCTCGAAATTCGTGGGAAAGGTCTCTTGATCGGTATCGAGTTCGTTAGTGACGAGATCGGTTACGAAGTCGCAAAAGGCTTCTTTGACAATGGCGTTCTGACAGCAGGTACATTGATCAATGCGAAAACTGTCCGCATCGAGCCGCCGCTTACGATCGAAAAAGAGCAGTGCGATAAAGTATGTGAGACATTTGCGAAAGTATTAAAAGAAGTGAACAAGGAAGCTGTTGTACAGGGCTAGTTTCCAATAGAAAAAAAGGCAGGAGAGGGGGGTTGATGGCTCTCCTGCCTTTTTAATTTGTGTATAATGGAAGAAAACCGTTTGCTTGGAAAGGAGGCCGGGACATGCTGGTGTTTACTGAGGAGAATATACGCAACATTCATACGGTTTCCATCGATACGACGCTCGTGCAGGCACAGAAAACATTCGACGAGTTACATGAACCTGTATTGTTTGTTAAGAACAAAGAAAAACTGCTGGGCTATGTACGGGCGCATGATGTGGTGATTGAGACTGAATCAGATATGGACGCTGAACCACTTACCCTTCTGCATGCGAACATCGTTCCGATTCATTTCGCCTGCCATGTGTACTGTGATGTGGCCGTATCTGATGTGTTCAAGCTGCTTGGAGAAGAAATTGTCATTGTAAGAAATCATCATGATGAAGTATGTGGCTACTTGCAGCGGGAAGATATTCTGATTGAGCTTCTGCGACAGGATGACCATAACATCGATTTGTTCCGCACCATCCTGGCTTCAATTCCGATGGGGATTTTTGTAGTGGATAAGCAGGGAGACATTATTAATCATAATGATGCCGGTCTGCGTATGATCCGGTGCGAAGGACAGAAACTGCCGAGCCGACGGGCCACCGATATTTTCGGGGCAGAACAGATCTCATACGTGCTATCAAATGGGAAAGCAATTCTCAATCAGCTTCATGTAACACAAGAGATGGGGATTCTGGCCGACTATAGTCCGATTCTGAGCGTTGATCACGAGGTGAAGGGTATTGTGATCGTCGTTCAGGATTTGCCGATGATCGAAGACATGGTTATGGAACTTGACTATGTGAAAAACTTGAATAAAGATTTGAAAGCGATTTTATCGACCATTTATGACGAGATTCTCGTCGTCAATCATAAAGGGGAATTGATTCGCTTTAGCGATAATAATACGCTGCATGCACAGGCGGCAAACGACCTTGGTACCGGGAGTCTCGTTGGCAAAAATGTGCTGGAGATGGAAGATCAAGGGACGTTCAATCCGTCTGTTACTCGGCTGGTCTTAGAACGCAAGCGGAAGGTCTCGATCATTCAAGATATGGAGAATGGACGCAAAATGCTCGCAGTGGGCAATCCGATTTTTGATGAAGATGGGAACATCGAGCGTATCGTAATCGCATCGCGGGATATTACCGAGACGACCCGTCTTAAGTCGGAGCTGCGGGAGATGAAGAAGCTGTCGCGGCAGTATAAGGAAGAGCTAGAGAGCTTAAAGAGCCGCCATACGCTGAATCGAAGTGTTGTGTACTGTAGTCCGAAGATTGACCGGATTATACGAGAAATTGAAAAAATTGCTCGTTTCTCTTCTACGGTATTGCTGACGGGAGAATCGGGAGTAGGGAAAGAAGTTTTTGCCAAAGCAATTCACCAGCTTGGTTCTCGTGCGAATGAGCCATTCTTGAAAATAAATTGTGGTGCGATCCCTGAACACTTGCTGGAAAGCGAATTGTTTGGGTATGAGAAGGGAGCGTTCACGGGAGCTGACCCGAAAGGCAAGGTGGGCTATTTCCAGAAGGCAGATAAAGGGGTACTGTTCCTTGATGAGATTGGAGAAATGCCGCTGTCGTTGCAAGTGAAGCTCCTGCGTGTTCTACAGGAGCGAGAAGTCATCCCAGTTGGCAGCACACAGCCGATTCCGATTGATGTACAAATTGTAGCGGCAACGAATAAAAACCTGGAGAAACTCGTAGAAGAGCGCAAATTCCGCGAAGATCTGTTTTATCGTCTGAATGTCATTCCGATTCATATCCCACCGTTACGGGAGCGGCCGGAAGATATTCCGGTGCTGGCGTATTCATTTCTGCAGCGGCTGAATGAGGCGCACGGACGTGACATTCAGCTTAGTCCAGATGCACTTAATTTGCTGGAAGTGTATTCGTGGCCGGGGAATGTACGGGAATTGCAAAATATTATTGAACGCGCGGTCGTAACTACTGAGGATGAAATCATTGCAGGGGAGCATGTGAATCAGTTTCTGCAGTGGAAGCGGGCTGCAGTTAAAGTGCGTCCGATTATTACGAGTCTCATTCCGCTTCAAGAGGCGCTTGATGATGTGGAGGAGCAGCTAATCATTCTGGCAATGGAACGGTACAAAACAACCACCATGGCGGCTCGGGCACTTGGAATTAGCCAATCGTCCGTAAGTCGCAAGTACCAAAAAATTCTTCAGAAGCAAGCGGGACTTCGAGCGTGAATAAAGCATGTGACCTAAGACTTAATTTTATAGAAGTGTCGATTTATGTAACGATATGAGATCGTTTGTTTCTTTAACTTGCTAAGCAGATGCGATATATTTTGGTTTGTTGCATAAGCATATTGCTAACACAATGATAGAAGAGCAATCTGCAAGGAGATAAAGAGATGAACGATTTCGGTTATATTTTTGAGGGCAGGAACTTTGCAAGCTTCGATGAGATGGCAGAAACATTATTCCATGAGGCGAATGAGCGGATTGTACGAATGGACATGGGCGAGATACAAAATACGCAAGAAGAACGGACCTACATTAAATGGCGTCTTGTTCATATGCAGGCCTGTTTTCAGAAAGAGATCCCGAATCGATATCGGTCTATATACAATTCGCTCTGGAGTCAGCTGTACCGGCTAGAACACGAGGTAAATTACAGGCATCCGTATGCAGCTTACTTGTTGGAGCGGGTATTCACGAAAACAGATGAGCGTGTCGGTAGTTAGACGCTATTTGTTGGAAGGAAAATAAAAGCCGCACGCTGTTTTTCTAGCAGCTGTGCGGTTTTTTTGTGCTTATATGCCTTTCATAAACGGAGTGATTATTTCTTTTACTTTTTCTTGCATAGCAGGAGAGAGTTTGGAGAACATCGCCATCATCTCCATCATAAGCTCCGGTGTCATTTGAAAATCACTGTTGTTTTGCACAAATTGTTTTGCTTGGTTTGCCATGCCTTCTAGCAGGACTAGTTGTTCTTTCTCCGGTAACTGGAGTGCATTCTCAAACATTTGCTTGAAAAATTGAATTTGTTCTGCGTTCATATGGTGATCCCCCTATTTTTGTTATGCCGAATGCTTCTATTGTACATTCCACCTGCGAATTACGCAAAACATGGAGATTGTGCTGTTCGGCATTCTGGATACTTTAGTAGTTCCTGTAAAATACTAAACCATGTATGCAGTATCGGAAAGTAAAGGGGGAGATAAATATGGATGATCTTCAATTAGCTCGTGCGATGTTTGGTACGACAATGGCTTTCCATATTATTTTTGCCACGCTCGGTGTTGGCTTGCCATTTATGATTCTGACAGCGGAGCTGATGGCGCGGTGGCGCAAGGATAAAGATTATAACATTATGGCACGACGCTGGACGAAGGTGGTTGCAATTCTGCTTGGTGTCGGGATTCCATCAGGTACGATTGCCGGCGTACAGTTGTCGCTCTTATGGCCGGGGTTTATGGAGATTGTCGGGAAAGTAATTGCGCTTCCTTTTCAGATTGAAATTTTTGCGTTCTTGCTGGAAGCGTTATTCATGTCGATTTATGTGTATGCGTATGACCGACTTACAAGTTCGATGCGTATTACAACAGTTACATTAGTAGCAATTGGGGCGCTGGCCTCGGCTGTGCTGATTACGAATGTCCATACGTTTGAAGGAACGCCAACAGGCTTTCGGATTGAGAATGGAGCGGTCGTCGATGTTGACCCGTGGAAAGGCTTTTTTAACCCAACGTTCGCAGTGAGTGCGGTGCATGTGTGGTTCTCGGCGTATATGACGGGAGCATTTGCGGTTGCATCTACAGCGGCATATAAAATGCTGAAAAAGCGAGGGATTGTAGCAGAGTTTACGTTTCATCGTAAAGCGCTCATGTTATCGCTTGCTCTCGGGGGCATATTCTCGTTGCTAACAGCGCTGAACGGGCATGAATCAGCGCAGTCGCTGCATAAGCACCAGCCTGAGAAGCTGGCCGCGGCGGAAGGATTATTTGAAACACAGCGGTATGCACCGCTAACTCTTTTCGGATATACCGATCGAGAAGCGCAGAGGGTGAAGTACGGGATTGAAATGCCATGGATGCTCAGTTTCTTAGCAGGCAATCGATTCGACACGGAGGTAAAGGGGTTGAATGAGTTTCCTGAAGCTACCTGGCCGCCGCTCTACATTCATACGTTATTTAATGTTATGGTCATGATTGGTAGCTTGCTCATTGTGTTGTCACTAGCCGGGTTCTTCTGGCGGCATGGGCTGAAGCGGGAGATGTTTCCGCGCTGGTTGATGGCGATCTTTATTGCATCAGGACCTCTTGCCATGATCGGCATTGAATTTGGCTGGATTTTTGCCTGTACAGGTCGCCAGCCATGGGTATTGTACCGGGTAATGCTGACGGCGGACTCGATGACTCGCTCTAGCAATATTGGGCTGTTATTTATGCTTTTTGTCATCGTGTACGTCATCCTAGCTGTCGCGACAATTCTTGTGCTGCGCTACTATTTCCGCCGCCATCCACTTACAAATGAATTAAGTGCATCTGGTGCGGCGTAAAGGGGAGAGTATATGACGAATGAATTAATTGCAATTACGCTATTGTGGCTGTTTGTGTTCGTCTACTCGGTAGCGGCATCGATTGATTTTGGTACGGGGTTTTGGTCGATGGTATATCGTAATCAGGAACAGACACGTGCGACGAAGATTGCCAACCGCTATTTGTCGCCGTCCTGGGAAGTGACGAATGTATTTGTTGTGCTGATCGTGGTTGGATTAGTCAGCTTTTTTCCGGGAGCGACATTTACGCTCGGTACGGTACTGCTTATACCGGGAAGCTTAATTTTGTTGTTTCTAGCTGTTCGCAGTGCATTTCTGGTCTTTGCCCACAGTGTGGGTCACTATGAAAAAACGTTGACCACTATATCCGGGATCAGTGGGATTTGTATTCCGGCTCTGCTAATTTTGGTGCTTCCGATTACGCAAGGGGGATTCATCTCGCTGGGAGCGGGGGGAGAGCAGTTGTTGCTCGGTACTCTTTTGACTAGTTTCAGTGGATTGGCCTATATTCTGTTTGCGGTTACGAGTACATTGTTTCTCTCCTCGCTTTTGCTTGCGGATTATTCGCACGTGTCCAATGAGCCGCAAGCATACCGGATTTATCGTCGGGATGCGGTGTTGAACGGCCCGCTTGCTTTTGCAGCTTCCGTGCTTGTGCTGCTATCGATTCGCCGGGATGCGGACTGGTTGTATGCAGGTCTTCTGGAGCATCAGGTGGGACTCGGCCTCTCTATCGTTTTATTTGTGCTTGGCTATTCTGCACTCTGGTGGCCCAAGCGTCATGCTGTCGGTCAGGTAGGCTGGCCGCGTGCGGCGGTGCTGCTCATTGTAGCACAGTATTTATTTGCCAGCTATGCGTACGGCAAAGCACATTTGCCATACATCGTGTACCCGCATGTGACGATTGAGTCAGGCTTTACGCATCCGAGTACGTTTCGGGCACTGTTTGCATCCTATATCGTTGGGTTTGCGATTTTGACACCGGGTTTTATTTTCTTCTGGCGCATGTTTATGAAAGACAAACAGTATCTTCGCCAGCAATAAGGTAAGGCGCAAATAAATCAGAATGAACAGGGCTTGAGGTTCTATAGCGGCCCTGTTTTTCTTATGTATAGATAGAGGACAAACAAAGAGAATAGCGATGATGCTTGAAGATGGAGTCATTTTTGCTTGTTTACAAATCAGATTCATTCCGTTATACTTTTCACGGATAAATCGTAATGTATCTTATTTTGTTGTATATAGTTGAAAAAAGGAGGAGTCGGAAATGAAAGGATATAGAAAAGTTTTGTGGGCAACCACTACTTTTATGCTGGTACTGATGTTTTTTCTAGTTGGCTGCGGTCAAAAGAATGGAGCAGAGTCGCAGGGGGGATCAGGTAAGATACTTGTATATACAAGTCTATTCCCGGTGTACAGTTTTGCCAAAACAATCGGGGGAGATCATGTAGAAGTAAAAAGTATTGTGCCCCCAGGAGCAGAGCCGCATGATTTTGAACCATCTCCTAAAGATTTGGGTGAGCTGAACGAGGCTAAGCTGTTTGTTTATAACGGTGCAGGCTATGAAGCATGGATTGAGAAAGTCGGACAGAATCTTGACAAGTCCAAGACAAAAGTGCTCGATGCGAGCCAGGGAGTGCAGCTGCTTGCATCAACTGCAGATGATCATGAAGGACATGCAGCGACAGACGGTCATAAGGAAGATGAGCATGGGCATGAACTTGGCAAATATGACCCGCATGTATGGCTAGACCCGATGCGTGCTAAGCAGCAGGCGCAAAATATTGAAAAAGCACTCATTGAGATTGATCCGGTTCATAAAGCTGATTATGAGAAAAACTATCAGGCGCTGGCGGCTGATCTCGATGCAATCGACCAACAGTATAAAGATCTGGTTGCAAAAGCGGGCAAGAAAGAACTGGTGGTATCACACAAAGCGTTCACGTATTTGGCAAACCGCTATGGACTGGAGCAAATTCCGGTATCCGGACTTTCTCCATCACAAGAACCAACGCAGCAGCAGCTAAAACAATTGATTGATACGGTAAAACAGCATAATATTAAATATGTTGCGTTTGAAGGACTTGTAGAGAATAAAGTAGCGCAAGCAGTGCAGCGCGAATCTGGTGCAGAAGCGGTGACACTGTACACGCTGGAGAATGTAACAAAAGAGCAGCTTGACGCAGGGAAAACCTATGGCGATCTTATGCGGGACAATCTGCAAACTTTGAAAAAGGTGCTGGAAGTAAAGTGAGTGAATTAATTCTTGATGTGCAGCATATCTCTCATCAATATGAAGCGCGGCCGGTACTCGAAGATATTACCTTCGGGCTTCGGCGCGGTGAAATGTTAGGGCTTGTCGGACCGAATGGGTCTGGCAAGTCCACGTTGTTAAAATTAATTTTGGGTGTGCTTCCGCTGACAAATGGCACGATCCATTGGTTCGGTCAGCCGCTTCAGAAATTCGATGCGTGGCCACGCATTGGCTATGTATCGCAAAAGGCGAACAGCTTTAACTCGGGCTTTCCGGCGACTGTCTTTGAAGTGGTCATGATGGGGCTAACTGGCAAGCTGGGGCTGTTCCGTCGTCCGGGACGCGCTGAGCGGGAGAAGGTACAGCTGGCGATTGAAACAGTGGGGATGGGCGAGTTTGCTGACCGTAATATCGGGCGTTTATCCGGCGGTCAACAGCAGCGTGTTTTTATCGCCCGTGCGCTTGTAAGCGAACCGGATGTGCTTATTTTGGATGAGCCTACAGTTGGGGTAGATGCGCAGTCAGAAGAGAGGTTTTATGAGTTGCTGCAGCGTCTCAATCGTGAGCGAGGCATCTCCATGATCCTTGTATCGCATGACCTGGGTGCTGTTAGTACGAAAATGCACTCGATTGCCTGTTTGAATCATAAGTTGTTTTACCATGGAGGAGCGAAAGAGTTTGAAGAAAACCGTGCGGAAATTTTGCTCCGGTCGTATGGACATGATGTACATGTGCTGCACCATGACCATCACCACGACCATTAGAGGAGAGTAGGAAACATGATAGAAGCAATCTTACATTATACGTTTATGCAGAATGCACTGTTGTCGGGGCTGATGATCGGGTTGGTTGCCCCATTAATTGGTGTATTTCTGGTCGTGCGGCGGTTGTCGCTGATTGCGGATGCGCTCTCGCATATTACACTCTCCGGCGTGGCGGCGGGTCTTTTACTTGGACAGAGCATCCCGTTTTTTCAAAGTGTCAGCCCGATTTATATGGGGATGGCATTTTCTGTTGCGGGTGCATTTATGATTGATAAGCTGCGTGCTGCCTATCGATTCTATCAGGAGCTGGCGATTCCGATCATTTTATCGACCGGAATTGGCTTGGGTGTCGTGCTTATTAGCTTAGCGAATGGATTTAATGTCGACTTGTTCGGATATTTGTTTGGAAGCCTGCTGGCGGTGACACAACAAGATGTGATTCGCGTTATGGTCGCGAGTGCAATTGTGATCGTGGTGGTCTGGTTGTTTTATAAAGAGCTGTTGTATTTGTCGTTTGATGAAGAAGCAGCGCGTATCTCAGGTGTGCCTCGCGGCGTAGTTAATGTGATTTTCAGTATACTTGTGGCGATTGTGATTAGTATCTCGATGCAGGTTGTCGGGATTTTGCTCGTGTCCGCACTGATTACGCTGCCGGTCGCAGCAGCGCTGCAGCTAGCGAACAGTTTCCGTCAAACGTTTGTCTATGCGATCTTGTTTGGGGAAATATCGGTGATCTCGGGTTTAATGCTGTCATACACATTTAACCTGGCGTCAGGCGGAACGATTGTACTGGTTGCTGTGCTCTTGCTTGTTATCGTACTATTGGGGAAAAGGGTGCGTAACTCTTAGATAAAGGCGGTGAGAAGTAATGACTGTCGAGCAGGCATTACAGCTTTTGAAAGAGAAGGGATATAAGTATACCGGCAAACGGGAAGAGATGGTACGTATTTTTGCGCAGGAGAAGCGGTATATGTCGGCACGCGAGATGTTGTCGCGTATGCAGAAGGAATATCCGGCACTTAGTTTTGATACGGTGTATCGGAATCTTACGTTGTTTGCAGATTTGAACATTGTCGAGGTAACGGAGCTGGGTGGGGAGAGAAAATACCGGTTTCGTTGCTCGATGGATGAGCACCATCATCATCTGATTTGCCTGTCGTGTGGAAAGACGCGCCATATTCGATCATGTCCGCTGGATGGAATGTTTGGCGAGCCGGACGGGTTTCGGATTACGGATCATAAATTTGAGATTTATGGCTACTGCTCGGATTGTGAGGAGAGCCGTGTGTGAAACCCCTTGATATATAAGGGGTTTTTGTTTTTGTCTTTGACCACAAGCTGCTGAAAATTCCCGTTTGACCACCTTTAGTAGACTAAAGCGACTTTTTTGCACTGACGCTATCTTGAGGGGGTAGTGATCCATGATCGTGCGAGTTCGAGTCTCGCCGACCGCATCATAGAAACGCATGAAAAAAGCAGCCCTGTGTTCTCTGTTGAATTGAGAGCGCAGGGCTGCTTTTTTATTTCTTCACCGAACAAAAAATGCCGATCTCGTTTTACATATATTATTCTAAATGGCACAGAAGGTAGGAGAATATCTGGAAATGAAAGCTGGAAGGGGTTGGTCGTCTGGCTGATACGGTCCGAGAAGCAGCAGGGATGAAGAAGGTGAACGTATAAAAGTTAAAAATCGTAGCGCTGGTGTAGCGTTATCAGTCACCAAATGCTTAAGCAGCCAAACGAAAGAATAACAAAAAGGAGCTAACTCATAACTTTTTGAGTTAACTCCTCTTTAAAAGTTAGTTGTATTCTTATTTTACAGCTACCAATTCACCCTAGTCGTCGCCTGCTTCATGGTATAAATATCATTTGCCTGCTGTAGGAGTAGGAAATTTCATGACAGTTGCTCTACCATTGTTCCCATCGTCTGTAAAAGCGACATATGGCGTACCCTTATCGATGGCAAAGGAAATACTATAAGCAGGGCCGGATGAGAAGGCTCTGATTCCAACAAGATTCCAACTTGAGTTTGTGTTGTTGAATTTTAAGACGGTCGCTTTATTATTTTTCCCTAGATCCTGAAAGGCGACATACGGCGTACCCTTATCAACAGCAAGGCAGAGATTTGTAACTGTATAGGAGGACAAACCTGTAGTTTTAATGGGCTTCCAACTTGAGCTTGTGCTGTTGAACTTCATGATAATTACTTTGGCATTCTTGTCGTCTGCAAAAGCGATATAAGGCGTACCATTATCGATAACAAAGGAGACGTAAGCAGGACCGGTAGAGAAACCTGCAGTTCCGACAGGCTTCCAGCTTGAGCTTGTACCGTTATATTTTAGTACGGTCGCTTTATAATTGTTGTTCCAATCTGAAAAAGCTAAGTAA
Source organism: Aneurinibacillus uraniidurans (assembly GCF_028471905.1). Classification (NCBI taxonomy): domain Bacteria; kingdom Bacillati; phylum Bacillota; class Bacilli; order Caryophanales; family Paenibacillaceae; genus Aneurinibacillus; species Aneurinibacillus uraniidurans. The sequence goes on along the minus strand of NZ_CP116902.1, from coordinate 3,532,957 downwards.
GGTGTACCTTTATCGATAACAAGTGATGGGTCGACGGCGGTATAGGCAGATAAACTTGTGGTTCCGATCGGTTCCCAGCTTGAACTTATGCTATTGAACTTCATGACAGTCAGTTTACGATTGTTTTCCCACTCCTGAAGAGCGATATAAGGTATACCCTTATCGACAGCAAGAGAAAACTCATCAGCAGGGTGGGGAGATTCCCCAAGGGTTCCGACCAGTTCCCAGCTTGAACTTGTGCCGTTAAACTTCATAGTAGTTACTTTATTGTTACTCTTGTCTTGAAAAGCGATATAAGGTGTACCGTTATTGATAACAAGAGAGAGATTGTAAGCAGGACCAGGTGAGAAGCCTGCGGTTCCAACTAGTTCCCAGCTTGAACTTGTAGCATTAAACTTCATGACAGTCGCTTTATGATCATTTTCCCAATCTTGAAAAGCAACATAAGGTGTACCATTATCGATAGCAAAAGAGGGTTCGCGGAAAGGACTAGCAGAGAAACCTGCGGTTCCAACAGGCACCCAAGATGGTTTTGCGTACACTATATTACCAGATGAAAACCATGTAAACATTGAAAATAAGACCGTAACAGAAAGAAAAAACGAATAGATTGATTTTATTCTTTTCATTAAATGCCCCCCCTAATTAAACAAACTAGAAACAAATATTAAACAGCCTCGTCCTCTTTCTTTCTGGTATGTGATTCTGTAGCTTTGTTTTAAAATCAATTTAAACGAAAAAATCAAAGTGCATAATTGTAAGTATATAACAAATGCTGAAAAATGGAAATCCATATCGAATATTCTATTATATAGTTGTTTTTATGCTTTCACTTGACTACTGGTATTGTCACAAGTCAAATACAAATAAGGAGTGAGATAAGGAAGGAATCTTGCTCCCACTTTAAGAGGTAGCAAATATTGAAGGCACCTTTTAGTATGTTAATTATAAAAAGCAAGTTTCATGCTAATATAAAAACTAGGTATTCTCTAAAAAACATGCGTTTTCATCAGAGTGTTTTATGGAAATTTAAGTTTTTTGTGCTTACTTGCATTTATACATTCTTTTCTGCACTATATCGTATGTTTTTTTCTTACCTGGGCATAAGATAAAGGTAGGTTAGAGGAGAGAAAGAGTTTTCGATGATGAACATGCTTCCTTTAACCACTGATCAAATATTTGACCACATTGACCACAAAAATGACCACGCACATATGTCAGAGGTGTTAACTGATGTAATGAGCATTTCACCAAAATCCTTATAAATTAAGGATTCATCGCACATCAATAATTTATGATAAGTCCACGAAATACCCGTTTTTTAAATTTGAGATTTATGGCTACTGCTCGGATTGTGAGGAGAGCCGTGTGCGAAACCCCTTGATATATAAGGGGTTTTTGTTTTGACCAGCTTTAGTGTGCTAAAGCGAATTTTTCGCATTGTTCATCGCCTTCTTTATGTGAATAGTGTGGATAAACTTGTGTATAACAGAATATACGTTCTGATTTATGGTGAAAAAGAAGAGCCCTGAAGGGGCAAAGAATTTTGATGGAATGACTATACTTTTTTCATTTTCTTTAACAATGCATCACGGTGGTCTTTTGCTTCTTTTCCAGAATGATCGTCACTCTTAGCAGCTTTATTATACCAGCCTAAAGCCTTTTGATAGTCTTGTTTAACATCGGTTTCTTTTTCATATAAGGAGCCCATAAGAAGCTGTCCTTGGGTCCCCTTGTTCTGCAGCTTTTAGACATAGCTGAATTCCTTTTTCGTAATCTTTTTCAACGCCTGTTCCTTTGAGATATGAATAGCCGACCATAAATTGAGCATAAGAGCTTTCTTCTTTGGCTGCTTCCGAATAAAGCTCAAAAATAATTACCTACCTAGCATATAAGGCGAGTAGAGCAGTTAATCATTTTGATACACAAGCTGAAAATATTTTTCCACTATCTTTTCAGGGTATCCAGTAATTTGCGATATGTTAGGAAAGACTTATACTTCCCGAAAAAGAATTTTCTGAGATAGTTAAAATAATATCTTGCTTGTAAATTGTTGATTTGTTTTAAAAAAGTCCTAAAAGAGAAACTTTTCTACTGGCTGGAATCCTTTAGTTTTTGCAAATTTCATGTTGTGCTTAAAATTACTCATGGCATCGGAGCAATCGATAGAGTCAAGGTTCAAACTTTCTAAGATACTTCTAGTGATGCAAGTTGATAAAATAACCTCCTGCTTCTCATGACCAGTTGCACTGTCAAGAGATTCACCAACCGCATGGATATACACTTCTTCAAGTGGTAAGATAGCGAACATTTCACGCGCTACACGGAGTAAACAACTGCATACATAGTCTTGATAGATGTCATAAAATTGCGTTTTAGTCATTTTCTTAATAGAAAGTTTCCCGGTTTTCGTCAAAGACTTTACTTCCGCTGGGATAACCTCATCAGAGTTAACATACAATGTTACTTCTGATTTTGTCGGGAAAAGCGAAACTTCAAAATTACTTCCTACATGATCGAGCTCTTCAAAAGGGGCGAATTCGTTTAGTACTTGAACATAGGAATCTAGATCCTGTTGAATAACTGAATGAGAGAGTTTTTTTAACGCCTCCCATTCTTCGTATTTTTGATTATCAAGTTGTTTTGCTTCTTCTATCGCATTTTTTAAATCGGAAAGTTTGGAGTCTGTTCGACCAAAAATTTTATCAATAAATCCTGGTTTATAATTATCAAGCTCATTCTGAGCATGCAGTTCATTCGGTCCGGGATTCCCATGCAAAAAAGGTGGAGGCATCTGATTAAGCTGCTGCCAGCTAATTGATGGTGAGCATTCTTTATGCATAGACTTTAGTAATTCTATTTGATTTTCGTATACATCTACTTCATATTGAGCTAGCTCTAATTCAGCCATACGTTGAGCTTGCCGCTGCTGTAGTTCAGTTTGTCTTCTTCGAGCAGACCTTGAAGGACCAAGAGAGGTAGTATAGGATAGACCGGTGCCAGGAATTGAAGCAGTAGCACGCGCACCCCCAGGTCCTACACCTACCCGCAGCCCTTTTACTCCTGCACTTACTCCAAGACCACTCTTAGAAACACTTAATCGAATACCGCCACCAAGGTTAATGCTTTTTCGAAAGTTAAACCCCATTTAGTCCTATACCTCCATCTTTAGCGTAAAACTCTTCTAACGTTTTTCCCTCGACTACTTGTGCACAAAACACAAGGTTAGTAATTGAATTCGCTCAGCAATAGGGAGGGAGTGAAGATGAATTTGCCGATGTGATTCTTTTTCACTCCTTACAGCTGAAAACTAGCGCCCAAACTTTTTAAAAGTATCTTCCAAGTCATTAAGTGTAGGAGTTATTTCTTCTGTTGCCTGCTTGGATTCTTCATGCAGTTAAATCTCGATAGAGGAGTTGCAGTTCGGACAAATCACGACGTTTTTTGGTCCGAAAAATGCCAAAAAGGCAACTGGAAATTGATGATTGCAACCAGGGCAATTGAGGTCAACTTGTAGGTTGCTAAACAAAGATTCTAAATCCATATTTACATCTCCTGTCTATCTGAACTTGGAAGAAAAGCCACTCGCTAAAGTAATCGTTCCTCCTATAACCAAAATTCGATAGGTGAGTGGAAAATCCTACAAGGAAGGAGCAATCTTTATGAAAGCAGGCCTTATCAAAGCCGTGTTTCGCGAAAAGATCAACCAGGCGATGGCAGAGATCAAGGAGATGCTTGCCGGTGCCGAGTTTGTAGATGGCTAAAAAATAAAAACACCCCTTTAGATCAAGAGGTGTTACAAAGATTAAGCTCTTACAGCGCTTTCGAATTTGCCTTTATGATCTCCGTTACAGAAAGGTTGATTCGTTGAAAGTCCGCAACGGCATAAAGCAGCCGGTTGTTTGGTTTCGATCTTGTTTCCTTCGCCGTCGAGTAAAGTAAACTCGCCAGATACTAAGAAATAAGCATTGTCCATTACCTTAATTTCATCCATATTTTTCACCTCCCTATACCTAACTTTTCAAAAGGTAAGGAAAAGTATGCATCACGGAAATGAAAAGCAGCTAAGGAGAGTTGGTTGCCTGTCAGTGCTAAGTGTGTTGGCAGGTGGCTCACAACGCGGTGATTTTGCGAAAGGTCGGATGAAAGTATACAACTCCATTTTTTATGTAACTATTTAGCATGCTAATAGTTACATAAAAAATGGCATGCTAATGGTTTCCCATGTTAACATGCCATCTCAAGGAGTTAGGAGAATATACTGCGGGGTGATTTTACCTACCATTCTATCATCCTGTATCAGCATACTCTCGCTATTATCATATGCAATATGAAAAAAAACGAACGAGACAAACTCTATACTTGAGCAATAAAACTACAATATTTATATAAATGAGGGTGTGAAATAAGTTTCGTAATACAGCAATTTTACACATAAAAAAGCCGACAATAGTCGGCAAAAGTGAGTGTCTATTCCTTCCTTATCAAGGAATAGAGGGAGTAATGATACGTCACTGTTATATACGTGCAAAAATGTAAAAAGGTTTCAAAAAAGGAGCCGGCACATTGGCTAGCTCCATTAGGGGGAGTAAGAAATTCGACTTGCTTTACTATACGTTGTAGATGGATAAGAGTTTCAAAAAATGATAAGGGAGGATGAGAAGAAGTGAATAGGTATTCCGGGTGATTATTCGGTTGCGTTACAGTTGCAGGTGAATCGTTCTTTTTGTCGAACAGATGCACAGGAGGTGCTGGAAGGGTGGTCTATGTTAATTACAGTCCTTTAATCGATATAACAAAGGAGTTAATGTATTGTATACTACTTCCTTTACAGTTAGTGTAGTGTAAATGATCATATAAAAAATGCAGCTCTGTAATTCGAATTACATTTTCATCTTACATATCCTGTTAGAATATATTTATCAAGGGTAATACAGAAAGGAGGTTTTGATATGATTCCGTCGCTTCCTAGATTTTGGGGAGGAAAAGGGAAAGGTCCTCTCAATATTACAACAACCCCTTCTCAAACGTTCGCGCAATTGCTCAAACAGAATGAGCAGTTAAGAGTTGCTGCTACAAAGTAAGTTCCAACCAGAAAGGCTTGCCTCTATGATTCATGAGGCAGGTCTTTTTCTTTTGCAAACAAAAGCCCTGCATTTTCGCAGGGTCAAATACTTTTCTTCATACTGCACTCTCTGCATTCTCTAAGGAAAATCGTATCCTTAACAGAGCTTTTGAAATGGGCGTTACCACAATTATCACAGCGCCCACTGACAGTATCGGGGTACTCTTTGTAGTCATAAACAATGGTTGTGTCATAACCGTTGTATTTTTTATTGGCTTCGGACAATATAAATCGCCTCCATGTTAGGTGTGACTTCTACATCATATTAGGTAAATAGTGAGGAAGGTAGGTTCCGTTTTAAGAAAGATGGTCTTTTGTTTTATACATGTATATTTTTTCATTGTACATAATAAATAAGGAAAATGGAGGGATAAGCATGAAAGAAAAAGTTATTACGTATCTAAAAGAACAAGAAGTTCCAAAAAGTCGCGAAGAAATTGCAAAGGCAACAGGAATGAGCGATAAAGAAATAATGCCTACTGTTGATGAATTGCTCAAAGCTTACAAAATTGAGATGGTTGGGACCGAAAGTGAAAAATATGTAGTTAGGCAAAAACATTAGCACCCATCGCGGTGCTTTTTCTTTTGCATAACCTTGTGTTGTAGTTGCAGGTGGATACGGTACGCTGACTGGGCTTGCTTTGACCACATATTTGTCATATATTTTGCTGCGGGATACAAGGACAACCCACCTCTATATCGAATAGAAAATAGAGAAGGGAAGGTGGTCTCCATGATCAGAGTAATAGAGAGTCGTAGTGATGCTGTTGTAGCGATTGAAGTCAGTGAAAAGATAACGAAAAAGGACTTCCATGGTGTTGAGCAAGCTTTCCGGGAAACAGCTAATCGTTATGGAAAGATTCGAGTGCTGATGATGGTCGGAGAATACACTGGAGTTTCCTGGGACTTCATTTTAGAAGATATAGAATTTAATAAGGAATTCTATAAGTATTACGACAAAGTTGCTGTAGTGAGTGATCAGAAGTGGATGAAGCCGATTATTAAAATAGAAGATTATTTTATTAAAGCTGATATGAAGTACTTCGATCTTGAACAACAGAATGAAGCGTGGGAATGGATCACACAAGAATAAATAGGTGAGGGAGCAGCGAAAAGCTGCTCCTTTTTATTTTGCCCAGAAGAGCATATGTCCCAGTAAATCAACCGATTTGTTCCAATTCGAAATTTACATCGTGATTCTATATAATAAAGAAATACATAACAAAAGGAGTGATGTACATGAAACAGCAAGCAACCCCGTATCTCACGTTTAATGGTGATGCTAGAGAAGCATTAGAATATTATAAGGATGTTTTTGAGGGAGAGGTATTAGGGATCCAAACTTTTGGACAGGCAGACTTTCCTACTCCTCCAGAAATGGATAACAAGATTATGCATGCTCAATTTAAAAAAGATGATTTATTTATAATGGTTTCTGATACATTTTTAGGTCAGTCGGTTGAAAAGGGAAATAATATTTCACTAGCTCTTGAACTTGAAAGCGAAGAAGAAATTCAGAAATTGTACAATGCTTTAAGCCAAAAAGGTTCTGTTTTAATGGAGTTACAGGATACTTTTTGGGGCGCAAAATTTGCTAAGGTTAGGGATTATTTCGGAGTAATATGGGACCTCAATTACACAAAATCTAAACAATAGGGAAGTACACATACTCCTAAAAATACGATTCCCCACTGCCCTTTCGGGCGGTGGGGATTTTTTGTTTCAGGATTATAAAAAATTGCATAATTGAGGGAACGAAACAAAAAGGGCCGACACAAAGGTCGGCTAAGTTAAACGTTCTATCACCTCAGAGAGGATGACTAAATCATCTTCTACTTCACTATACTGTACCCGTTCGAAGAATTGTATGAGGGAATTCCCTCAAATTGAGAGGAGAGGTAGATAGATAACTGACTGTCTGTGATAACGAGGAAGAAGTCAGTCCGGGGAAGATTTTATAAGATACCAGTAAAAAGGTGGTGATTAGCCCCTCTTTTTCCGTAGTATAAAAATTTTTTAATTAATTTTTTAATACTTGTTTAGTATTTCATTAATTGAATTTCAGAAGCGTCTAGTAGTATTTGAACTGTGAAAGACATTAATAAACAAATGCATCAGGAGGCACAAAACATGATGAAAAAATTAGCAACACTACCATTGGCTTTGTCTATTTTAGGAACAGGTTTAGCAGGAATCGCAAATGCGGCACCGATGCCAGGTGCACATGAACATGAAGCATATGCAGCTCATGTACAACACCAAGGCGGATTCTTAACACAGAAAGAAGCTAGTGATATTGCATTGAAGCATTGTGAGGGAACAGTACAGAAAGCTGAATTACGACATGAGAATGGACTTGATGTGTATGCGGTCCATACCATTGATAAGTACGGAAAAGGACATGATTTCAAAGTTCATGCGAGAGATGGGAAGCTAGAGGAAGTAGCCGTACAACAACAAGTAAAATTCTTAACGCAGCGAGAAGCTACTAATATCGCATTGAAGCATTGCGAAGGAAAAATCCAAACCGTAAACTACGATAACGGACTTGGTGTATATGTCGTTCACATCCTTGATAAGTATGGAAAAGGACATGAATTCAAAGTTCATGAGAGAGATGGAAAGCTAGAGGAAGTAGCCGTAAAACAGCAAGTAAAATTCCTAACAGAGCGAGAAGTTAGTGATATCGTATTGAAGCAGTGTGAGGGAACGGTACAAAAAGCTGAATTACGACATGAAAACGGACTTGATTTGTATGCTATTCATGTCCTTGATAAGCATGGAAAAGGACATGATTTCAAAGTCGATGCAAGAACAGGCGGTTTTTGCAAATAATATAAAATCGTGACGTGTAAAAAGTATTTACTACAACCAATACAGTAAGATATAAAACTCCCTTTACAATATTCGGAAGGGAGTTTTATATCGTATAAAAAATTAATAACCGGACTCTTGAAAATTTCTGTTCAACCCTTAGTGTGAGGATGGTTGCTTGAAAAACTGGGCATCATAAGAGTATTCATATCCATGAGAATGAATGGAATATACTTACTAAACAAGTGGATTTTTTAGGTATTGATTATATAGCAGTATGATTACGAGGAGTAAGTGATATGAGGGAGATTCTAATAATAGAAGATGAAGAAGAATTAGCTCAGTTTATTTTATTAGAGCTGGAATATGAGGGATTTTCAGTTACGGTTTCAAATGGTGGTAGGGAAGGGTTGAAGCTAGCTTTGGATTCGGATTGGGACCTTATTTTATTAGACATCATGTTACCTGATCTAAATGGTATTGAAGTATGTAGAAGAATACGAGCGGTCAAGGAAACTCCCATTATTATGGTAACAGCAAGGGATAGTGTTTTGGATCGAGTTTCGGGTCTGGATAATGGTGCAGATGATTATATTCTGAAACCCTTTGCCATTGAAGAATTACTTGCTAGAATGCGCGTTATTTTTAGACGACTAGACAAAGAGAAACAATTTCAATCACATCTTACATTTAAAGATTTACAAGTAGACATTTTAGGCAGGATAGTGAAACGTGGAGATGAGGAAATAGAGTTAACAAAAAAGGAATACGATTTACTTATCACATTTATTCAAAATATAAATCGGGTTTTAACGAGGGAAGTGCTGTTAGAGAAAGTATGGGGCTATGATACAACGGTGGAAACAAATATAGTAGATGTGTATGTTGGACACTTACGGAACAAGCTTGATTCATCAAATGGTGAGGCGTATATCCAAACGATTAGAGGAATGGGATATGTGATGCGTTAATGAAAAATTTAAATCTCCCTATTAAGTATAAGTTAACGATATGGTCCTCTATGCTTTTGGTGGCTTTATTTTTAAGCTATAACTTACTACAGTATGTTGTGATTAGTAACTGGACGCTTGCTCAAGATACAAGAACAACAATACGAGAAATGAACCAAGTAAAAACGTATTTATTCCAAAAATCAAATTCATCTGGATTAACAAAACAGATGGTATACGAAAGCAAGAAAACACTAGAAAGCAATAACAGGCCATTTCAAGCAATACGTATTATAGATGGAAATGGACATGTATTATTACAGGTATCGAATATATCAGTAGATCAAATAAAACCTAAAAAAGTAAAGGATACCGAGCTATATAATTTTCAATTGAATGAAAGGCATTTTCAGATTATACGTAGTCCTATAAAGATAGACAATGCCGTAGGAACAATAGAGGTTATCAGGGATATAGAGTTCTTTAAAGGATTATTTCAGCAAGTTTTTAATGTCATGATTATTGCAGGAATTATCTCCATCATATTAAGTTGGATGGGGGGGATGATTGTTTCTAAGCAGCTATTAAAGCCTGTCAAAAATATTTTGGATGCCATGAAGAAAGTTAAGAAACATGGGTTGCATGAAAGAGTTGCCCTATATGGACAAAAGGATGAGATTTCTGGAATTGGCAGAATGTTTAATGAAATCATGGATCAACTTGAAGAATCATTTTTGCAGCAAAAGCAATTCGTGGAAGATGCATCCCATGAGTTACGTACGCCAATTTCAATTATTCAAGGCCATCTACAGTTAATAAACAGATGGGGAAAATATGAACCACAGGTATTAAATAAATCACTGAATGCTTCCCTTAAGGAGTTAGATAAACTAAGTCATCTCGTTTCAGAACTTTTAGAGTTGTCTAAGGCAGAATTGGAGGAGCATAATGATCAAACGGAATGGATTAATCCTATTCCTATTATCGAAAACTTGATCAAGAATTTCAGGATTGTTCATAGTGAATTTGAATTTGTTGTTGAAGTTACTGAGAACAAAGAGTATTTGATTCAGATACAAACGAAACATCTAGAGCAAATTTTAACCGTTTTATTGGACAATGCTGTGAAATACTCGAAGGAAAATAAATGGATAAAATGCTCGGTAAAAGCAACGGGAAATCAATTTTTAATTGAGATACTGGACAAAGGAATAGGGATACCAAAAGAAGAACTACCATTTGTTATGAATCGCTTTTACCGCGTCAATAAAGCGAGGACGAGAAAAGAAGGGGGATATGGATTGGGATTATCTATAGCTCAGCGATTAATAAAGAAATACAATGCGGCCATTTTAGTCGCAAGCGAAATAAATGAGGGTACGTCTGTTATGTTACAATTTCCCTGTAGGTCTCCGGAGTATACGGGATTGGATCATTATGATAATTAATGCTAAAGTCAATAACAAAAAAAGGGTGTGCCTGGGCACACCCTTTAAAAATGACAACTTTTTCAACGTAGGAGAAAAAATTTGAGTTGTTTATGTTTAATTACTTTCACAGTTCAAATT
>NZ_CP116902.1:3467500-3517500 GCF_028471905.1 Aneurinibacillus uraniidurans | reverse complement strand
TAAGTAGCGAAAAGAAAGGTGAGAATCCTTTCCGCCGAAAGCCTAAGGGTTCCTGAGGAAGGCTCGTCCTCTCAGGGTTAGTCGGGACCTAAGCCGAGGCTGAAAAGCGTAGGCGATGGACAACAGGTTGAAATTCCTGTACTACCTCCACTCCGTTTGAGCAACGGGGGGACGCAGGAGGGTAGGGTGAGCAGACTGCTGGTTATGTCTGTCCAAGCAGTGAGGCGTGTGTATAGGCAAATCCGTACACTGTAACGCCAGGCTGTGATGGCGAGCGAATTAAAGTAGCGAAGTCCCTGATCTCACACTGCCAAGAAAAGCCTCTAGCGAGGAGTGAGGTACCCGTACCGCAAACCGACACAGGTAGGCGAGGAGAGAATCCTAAGGCGCGCGAGAAAACTCTTGCTAAGGAACTCGGCAAAATGACCCCGTAACTTCGGGAGAAGGGGTGCCCCGGTAGCGTGTCAAAGCGCGAGGGGGCCGCAGTGAAAAGGCCCAAGCGACTGTTTAGCAAAAACACAGGTCTCTGCGAAGCCGCAAGGCGAAGTATAGGGGCTGACGCCTGCCCGGTGCTGGAAGGTTAAGGGGAAAGGTTAGCCGCAAGGCGAAGCTTTGAACCGAAGCCCCAGTAAACGGCGGCCGTAACTATAACGGTCCTAAGGTAGCGAAATTCCTTGTCGGGTAAGTTCCGACCCGCACGAAAGGCGTAACGACTTGGGCACTGTCTCGGCAAGAGACTCGGTGAAATCATACTACCTGTGAAGATGCAGGTTACCCGCGACAAGACGGAAAGACCCCATGGAGCTTTACTGCAGCCTGATATTGAATGCTGGTATTGTTTGTACAGGATAGGTGGGAGCCGTTGAATCCGGACCGTCAGGTTCGGGGGAGGCGTCCTTGGGATACCACCCTGACAATGCTGGCCTTCTCACTTGCATCCCTTACCGGGATGAAGGACCGTGTCAGGCGGGCAGTTTGACTGGGGCGGTCGCCTCCTAAAAGGTAACGGAGGCGCCCAAAGGTTCCCTCAGAATGGTTGGAAATCATTCGCAGAGTGTAAAGGCACAAGGGAGCTTGACTGCGAGACCTACAAGTCGAGCAGGGACGAAAGTCGGGCTTAGTGATCCGGTGGTTCCGCATGGAAGGGCCATCGCTCAACGGATAAAAGCTACCCTGGGGATAACAGGCTTATCTCCCCCAAGAGTCCACATCGACGGGGAGGTTTGGCACCTCGATGTCGGCTCATCGCATCCTGGAGCTGAAGTAGGTTCCAAGGGTTGGGCTGTTCGCCCATTAAAGCGGTACGCGAGCTGGGTTCAGAACGTCGTGAGACAGTTCGGTCCCTATCTGTCGTGGGCGCAGGAAATTTGAGAGGAGCTGTCCTTAGTACGAGAGGACCGGGATGGACGCACCGCTGGTGCACCAGTTGTTCCGCCAGGAGCACAGCTGGGTAGCTATGTGCGGACGGGATAAGCGCTGAAAGCATCTAAGCGTGAAGCCCCCCTCAAGATGAGATTTCCCACAGCATAAGCTGGTAAGACCCCTTATAGATGATGAGGTAGATAGGTTCGAGGTGGAAGTGCAGCAATGTACGGAGCTGACGAATACTAATCGGTCGAGGGCTTAACCTAATACAATGCGGTTTTTCTTCTACATTCAGTTTTGAGGGTACAAGAAATGTTCCGAGGATTTTCTCTCCAAAGGAGAAGTTCGGGGCGTTTTTTTATGTCTGGACCGAAGGGTTGGCAAACCTTTATTTCCGAATTCAGTTCCTTCTATCTATTTCATATGTGCCCGTAGCTCAATCGGATAGAGTGTCTGACTACGAATCAGAAGGTTGGGAGTTCGAGTCTCTCCGGGCACGCCATAGTATGTCGGGAAGTAGCTCAGCTTGGTAGAGTACCTGGTTTGGGACCAGGGTGTCGCAGGTTCGAATCCTGTCTTCCCGACCATTTTTAGATTTATATAAATTTTGCGGTCGTGGTGGAATTGGCAGACACGCTATCTTGAGGGGGTAGTGATCCATGATCGTGCGAGTTCGAGTCTCGCCGACCGCATTATATAAGTGAGTAAAATAGCCCTGTGCTTTTCATTAAATGGAGAGCACAGGGCTATTTTTGTATTTCGTCATTTTCTGAATAAAGATAGATGAAAAAGAAAAACATAATTATGGAAAAACATATAGAGGAGCTATGTGATGGAGAAGGCTGGGATTACTCTTTTTCAAACCATGATGATTATTATGACGGCCTCTGGACTTATGAACCATGTCATCGTGATTCCCATGTTAATAGAAGTTTCCGGTCGAGATTCCTGGATAAGTGTCTGCCTTACATGTGTGGCCTGCTTACTATGGATTCCTGTAATTTATTTTGTTATGAAGAAGACAAACCAGCAGCATATTTTCGAATGGTTGAAACAAAAGCATGGGCGTTTTTTTTCCATCATCCTTTTATCTATTAGCAGCCTATATTTGTTTCTTATTAGCAGTACTACATTAAAGGAAACTGTTATGTGGACAAAAGTATCGTATTTGCCTGCTACTCCGGTATTTGTACTAGCGCTTACTTTTGGCCTGCTTTGTTTTTATAACTCATATTGCGGCATAAATTCTATTGCAATTACGACAGGGATTTTGTTGCCGATTATTGTAATTTTAGGTTTTTTTGTAGCTACGGCAAATATTCCGAATAAGGATTATGCTTTGCTGAAGCCCTGGCTCGAATATGGATTTCATCCGGTAATTAAAGGAATGATGTACGTCGGTTCAGGGATGGTTGAGCTCATTTTGCTAACTTTTTTACAACATCATATTAGTTCTACAGTTACTTTTTCTTCTCTAGTGATTATCACCTTTGTTCTGGCTGGACTTATTCTAGGTCCGACTATGGCTGGGATTGCTGAATTTGGACCGTACCAGTCTGGATTTCAGCGCTATCCTGCATTTGAAGAGTGGAGACTTGTGTCAATTGGGCGTTATATTGAGCACCTGGATTTTTTATCGATTTATCAATGGCTGTCGGGTGCATTCATACGTATCTCTCTAGCCAGCTTTTTGATCATTGATATTTTGAAAATAAGCAATAAAAAAAAGAAAATATGGGTTCTTATTCTGATTTATATCGCTGTAGTTGGATTTACCGTACTTCCAATAAGTGATATGAAATTTTACATGTTTTTGCGCGACATTTTTCTTCCTGTTTCACTAGGAGTCATGTTTATAATCTCGTTCGTACTTGTCGGATTCGCAGTATTTACCGGAGAAAAAAACAGGAGGTAAACGATGTTGTTTAGGGATATTTTCAAAAGAAAATCAAAAAGGCGTACAAGTATCTCTGTACCTGCTGTTGGGGAACATATCTCTGAATTTAAGGAAGAACAAGTTCGAGAATGGTTTGCTTCCTGTGGAGATGTAAACATTGAAATCATACGTACAGAAGGTAATGATAACGCGGTTGTTATGCTGATTTACTGCCCGGGTTTGTGTGATACGAAGCAGATTAACCAGATTGTTTCATCATCGATGAGCCTGTACAAATTAGAGGATCAGAGAACAGCGACGATGAAGAAACTCTCAAATCAGGGGATAAAAGAAACCATTATTGAAAGTGTATTTCTGGGTCAACTGCTTTTGCTATTTGAAGGAACAGATGTTGCATATACGATTGATATTTCTGCTCAACCGAAACGAAACCCTGAGGAACCAAAGACAGAAATATCGATACGAGGTCCCCGAGATGGATTTATTGAGGATCTCTCTGTTAACGCTGGTCTTATCCGAAAACGATTACCAACGACGTCGTTACATTATGAAACATTCATAATTGGAACCAGAACGAAAACAGAGGTAGGACTATTCTTTATTAAAGACATAGCTCCAAATAAAGTGATTGAAGAAGTACGGCAACGGTTACAGCAGATTAACATTGATGGAATAACCAGTTCAGTACAGGTAGAAGAGATGATCGGAGATACATCCTTTCCCCTTTTTCCGTTATTCGTCTATACAGGGCGTCCAGATTTTGTAGCTGAAAGCCTCCTTCGCGGACGATTTGCTTTATTGGTGGATGGAATACCTACGGCTACGATTGCACCTGTAAACTTGATGTTTATTTTGAAAACGAGTGAGGATATGCATGATTCCTTTTATTTTGCTTCGTTTGAACGTGTTCTAAGACTATTTGGTATGATCATTTCCATGTTTCTCCCGGGGTTCTGGGTTGCATTAACGACTTATCATCCTGACCAATTGCCTTTTACTTTGCTCGCAACGACTGTAGTGTCCAGGCAGGGGGTCCCTTTTTCCACGCCTCTTGAGTGTTTTCTTATGTTATTTTTGTTTGAGTTGTTTAGAGAAGCTGGCGCCCGTTTCCCAGCAGCTATTGGGCAAACGTTATCGGTAGTAGGTGGACTCATTATTGGACAGGCTGCAATTAGTGCAGGACTTACTTCCCCAGGTCTGATTGTGGTAGCGGCGACTTCACTTGTTGCTAAATTTACATTGGGGAGTGTGGCCTTAACGGGAAGCGTGGCTATTTTCCGAATGTTTATATTGATAGCGTCTTCATTTATGGGGATGTTTGGATTTCTCATTTCGGCTTTTGCTATCCTCACGTATCTGGCTAACTTACGTTCGTTCGGAGTTCCGTATTTAGCCCCACTATCTCCCCCTGTATTTCGCGACATGAAGTATGTGATATTCCGTATGCCTTGGAAACGGGAAAAGAAACGCTCGACTATGCTACAGCCTCATGACTCCACCAGACAGGGAGAAGATACGTAATGAGAAGGAAAGTAGGTTGTATTGGTATAAGTTTTTTTACGGTGTTATTTTTGACAGGATGCTGGGATATGAAGGAAGTGGAGCATACTCGATATGTTTATTCTATAGGTGTTGATTATGTAAATAATAACCAAGTCATATATACGCAGCTTATCCCTTTTACGAACATTGCTAAACAAGAAGGAGGAGGAGGATTGAAGCCTGTACCCATTTGGATAGGAAAATCAGTAGGAAAAACATTTGATATCGCGACAGATAATTTATATAAAACAGCCCAGCAACGCTATTCATGGGGACATGTTGCAGCGCTTGTATTTACGGAGAGAGCTCTAAAGAATAAAAAAGTAATAGAAAATGTTCTGGATGTGTTAGAAAGATATAATGAAATTAGAAAAACGATCTGGGTATCGGGCACAACGGAGTCATTGAATGATCTGTTAATTGCTAAACCTTCTATGAGTTTTTCCATAGCATATTCCAGGCTAAGTGATCCGGATGATATGTACTTACAATATTCAATTGTTAAGCCTATAACTTTACGTGAATTTATGATAAGCACAAAAGAGAGTGGAGCTACGACCATCATTCCTTATTTGAAAATTTCAAAGAGTAACTGGAAGGAGGACAAAAAGAAAAAAGAGGTTTTAACGTTAGATGGGGTAGGGATCCTACAGCAAGGGAAGTTCCAGGGACACATACCACGAACAAAGATGCAAGGGATTCGCTGGATGCAAAAGCAAACCGTTCGTACACCGCTTTATATTTTTGATGGTAAGAAACCGGTGGCCTCGCTTACTTTGGGAAAGCCAAAAATAAAGATAAAACCACAAATGAAAAATGGAAAGGCTATGTTCAATGTAAAAGTTTCTGTAAAAGGCGCGATTATTGAAATGGGAAAAACACTTACACAGGAACAGCTACAGAAACGGGCTGAAGACAGGATTCAAGGTGAAATTAGAAGGACCTTTCAAGAAGGGGTTAAAATGAATGCTGATGTGTTTCAATTATCGAATACATTATATCGAGAAAATCCTCGTGCCTGGCATGAGGTGGCGAAAAATAATAAACTTGAAATTTCTAATGACTCCCTGAACTCCATTGAGGTAAAAGTTGGGATTTATTCTTCTGGAAAAGCGAAGGATAGAGAGAGAAATACGAAAATGAAATCACCAGCTGGTAGATAAAATCCAAAACCCCTCTTGGGTCACCGACCTAAGAGGGGTTTCTTCGATTATTGGGGTAAGGATAGCTAAGTTAGAATAAATATAAAAATTTTTTTAGGAAACAGTAACAGTACCGATCATGTTCTAACGCGGTTAGTGTGTGTAAGGGATGCTGTGAATTATTTATAAAAAGCTGGTGAAAGTAAAATGAGGATTCGAAGAGTTATTCTTTTAGTTATTTGTCTAAGTGTTTTTCTTTTTCCTGTCTCAGCATATTGCTTGGACCGTGTAAATACACCTGTCGACGTTCTCATTGATGTAGGACATGGCGGAATTGATGGAGGAGCATCCTACAAAACTATGCTGGAAAAGGATGTTACCCTAACGATAGCACGCCTTCTGTATCAACAGTTATCAACGAAAGGATATGCCGTAGTACTAAACCGTACGGGAGATTATGCACTTAGTGAGGAGAACGGCTGGTTGAATACACGTTCACGTCACCAAAAGGATCTGGCACAGCGTAAGCATCTTATGCAGTCGTTATCACCGAAGATTACAATCAGTCTACATGCCAATACATCATCTAACCCAAATGATTATGGTCCGCTTGTACTTTATCAGAAAAACAATCAGAGCTTTATGCTCGCTGATGTTATGCAGCATACGTTGAACAAGTTGTATAAGACAGCGGAATTGCCGCAGCCAGGCTCCCGGTTGTACTTACTTAACCATTCGATTTGTCCAACGGTACTTGTTGAGATTGGATTTATCAGCAATTCCGTAGATCGTGAACGGATGACAGATCCCCGGCAACAAAAACAAATTGTGAGCGCCATTAGCTCGGCGGTTGATCATTATTTTTTACTATTTAATCAGAAGCACAGCAAAAAGTAGGAAGGAGGGACCTGCAGATGATAAAGAAGCTTATCGTTTGTATGCTGTTTTTTTGTTTTGTAATCCAGTCTGTGGTCTATGCCAATCCGAAAAATCGTACAGAGTGGGAGGAGACAGGCAATGTTGTATGGGAAGTACAGACGAATAAAAAGCTGATCGCTCTTACGTTTGATGATGGTCCTCACCCAAAATACACAAATGAAATTTTGCTTCTTCTAGATAAGTATCATGCGAAAGCCACCTTTTTTGTAGTGGGGCAGCGAGCAAGGAGTTATCCTGAGCTGCTTAAAACGATGCACCGAAAAGGTCATGAAATTGCCAATCATACATATACACATCCAAACATGAACCAGATCAATACGAATCGACTGCAAGAAGAAATGAAGAAAACAGATGAAGTCATTTATACAGCAGTTAAAATCAGGCCGGCACTGTTCCGACCTCCGGGGGGGAATTTTAACACCAGAGTAGTAGAGACAGCGAAGGCAAACCAGCATCTTGTGGTGATGTGGTCATGGACACAGGATACGAAAGATTGGGCCAATCCAGGGACGAAAAAAATTGTAAATAAAGTCTGTCGCAATGCTCGGCCCGGAAATATTGTATTGTTTCATGACTTTGGACGAGATCGCACGCAGACAATCCAGGCGCTAGACATCATCCTGAAACGATTATCGAAGGAAGGCTACCAGTTTGTTACGGTTTCTGAGCTGCTTGCCGAGAATCAAATACACGTAACAAACGAGTAGAAGCGTACCTGTTAATTTCCAGAATTAAAAAATATGATGCGTGTCAAACTAAGCATGGAGGTGAAAAAATGAATAAAGTACTAACAAAAGTTACGGCTGTATCGCTTGTTGTTGTACTGGCAGGATCTCTTGCTGCATGTACTAACACAGCAGCTCCGAATAATACAAGCCGTACGCAGAACTATCGCGTAAATCAATACCAGGCCAATCCTACTGTTCCCCGTTATAATGATGGTGCGTATGTAAATCGAACGCCGCAACCACCATCTAATACAGCGCAGCTAAATACGACAGAGCGTGCGGCAGCAGATCGGATGGCTCGTACAGCGATGAAAGTGCCGGGTGTTGCACATGCGACGGCTGTTGTAAATGGAAAAGATGCCGTGATTGGGCTCGATACTACAAGTGCCGCTGCTCAAGACAAAAGGGCTATTGAGCACAAGGTAGCCAATGCTGTGAAGAAAGCTGAACCTGGGTACAATGTTCATGTCACGACAGATGCACAACTCCATCAGCGAATTCGCACATTAAATACGCAAGTACAGACCGGACACCCAGTTCGTACACTGGCAAATGATGTAGGTGTCATTATTAAAGATATCGGACGCGCTGTTACGGCTCCTTTCCGCTAGAAACCAAAGTCCCGGCGATTATGCCGGGTTTTTTCTTGTAAGGTCGAGGTACTCGTCCACACCTTTTTTATGGAAACGGCATATGTTGTATAAGCCGTATAAGAAAGGGGGGTGAACGTATGGTAGGATTATCACATGGTTTTGAGTTTATTGTACCTAAATCATCCAATCTAGCTGTTGGAGATACGTTTACAGTTGGGGAGTGGAAGGGAAACAAAAGTGTTAGAAAGTGTAATTTCCCTGGCAGGATTCCTTTTCAGAACATCACGATTGTTGAGCCGAATGAACATTTTCATCATATACTAGCCGGACTCTTTTTATCCTCTCCATTAAAAACCACTGCCAGATATCGAATAGAAGCCGTTACAGGGGAATGCTGCGTAGGGAGAACTCTGTACCAGAAGTTCAGGTGTGTACGAGTTCGCCGCATTCAACATCGCAAAAATAGAAGACCTAGCCATGTCGGAGAAGAGTAAATTCCACAATAATAAAGGCCTCACTGTCCATATTATAGACGGTGAGGCCTTTTTATCTGCATCTACTCTTTAGCGCATACAGTGTTGAATACTAAAGGAATTTTATGATACAATAAAAGTTGCTCATTATATCACCTTTATTTTAAGTATTAATCAATTTAATTTTATCACAAATGAGCTAGCTTTGTCAAATGTTATTTGAAGAGTCTTTTGATAAGGGGTGGGATTATGGATACGTCGAAGCAGGAGTGGCAGGAAGAGCAGCAGCGGGTTGATCAGGTTACGGATAAAATCAGTAGGCAAATTACGATTCTGCAACAGGAAGTGGGCGATATTCAAACCGAAGTCGTGGATATTCGGAAAAATTTCTGGGATGATGTAACCGTTAATTTTGACGATGCGCATGAAGCTGCAGAAACGTATGCCAGTATGAAGCAACAGGCTGAAGTTCTCTCCGAGCGGGAGCGCAGCTATCGACATGCCAGAGAGCGTTTAAGAACGCTGCATAGGCTAGAGCAGTCCCCTTATTTTGGACGTATTGATTTTACAGAAGAAGGAGAGCAGACGGAACGTATTTATCTTGGGCTGGCTTCTTTTCAGGAAGAGAACGGACCGGAATTTCTCGTATATGATTGGCGTGCGCCGATCTCAAGTTTATATTATGATTATTCACCTGGCCCAGCTCAGTATCAGGCGCCCGATGGCACCATTTCGGGTGTGATGGAGTTGAAGCGGCAGTACGTGATTCGTGATGGCCGCATTCTAAGTCTATTTGATACAGGGATCACCATCGGGGATGAACTGCTGCAAGAGGTGCTGGGCAGACAGGCGAACACACAGATGAAAAGTATTGTGGCTACCATCCAGAAAGAGCAGAACCAGATTATTCGCAACGAGCGCAGCCGGCTGCTGCTTGTGCAGGGAGCGGCCGGAAGTGGTAAAACATCTGCAGCTCTGCAGCGGGTGGCCTATTTGCTATACCGTTACCGGAACACATTGCAGGCTGAACAAATTGTGCTGTTTTCTCCGAACCAGCTGTTCAATAGCTATATTTCAACGGTCCTACCTGAGCTTGGCGAAAAAAATATGCAGCAGGTAACGTTCCAGGAATACTTGCAGCGTCGTCTCGGAAAAAGGTTTGTGCTTGAAGATCCATTTATGCAAATGGAGTATGTACTGACGGCGGAGGATGATCCGGCATATGACATTCGGATGGCTGGCATACGTTACAAAGCAGATCATGCCTTTGTTACGATGATTGAGCAATATGCCGCGTTTCTTGGTCGAGAAGGTATGCTGTTTAAAGATATTAGATTCCGAGGCAAGACGCTTGTGTCCACAGCACATATGACCGAACAGTTTTATAGGCTGGATGCTGCACTACAAATTCCGGACCGTATGAATTTACTCGTTGAATGGTTGCTTCAGGAAATCAAGCAGGCTATGCGTAAAGAGTTGACAGAACAATGGGTGGAAGATGAAATTGAGCTGCTTGATAAGGAAGCATACTTACAGGCTTATAAGAAACTACGAAAGAAAAGACGATACACCGGGGAGACGTTCGATGATTTTGAACAGGAAAAAAAGCAGCTTGCCAAAATGGTGGTTCAGGAACGCTTTAGGCCTTTGCGTAGAAGAGTAAAACGGATGCGATTCATCGATATGAAGGCGATGTATGAGCGACTATTTGCCGATTCAGCGTACGTGTCTTATTTTGCCCCTAATGCGAGTTTGCCGGAGCAATGGGCAGATATATGCGCCCAAACGAAGGAGCGAATTGCCCGTGCCGAGCTAGCGTATGAGGATGCGACCCCGTATTTGTATTTGCAAGAATTGGTGGAAGGATTTCAAAGCAATACATCTATTAAGCATGTATTTATTGATGAGGCTCAGGACTATTCAGCATTTCAGTTTGCTTTCATCAAACGTTTGTTTCCGCGCAGCAAAATGACGGTACTAGGTGATCTTAATCAGGCAATCTATGCACATGCTCGCTTCGGTATCGGAGTTTCGTCACTATCTTCATTATATGAAGGCGAGCAGACTGAAAAGATTACCCTGACACGCAGCTACCGTTCGACTCGCCAGATCGTTGAATTCACACGTGAGTTTGTAGATGGAGGCGAAGAGATTGAACCATTTAACCGGGAAGGTAGTAAGCCGACTGTAATACAGGTCGCAAATATGGAGGATCTTGCTGCACAGGTAACAGAACGGATTCAGATACTGCAAACAGAAGGGCATCGAACGATCGCTGTAATCTGCAAAACCGCCGAGGAGAGCCGGCAAGCGTATGCAGCATTACGAGTGAACCTTCCGCTTCGATTAATTGGAAAAGAAACAGGCGTCTTTGAAACAGGCACACTCATCATTCCTTCGTATCTTGCAAAAGGTGTAGAGTTTGATGCTGTGATTATTTATAATGGGGCCAAATCGCAATATGGTCGCGAAAGTGAGCGGAAGCTATTTTATACGGCTTGTACAAGGGCGATGCATGAGCTGCACATTTTCTGTAATGGGGAAATGAGTCCATTTATCAGGGAAGCATCCGCTGACACATATAACTATATAAGCAGCAGATAATAAATAAAAACCTTCCTGATCATGAGGTCAGGAAGGTTTTTATTCGTTAAACGGAAGCTTACTAAAGCTTCGCAGAGATTGGAGCGGCTATTTTTTTCAGTGGGTTCCCTTCTTTATAATACAGCGAGGGTGCAAGAATCACAAAAAAGATGTGAATCGCTGCATACCCGTTTTGTTTTAATAATTCGTATAGCCGTGCTGCAAGCATATCATGCTTGCTTTGTTCACGTTGAAACATTGAAATCTCAAGACTGGGCGGTGTGTTTGTAATTTGTTCTACCATAAGAAGTTCGATCTTTACTTTTTCTTCGGAAATCTGGATCGTACGGGCAACTTCCTTGATGATGAAGGGTGCTAGTTCTTGCAGGTGTTCTCTTTTGACCCCGGCAAAACGTAAAAATGGCATGGCTATATTCCTTTCAGGTGTTCCTTAGAAGCATGAGCGTTCTTTTTGTGACACAGCCCATAATACAGTAAAGCAGAAAAAGCAATCACAACAGCAGATACGAGATACATATCCCGGTAAGTAGAAGCAGAAGCTACTGCTCCGAGAATAATCGATCCAAGCGCAATGCCTCCGTCATACAGTAACAGATAGGTGCCCGTTGCGATACCACTGTGGTGAGCGGGTGACGATTGAATGGCGATCGTCTGGAAAACAGGGAATAATGTTCCATAGCCTAATCCGATTACCGCACCGGCTGCAAGAAACGAGAGCGACGTATGTGCCTGGCTAAGTGTTACAAGTCCGATGATATAAAGAAGGATACTTGGATATACAATCACATGTCCGCCCAAACGGTCAAATAGTCTGCCGGTAAGTGGGCGGGACAGAATAATCATTGCGGCGTATACCACATAAAAGTAACTGGCCGTCTGAACAAGCCCTAAATCTTTGGCGTATACGGGTATGAATGTAAGAATACCGCTGTAAGCAAACGCAAGCAGCATGCCTGTCAACGAGATTGGAATGGCATGTGGTTCAATAAAGTTTTTCCAGTGAAAAGACTGGTTATTGTTTTGTGTTGATTGATTTGCAACGGGAACACGTATAATGCTAGCACATAAAAAGGCCAGCAGGGAAAATACAGACAGAATCGCAAACAGAACATTAAAATTGTACGTATAAATAACGGTCAGCCCTAAAAATGGGCCGATAACCATCGCAATGTTCATAGTTGTAGCAAAATAACCAATTCCTTCGCCTTTTCGTGTAGACGGTACCAGGCTATTGGCGATTGTACCCGTGGTAGTGGTAACGACTCCGAAGCTTACACCATGAATAAAACGTAAGGTGAGGAGAAGTAAAAAGCTTTGAATACCTGCATACGTAAATGTAGAAACCATAAATAGTATGATGGAAGCTACCAGGATCTTTTTTCTGCCCATTCGATCAAGCAATCTTCCGGCTACAGGTCGTAAAAGTACGGCAGCGATAATAAACGAAGTCATAACCGGGCCAATTTGTTGATTGTTACCGTGTAAAATATCGATCACGAAAACGGGCAGAGTTGCTAAAAGGGTATAGAAGGTCATGAAAATAAAAAAATTACTTGCGCAAATTACAATAAAGTTTTTTGTCCATAAAGATTGTGGTTGCATAAATACCTCTCCGTTGTTTTCGACATAACATAGCTCCTCGTGCAAAGTACTTGTTATGATAAGTATATGTACACAATGTTTTCTTGTCAAAATAAAAATCCACCGTTTTCACGGTGGATGTAGTAATTGTATAGAACGATCGATGAGTAATAACGGGGAGCGCGGTATGTAAATTTAGATCAATACGCGGTCATATTTGCCTTCACTGTATTCGCGAATCCAACGGGAGATCATAATGCTGTTTAAATGGTAGTTACGTGCCGTTGTATTACGATCGCTTTTAAGGGCTTGTTTTACCACTTTTACCTTAAATTCCATAGAAAATTGACGTTTCATATCTCTTTCACTCCTGAAAACTGATATCGATTCCCATTATACTACAAAGTCCGGAAAACTTTTTAAAAAAAAGATATAGATTCCATTAATAATATAAAGATAGTGTAAAAAGGTGAAACGTCATCTTTATACAGGATGTATCATACTTATGGTTCATCAATCACTTTTTCTTCAGCTTCGGAGAGATCCATGTTTTGGGGTTCAGAATGTAGGTGTGTCGAGATTGGAAGATCTGGCGGTTCTTTTAGTGTGGCATGTCGACGTTCTAACTCGGCAAGTGTAATAGGTGTAGTTTTTCGCTCCATAATGAATCCCTCACTTTCTAATTCGTACGTATAGTATGATGGAAGAAGGATGGAATCATGCATTAGATTTCTCAATACTGCGGGTATAATAGAAGTATAGCAAAATAGGGAAGGATGTATGGCAATGGACCTAAATAGATTTACACAAAAATCCATTGAGGCTGTGCAGCAAGCAGAAACAAAGGCATTGCGCTATGGAAATCCAGAGATAGAGCCAGAGCATTTGCTATTGGTCCTACTTGAGCAGCATGAAGGATTGCTTGCACGCCTGCTGATAAAGATGAATGTCTCTCCAGATGAAGTAAAACAAAAAGTAGAGCATCGACTTGAACAGAAGCCACGTGTGTCTGGACCAGGGAAAGAAGCAGGGAAAATATACGTTAGTTCGGCTACCAATCAGGTGTTTCTGAAGGCAGAAGATGAAGTGAAAGCGATGGGGGATGAATATATCTCGGTTGAGCATCTATTTCTTGGCATTCTTGCAGAAGTAGGGAAAACAACGCTTGGAAAACAACTTGCAGAGGCTGGGATTACTCGTACCAAATTCCTTGAGGCACTTCGTAGTGTGCGAGGCAGTCAACGAGTTACAAGCACAACACCGGAGACAACATATGAAGCGTTGGAGAAATATGGGCATGATCTGGTCAGTGCTGCTGAGCAGAATAAGCTGGACCCGGTTATCGGGCGTGATGGAGAGATTCGTCATGTTATCCGTATTTTATCACGGAAAACTAAAAATAATCCAGTACTAATCGGTGAACCAGGTGTCGGAAAAACCGCCATTGTCGAAGGGCTAGCACACCGAATTGTACGGGGCGATGTACCGGAAGGATTGCGGGATAAGCGGATTTTTGCTTTGGATATGGGAGCTCTTATTGCTGGAGCGAAATACAGGGGTGAATTCGAAGAGCGCTTAAAGGCAGTGCTGCAAGAGATTAAGCAGAGCGAAGGACGGATTCTGCTATTTATTGATGAAATTCATACAATTGTTGGGGCGGGCAAGACGGAAGGGGCGATGGATGCCGGGAATCTTCTGAAGCCGATGCTTGCGCGTGGAGAGCTGCACTGCATTGGGGCGACCACACTTGATGAATACCGGAAATACATCGAGAAAGACGCTGCACTTGAACGCCGCTTCCAGACGGTGTTAGCGGATGAACCGACTGTAGAAGATACCATTTCGATTTTACGCGGGCTGCGGGAGCGATTTGAAGTATTTCATGGTGTCAAAATTCATGACAATGCGCTTGTCAGTGCCGCAGTGCTGTCACATCGGTATATTACCGACCGCTTCTTGCCTGATAAAGCGATTGATCTAGTCGATGAAGCGTGTGCGATGATTCGGACTGAGATTGATTCTATGCCAGCCGAACTCGATGAAGTCGCACGCCGGGTGATGCAGCTTGAGATTGAAGAAGCAGCTCTCAAAAAAGAAACAGATGTGGCAAGTCGAGACCGCCTTGCTCACCTTCAAAAGGAGCTGGCAGAACGGCGTGAGAATTTGGCAGCGATGAAAGCACAGTGGGAGAATGAGAAAAATGCACTGCAGTCGATTCAAAAGCTGCGTGAAGAAATCGAGAGTGTACATCGAGCAGTGGCACAGGCAGAGCGTGACTACGATCTAAATAAAGCAGCAGAACTTAAGTACGGTCGCCTGCCGGAGTTAGAGAAGCAGTTGCACGAAGCAGAAGTTACCCATGCAGCTAAGCAAAGTGAACAATCGCTTCTGCGGGAAGAAGTGACGGATGACGAGATTACCCGCATCATCTCGCGTTGGACAGGTATTCCGCTTGCTAAATTAGCAGAAGGGGAGCGAGATAAGCTACTCAAGCTCGATACCATTTTACACGAGCGTGTCGTGGGACAGGATGAAGCCGTACAGCGGGTGACGGATGCAATCTTGCGTGCGCGAGCTGGCATCAGTGATCCACGCCGTCCAATTGGCTCCTTTATTTTCCTTGGACCAACCGGTGTGGGGAAAACAGAGCTAGCCAAAACATTAGCTGAAACATTGTTTGATACAGAAGAGAATATTATTCGTATCGATATGAGTGAATATATGGAGAAGCATACCGTATCCCGCTTGATCGGTGCACCACCAGGGTATATCGGATTTGAGGAAGGTGGACAGCTGACGGAAGCGGTGCGCCGCAAACCGTATTCGGTTATCCTATTTGATGAGATTGAGAAGGCACACCCAGATGTATTCAATGTACTGCTTCAAGTGCTTGATGATGGACGGGTGACGGACTCGCAAGGTCGTACCGTTGATTTTAAAAATACAGTGATCATTATGACCTCTAACATTGGATCAGCGTTTCTGCTTGAGGGGATTACAGAGGCGGGCGAAATTCGCGAGGAAGCACGCCAGCAAGTCATGCAGGAGCTTCAAATGAGTTTTCGACCAGAATTTCTGAATCGGGTCGATGAAATCGTGCTGTTCAAGCCGCTTACGGCTCGTGAGATTGGTGGCATCGTTGAATTGCTCATTACTGACTTACGCCGCCGTCTGGCTGACCGGAAGATTACACTTACGCTCTCTGAGCAGGCAAAAGCGTATATTGCCAGGGAAGGATACGATCCGGTATATGGCGCCCGCCCGCTACGTCGCTTCTTGCAACGTCAACTCGAAACGATGCTTGCACGTGAGTTAATTAGTGGACGGATTGTAGATGGAGCCACTATACAGGTTGAACTTACGGAGGGTGCTTTAAAAGTAGAATCCTCGGCTTATTGACGAGTAGTTGATAGTAAAGATAAAAAGCAGTTCTCCTCAGGGGAACTGCTTTTTATAAAAATGAGTGAGGGCTGCTCGCTTATTTTAGATAGGGGGAGAGCTGTTTGATGGACTGTTCTAATTTTTGCGAGGCTTTTCCGTATAGCTTTTGGGTTTGAATATCAGTTGTTTCCAGAGCGAACAATTCCAGATCAGCCTGGCACTTTCGTAGTGAGGCGAGTGTAAGTTTTTGTTCAGTGGCAGCAGGCATTTCAAGCTTATCATCATATACATCCAGGTATAGTTCACCAGCAGAATCGACCTGTCCTAAAAAAACATTATCCAGTGCAACACCTGCTTTTTCTAACTCTTCGCGCAGCCAATGCATGTTGAGCCCGGCTTCGGCGAGGGGTTCAAGCAGAATGTTTCCATCCATAATGACAGTCTGCGAATCGTGCTCGGGCTTTACAGTGAGTCCAAGATCGCTGACGGATGGAGGCTGACTTTCTTTTTTCTTCATCACACTCAATTCACCGTTCGCTTCAAGAACAGCAAATTCCACATCCGCTACCCGGAACGCATCTTTTAGACGTAATTGTTCCAGTAGTTCATCTGTGCTAAAGTGTTCTTTCTTCATATTATCTTCTAGTATTTTTCCTTTGCGGATGAGCACGGTGCCTTTACCTTCAAATAGATCGCGAACGGTTTTACTCTTAAGAGAAAGAAAATCAATAAGAAACGGGATAACGGCAAAAACAAGCAGGCTGGCATAGCCGTGAAGTAGATTTCCTTCCACGTCGGTCGCGATGAAGGCTGTAATATCTCCGATGGTGATGCCTACGATATATTCAAAGAAGGTTAGTTGTGCAAGCTGTTTCTTCCCCTGTAGTCGAGTGATGATGAACAGGGCAATGAGGGCAAAAAACGCACGTAGCGCCACTTCGAATGTACTGTTCATAAGATTTCCTCCTATGATAAGCAGGGTGAGCACTGTGCTCACCCTGGCTTTTTGCTTTCTTAGAACCCTTTGAACTGTGGTTCTTCTTGTTCAATCTGTTGCACACGCTGCTCAAGAGAGTCAATGATCATTTGAGTCTGTTGAGCATTTTGTGTAAACGCTTGTTTGGCTTGCTTGTTCTGTGTTTCAAGCGCGAATGTTTCCAGGCTTGCCTGGGCACTTTTCAGACCAGCAAGTGTCTGTTTAACTTTTGCCGCTACTGTCATCGTTTCTCACCTCCATGACTGTAGTATGTGCTTATCCGTGTGGTTTAAACACGAGAGAACCAAGAAATCCAAATACGATGGCGGCGGAGATTCCGGCACTTGTTACTTCGAAAATCCCCGTAATAATCCCGACTACACCATCTGCTTGCATCTCTTGCATGGCACCGTGCACAAGCGCATTACCAAAACTTGTGATCGGAACGGTCGCTCCGGCTCCCGCGAATTTTATTAGAGGCTCATACAGACCAAGGCCATCGAGAATGGCTCCAACGACAACAAGCGTCGACATCGTATGGGCAGGTGTTAGCTTGCCGACATCCATTAAGAGCTGTCCGACGACACAAATTAATCCTCCGATGACAAATGCCCAAAAAAAGATCATGTTCCCGTTCCCTCCTTAGCTGTGTTCGATTGCGACGGCATGGGCGACGCATGGGATGGTTTCGTTTTGCTGGAAGCTGAGCGGCGAGAGAAGAGCCCCGGTTGCAATGACCAGGATGCGCCGCCATTCTCCTCGCTTCAATCGATTCAGTAAATGTCCGTATGTAACGGTGGCGCAGCAGGCGCAGCCACTTCCTCCGGCAATAACTTTTTGGTCCTCGTTATAGATCAATAATCCACAGTCAGTAAATCGTCCTTGATCAGGCATTGTAAAACCGTGTTTGGCAAGTAGATCAGCCGCAATGGGATGCCCGACTTTACCGAGGTCACCGGTCACAATGAGATCGTAATGATCGGGTCCGATCTGAAAGTCGCGGAAATGTGCTTGAATCGTATCAACAGCGGCTGGGGCCATCGCTGCTCCCATATTGAATGGATCAGTAATACCCATATCGACTACGCGCCCAATCGTGGCAGCGACGACACGTGGACCGACTCCGTTGGTACCAACGAGTGCTGCACCGGCCCCGGTTACGGTCCACTGGGCAGTAGGTGGCTTCTGGGAGCCGTATTCTGTCGGATAGCGAAACTGTTTCTCGGCTGTTGCATTATGGCTGCATGTTCCAGCGAGTGCATACTGTGCTGATCCACTGTCCACGAGTTGAGCGGCAAGTGCGAGTCCCTCCATAGAAGTGGAACAGGCACCGAAAATACCAAGATATGGAATGCCAACTGTCCGGGCCGAGAAGCTGCTGGAGATGATTTGATTCATTAAGTCGCCTGCGAGTAGAAAGTTAACTTGTCCTTTGTCGATCCCTGCTTTTTGCAGCGCAATATCGCATGCTTCCTCCAGCATTTTTTTCTCGGCTTTCTCGAAGCTGTCCTGTTCAAGCCAAATGTCGCCATACAATTTGTCAAAATCAGTGGCGAGCTTACCTTGGGCTTCGAATGGTCCACCGACTGCGGCCGAGGAGAGAATGACAGGCTTACTAGGGAATGTCCATGATTGGTGTCCGGTAAGCATCTACATCGCCCCCAGTGTCTGCCAGGCCCATTTGAGCAGGCCGATAATAAAGGCAGCAAATACGCCAAACACGATGACCGAGCCTGCAAGCTTGAACATATTGCCTCCGACACCGAGCACGTAGCCTTCGCTTTTATGTTCAAGAGCAGCAGATGCGATGGAGTTAGCAAATCCCGTGACCGGCACGGCCGTTCCGGCTCCGGCGTATTGCGCGATTTTGTCGTATACGCCAAATCCGGTTAGCAGTACCGACAGAAAAATGAGGACAGCTACGGTCGGATTTCCTGCTGTTTTCTCGGTGAATCCGAAATACTTAATGAAAAATTGCTGGACGAATTGCCCGAGTAGACAGATCGTGCCGCCGACCCAGAAAGCACGCAAGGTATTTTTCCATACTGGTCGTGCGGGTTCATGCGCTTTTGCGAACTCTTGATATTCAAGCTGTGTCGGGGTCAGCTTCTGGTTTTTCGTTTTTGTCGACATGTGAGCATCCTCCTAAAAAATCAATCTGCTTCTAGTAGTGTGGGATGAATTCTCCTTTTCATACAAAAAAATGGGCAGAACTTCACCGCAAAGGCGGCATGTTCTGCCTGTAGATGGGATTATTCGGGGTCGTCTGGTTTATTTTTTGTTTCAAGGGATTGGATACGTTTAGACTTTAGCTCATCACGTTTGGCACGGCGGTCTTTAAGAGAGGTGTGGTCTGCGGTTGCTTCGTATTGCTTGCGTCGGGACAGGCGGCGCAGTCCTTCCGGTATGATGGAGAAGGTTTCATCACGCATGATGGAGGCAATGCCGATTGATGGCTCCGGCTGTGTGAAGCCATACACTTCATTAAAGTAATCATCAGCGCGGCCCGGCACATACTGCTTCGGTTCCGGGTACGACGAGATGACTCCTTCAAAGTTACGGAGGATCACTTTTTCTGGACTCTGCGAGATCAGGTAGTTTGGCTGAAGGGCAATTTTACCGCCTCCACCCGGTGCATCAACGACGAAGGTTGGTACGGCATAGCCGGAGGTGTGCCCGCGTAGCCCTTCGATGATTTCCAGCCCTTTGGATACAGGTGCACGGAAGTGGCCGATACCTTCAGACAGATCGCATTGGTAGATGTAATACGGTCGAACGCGAATTTTGACAAGTTCATGCATAAGCTTTTTCATGATTGGTACGCTGTCATTGACGCCTGCGAGAATAACCGACTGGTTGCCGATCGGAACCCCGGCGTTAGCGAGCATCTCACAGGCACGTTTTGCTTCCGGTGTAATCTCAAGCGGTGTGTTGAAATGTGTATTTAGCCAGATTGGGTGATATTTTTTTAAGATCGTGCATAAATTTTCGGTAATGCGCTGCGGGAATACGACCGGAGCACGTGTGCCGATACGGATGATCTCGACATGTGGAATGGCGCGTAAGTTTTTGAGGATGTATTCCAAAATCGTGTCATTAATTAGCAGTCCGTCGCCGCCGGATAACAAGACGTCACGCACGTCTGGAGTACGAGCGATGTAGGCTATGGCATCATCGATCTGCTTTCTGGGTACGCCCATGCCAATCTGACCGGAGAAGCGTCGGCGCGTACAATAGCGACAATACATGGAGCATTGATTCGTAACGAGGAACAGAACACGATCTGGATAGCGGTGTGTAAGACCGGGAACGGGTGCGTCTTCATCTTCATGCAGAGGGTCTTCGAGATCGTATTTGGTTTTTAGAATTTCGGCAGATACTGGCACCGATTGCATACGGATTGGGCAACGTGGATCATCCGGGTTCATCAAAGTAGCATAGTAGGGCGTAATATTTAAAGGGATGGTTCGTGCTGAGATGCGCACACCTTCCTCTTCATCCGGTGTCAAGTTTACAACCTGTTTGAGTTCATCGACAGTCTTAATGGTATGGGTCAACTGCCAGAGCCAATCGTTCCATTGTTCATCCGTTACGTCTTTCCATAATGGAACATGGCGAAAATCTCGTACATGTCCCGCGCGCCAGGGTCCCTGCGGCACCTCTTCTTCTCGTATGCTCATTGTGGATGCCCTCCTTAAAAAAGTCCTAATAGTTGTTACATGTTGCAAGCTACATGCCAATACGGAAGGGTTCGAGAGTAGGATTCGTTCCAAAATTCCTGTGAATAGACCTGCAAAAAATCCGGCACTCGCAAAAATTTCAGCGCCGGATTTTTTGCAGTTAGAATAGATGAAATTTCTTCAGTTTATACTGAAGTGCTTGTCGTGTAAGCCCGAGTGCGTCGGCGGTACGACTGATATTCCCGTTGTAGCGGGCTAGCATGCGGGCAATCGTATCACGCTCAATTTGATTGAGGAGGTCTGG
Source organism: Aneurinibacillus uraniidurans (assembly GCF_028471905.1). NCBI lineage: Bacteria > Bacillati > Bacillota > Bacilli > Caryophanales > Paenibacillaceae > Aneurinibacillus > Aneurinibacillus uraniidurans. The sequence continues at coordinate 3,496,295 of NZ_CP116902.1, read as the reverse complement.
TAGATTGCATGATTCATCGGGCAGAATCAACTCTTCGAGATCATTATGGTTCCGGCTTATGTCAGGAGTGGATTGCTGGAAAAGTGTTGGCAGGTGGTGAAGTTCGATAACTGATTCATTTTCTTCTAGCATATTGAAAGCCGATTCGATTGCATGTCGCAGTTCCCGGATGTTACCGGGCCACGTATGACGTTCGAAGGCAGTATATACGTCAGATGCAGCATCCTGTACGCGAAGCGCAAAAGAAGCATTGAATTTATCGATAAAGTGGCGTATGAGAAGGGGGAGATCATCCATTCGCTGGCTAAGTGGCGGCAGATCAATGCTAACGACATTCAGGCGGAAAAATAGGTCTGATCGCATCGTTCGGTTACGAACCACCTCGTATGGGTCAGCGTTCATTGCGGAAATGATGCGGACATTAATCTGTTGCTCGGATGTACCACCAATGCGGCGCACCCGCCCGTCTTGTAGCACACGCAGAAGTTTGGCTTGTAGGGCGGGATCGAGGCTGTTAATTTCGTCGAGAAACAACGTGCCACCATGTGCCTGTTCAAAAATTCCAGGTCGGTCAATGGCACCGGTAAATGCTCCTTTTGTTGTACCGAACAGAAGACCTTCCATTAGCTCGCGCGGCACAGCCGCACAATTTTGAGCGATGAATGGCTCGTTGCGTTGGATGCTAGCATTATGGATGCTTTGCGCGATCAGCTCTTTTCCGGTTCCAGTCGGACCACAGACAAGAACGGGGGAATGTGTGCGCGCCGCTCGCTTTGCCCGCATGAGAGCTTGTGTGAAAAGCTTGCTTTCTCCAATCAAGTCACCGAAGTGATACACGGTATCGTTGTTTGCGTGCTTCGTCCTGCTGGCCTTTCGGTACAGTTGCTCACGTAGCTCTAGTATCTGGTCATTGAGTTGTACGATACGAGTGATATCCTCGGCCAGTTCTACAGCACCAATGATGACATTCTGTTTAAGCAGCGGGTAGGTGCTATTAATGGATGTAATTTGTTTGCCCCGTATGTTCATATAGGTCTGTACTTGATCGATGGTTGAGTGTCCGGTATGCAGGGCGCGGATTAACGTACTGTTCTCATTCGTAAGCGAGGGAAAAAGCTGAAAAATGTTTCGACCAAGTACATCTTTCCGGCGTAGACCATCGATTTCCGCCATTTTTTCGTTAAAAAAAACGGTCGTTCCGCTTTTGTCGACCAGATGGACACCGACGTTTACCATGCTGAGCAGCCACTCCATATAGTCCGACCAGATTGCCGTTGTTTCTGACATCGTCCTCACCTCTGGGCTGGCATATTTTTTGCGTATGGTTTCTCTATACACATCATAGTAGGGAGGCGGCTTTTTATGACGGCGAATGAACCAATCTATGCGTACAACCGGATTGAAGCAGGGACTGACTTCTGGATGGATGTGTGTTTGGACCCGTTTAATGCTCGCCTGCGTGTTGATGATTACCGGGGGGCAGTGGGAAGTGTGTGCAGGCGCATTCGGGAGCTTGCTGCTTCGTATGCGTTCACAAAAAATATTGTCAAGGCTCGTGCTGAACATATTCCGCAATTTCTTACACAGGGTTATATGATCGAGGCAGTATTTTATCGGTATTTTAATGGGAGTGATGCGTATGGCATGACGCTGTATACATCAGGTACCCGCCGGACGAGTTTGTATTGGCTGGCCGAAGATGAAGACCTCAGGCGGGTACTTCAATTGCCGTATCGGATGGAGAAGGAAGAGCTGTCATCTGGATATACGGTGCGTGCAGCTAGTGCGGCGGATGCGGAAGCGCTGGCGCAACTATATGGTACGGTATTTCAAACATATCCGACTCCGATGAATGAAGCAGCGTATATTTGTAAGGTAATGGAAGGTGGAACGATTTTTTATGTGGCAGAGAACGTAGGTCGGATTGTCAGTGCGGCTTCGGCTGAAGTGAATGGTACGTATCACAATGCAGAGATTACGGACTGTGCGACATATGTGGAAAATCGTAAATATGGGCTGATGAGGCACCTGGTTCGGGCGCTCGAAGCAGAGCTGCGCCAGCGCCATCTATACTGTGTGTATTCCCTGGCTCGTTCCCTATCGTTTGGTATGAATGCGGTGTTTCACCAGCTTGGCTATACGTACAGCGGTCGAATGGCAAACAACTGCAACATTTATGACAAGCTTGAAGATATGAGTGTATGGGTCAAAGACATATCAGTATCAGATCCGGTAAGGGGTGGGCGGAATGAGTGACAACAGCCATGTCATTAAACCACTGCTTGGTAAATCTTATCCGACAGCAGCATACGGGCGTGGTGTGTATATTTATGATACGAATGGGCGGGCGTATTTGGATGGCTGTTCAGGAGCGGTAACGGCCAATATCGGGCATGGGGTGCAGGAGATTATTCAGGCGATGCAGACGCAGGCGGCCCGCATTTCTTTTACGTATCGCTCTCAGTTTACGAGTGAAGCGGCAGAAGCACTCGGTGCGAAGCTGGCGCAGTGGGCGCCGGGGGATTTGGAGTACGTGTTTTTCGTCAACAGTGGATCGGAAGCGACAGAGACAGCGCTAAAAATCGCACTCCAATACTGGCAGGAGCAGGGGAGATCGGAGAAACGCATAGTGTTATCACGTTGGATGAGCTACCACGGCATTACACTCGGGGCATTGTCGATGTCCGGGCATGTGCTCCGGCGCAAGCGATTCGTACCACTTTTAGAAGATTGGCCAGTGGTGGAGCCACCGTATTGTTATCGCTGCCCACTGGGGAAGATGTATCCATCCTGTAAATTGGCTTGCGCGGATGGGTTGGAGGCGGCATTGCAGCGGATTGGACCGGATTATGTGGCAGCCTTTATCGCAGAGCCAATCATTGGAGCATCCGGTGGAGCAGTGACGCCACCGCCTGGCTATTATGAGCGCATTCGGGAGATTTGTGATCGCTATGAGATTTTGTTTATTGCTGATGAGGTCATGACCGGGAATGGGCGGACTGGTAAAGCTTTTGGGATTGATCATTGGGGTGTCGTACCAGACCTAATGGCACTTGGCAAGGGGATGAGTGCTGGGTACACACCAATCGCAGCTACGCTTGTGAGTGCTCGTCTGATTGAGGTGATTCAGAACGGTTCGCGTTCGATTATGGCCGGACATACCTTTAGTGCGAATCCACAGTCCGCAGCCATCGCACTTGCCGTCATGGATTATATCGAAGCGAATGATCTGATCGCACAGGCGGCAGAGCACGGGAAGCAGTTGCGGGCCGGATTGGAGAAGCTCGCACAAGCACACGAGCTGATTGGCGATGTTCGGGGGAAGGGGCTTCTGTGTGGCTTGGAGTTTGTGCGGGATCGGATAACGAAAACACCGTATCCGCTTCAGGCTTGTGTTACAGAGAGAGTGATCGAGGCAGCGATGAGACAAGGCTTACTTGTGTACAGTGCGGCAGGAGCAATCAATGGGCAGGCTGGAGATAGTGTCATTGTGGCTCCCCCATTCACCAGTACTTCAGATGAAATTGAGTTGTTGCTAGAACGGCTGAATCAAGCACTTGTGGATGCTGTCGCTGAAATCAGTAAATAGAGAAGAGGTGAAGTGCGGTGCAGGAACGAATTCGGGCATGGATGCACGAGCATACAGAGGAAGCCGTGCAGTTCTTATCGGCATTGGTACAAGAAGCGAGTCTATCGGGTCAGGAAGCCGAGGCACAACGGCAGGTAGCCGATAAGCTAGCTACACTTGGGCTTACCGTAGATACGTGGGAGCCGGGTGGGGAAGAGTTGATCAGGCATCCGTACTTTTGCTCGCCGCGTCAGTTATTTAGCGGCAGCCCAAATGTAGTCGGGGTATGGAAGGGAACGGGTGGAGGGCGTTCATTAATTTTGAATGGTCATGTCGATGTGGTTCCGCCAGGGGATACGTCACGCTGGACGGATGATCCATATAGCGGCAAGGTGGCAGATGGACGGGTGTACGGGCGTGGGACAACGGATATGAAGGGAGGGAATGTATCGCTTCTGCTAGCGATTCAATGCTTGAAAGAGCTTGGTGTGCAGCTGAAAGGCGATGTGATTTTTCAAAGTGTTATTGAGGAAGAGAGCGGTGGGGCTGGTACGTTGGCGACGGTGTTGCGTGGTTACACGGCAGATGCGGCAATCATTCCGGAGCCAACGGGCATGAAGATTTTTCCGAAACAACAAGGCTCGATGTGGTTTCGCATCCGTGTTCGTGGCTGGGCAGCACATGGTGGAACCCGGTATGAAGGAGTAAGCGCCATTGAGAAAAGCCTACTTGTAATAGAGGCGGTGCGTTCTCTGGAACAAAAGCGCAACGAAACCATTAACGACCCACTATACGCGGCGACTCCGATTCCCATTCCGATTAACATCGGGAAAATTAGCGGCGGGGATTGGCCGTCCTCTGTGCCTGATCTCGTTGTACTGGAAGGACGAATGGGGGTAGCACCGGAAGAAGAATTGGATGCGGCTCGGAGATGTTTGGCTGACGCGTTGATGCGGATAGAGGATGATTGGCTACGCGACAGCCCCCCGGAACTTGAATGGTTCGGTGCACAGTGGGTGCCAAGTAGTCTGGAAACCGAGCATGAGCTGATGAACTGTCTGGTTGATGCGTACCGCAATGTTACGAAGGAAGAGCCGGTTGTGGAAGCTGCACCATGGGGAACGGATGGGGGACTACTGGCAAAAGTCGGGGGGACTCCTGCGGTCGTATTCGGTCCTGGCACGACTGCACTTGCCCATTATCCAGATGAACATATTGAGATTGCCCGCATGATGACATGTGCAGAAGTAATTGCCTTAGCGGTATTACAATGGTGCAGGGAGGAAAAGTAACCAATTTTCGTCTATTTATGTAAAAAGGCTCTTTCGTTCGATGGAGATGTACCTCGAACGAGAGAGCCTTTGATTGAACAGTTTACTTTGAGTTAGCCAACTACAGTGAAGCGTTCATTTACGTGTTGCGGTTTTTCGATCTCATCTACAATCGCAATCGCAAAATCCGCATAGCTAATATAGCTTTTTCCTTCTGCGTTCACCAGCAAATTATCTTTGCCTGTTTGATATGATCCAGTCCGTTTTCCCTGTGGATCAAAAAATGCTGATGGGCTAACAAATGTCCAGGTAATAGAAGGGGTTTGTTGTAAGATGGCCAGATTTTCGCCCTGGCTTTTCGCAGTGGCAAGATATTCAGTCGGGAACTCAGGTGTATCGAATACTCGTACCGTTTTTTCAGCGTCAACAAACAGGCTTCCAGCTCCACCTACTACAAGCAATCGTGTATGAAGATTTCCTTTAAGAGCTGCAATCAAGGCGTTGCCTGCTTCTACATGAAGATGTTCCTGTCCGGCAGGAGCACCGAATGCATTTACAACCACATCGAATTTTTGCAGATCTTCCGCAGTAAGATCGAAAACGTCCTTCTCTAATACGGATATGTTCTTTTCAGTAAGCTTGGCGGCATTACGTACAATAGCTGTGACGTCATGATTGCGGTCGATTGCTTCTTTCATAATCAAACTTCCTGCTTTTCCAGTTGCTCCGACAATACCAATCTTCATAAATAAAAACCTCCTAGAATTTAATTGTAATCGACTTTGTTACAATTGAGAGTGAAAAAAATCTCTCTTTATTAGAGAGAGTCTCTCCTTTAGGGAGAGAGATGATGCACGATATCTGCCACTGATTTACTTGCCAATTCATTTTCCATCGCTTTTTGAGCATTACCGAAGGCATCCTCCAAGGCGGCTTGAATGTTTCTTCCCACTGGACAATTCGGATTCGGGTTCTCATGAATAGCAAATAAGTCATCCTGAACCTGAACAGCTCGATACACATCAAGTAAAGAAATATCTGTGATTTCTTTGGTTAAAATCGCACCGGCCACCCCGGCATGTGTTTGTAATAAGCCGGCTTTTTTAAGCATACCGCTAATGCGTCGAATAACCACCGGGTTTGTGTTTACGCTACCTGCAATGTAATCAGAAGTAACGGGCTTCCCTGGACTAGCAGCAATCAAAGAAAGAATATGAATGGCAACAGCGAATCGACTGTTTATCAAGTTTTTCACCTCTTGTTGTAACTATAATAGTTACACTTTTTGTTTTTGTCAACAATGGCAGACTTTCATCAAAGAATTTGGATTTCAGGAAAAAAGTATGGACGGAATACGAATAAATTCCTACAAATTTAGTACTTGTAGAAGAATTATCCTACTTAAATATAGTATTTTCCATATATATATTTTATGGTTAGTAATAGGGGGGAAGAGAGGAGGGAAGTAGGATGGAGGAAACGAATGAAAGTGGACAGTATGTTGTGTTTTCGATAGCAGAACAAGTGTATGCCTTACATATTGATCAAGTTATTGAAATCATCAGGATGCAAACCATTACAGAAATTCCAGAAATAAATTTTCATATTGCAGGTGTCATCAATCTACGTGGCAAAATTCTTCCGGTCGTTCATTTGCGAAAGCGTTTTGCCATGCCGATCGCTCCATTTACTAAAAAAACACGTATCGTTATTGTTCATTTCGAAGGAGAGCAAGTTGGTCTTATTGTAGACGAGGTCCGAATGGTAACACTTGTACGTGATGAAAATATCGATCCAGCACCAGATATGTTTAATTATGTAGAACAAGAGTGTTTTGAGGGATTTGCCAGTACAGAAAATGGACTTGTTGGGATTTTGAATTTAAAACGAATCTTACTTGAACACATTTCAGAAGGTGAGGAGGGAAAAGAATGAGCGACATGGATATGGCAGCGTATATGGGTGTGTTTCTTGATGAAGTGGATGAACAGTTGCAGATTCTGGATGAAGAAATTTTGAATCTGGAACAAGATGGCGAAAACGTAGAAACCATTCAGCGAATTTTCCGTGCGGCTCATACGTTAAAAGGCTCCTCTGCCGCAATGGGATTCGACAATATGAAAGAGCTGACACATAAAGTGGAAAATGTGTTTGATCTTATCCGCAATCGTCAGCTTGCCGTTAATACGGAAATCATTAACGTCATTTTTGAAGCAATTGATTACTTAAAAGTAATGAAAGAAGCCATTATTAATGGAACACTAGCAGAAACAAACCCACAGCCACTGATTGATCGCCTCGAAAAAATCCGCAGCGGTGCAGATGCAAGTGAACCAGTCAATGCACCTTCTAGTTCCCAAAAGCAGTCGGATCAGCCGGAAGCCCCTGTCATTCAGTTTGATGTATATCAGCGAGAGGTTATTACAAAGGTGCTTCAGGATGGATACCAGGTAATGGCGATTTATATTCGTCTGGTTGACACCTGCATTATGAAATATGTACGTGCCGTGCTGATTTTCAATAACTTAAAAGAGACAGGAGAAGTCATTGCCTCCTTTCCTTCTGCTGAAGAGATGGAAAATGAGGATACGTTTTCCGGAGAGTTTATTTATGTACTCGCAACGAAACAGACGAAGCAGGAAATCATCCAGATCATTAATCATATTTCTGAAATTAAAACAGTAGATTTAACGGTGATTACCTCAGAGAATCTCGAGCATTTTTGTGAAGGGAAAAAAATACAAGTTGTTCAGGTTCCCTTAAAGCAAGAAGCCGCCGCTCAGCCAAAAGCAGAGCAAAAGGTCAAGGTTAACCCGACGGTGCGCGTCGATGTTGAACGTCTGGAATATTTGATGAACCTAGTCGGTGAACTTGTCATTGACCAGACGAGACTGGTCGATGTTCAGCAACGACTCAATAACCGATTTGATGGCATTGACGATATGGTAGTGCTTGGTGAAGTTAGCAATCATCTCGGGCGCGTGATCGGTGAGCTTCAGGAAGGGATTATGAAGACACGGATGCTGCCGATTGAGCAATTGTTTAATCGGTTTCCGCGTATGGTGCGTGACCTAGGACAAAAAGCGGGGAAAGATCTTGACTTCATCATGGAAGGAAAAGAGACAGAACTGGATCGTACATTGATTGAAGAAATCGGAGATCCGATTATTCATTTACTGCGTAACGCAATCGATCACGGGGTGGAAACACCGGAAGAGCGGGAGCAAGTGGGCAAGCCTAGAAAAGGCCGGGTTGTGTTAAAAGCCGCTCATGAGGAAAACCACATTGTGATTACGATTGAGGATGATGGACGAGGGATTGATGTTGAGAAAGTTACAGCATCGGCGATTCGAAAAGGACTACTGACAGAAGAAGCGGCTGCTAAGATGACCGATAAAGAAAAAACATTCCTGATTTTTGGGTCAGGGGTATCAACCGCCCAAAAAGTGTCGGATATTTCCGGGCGTGGTGTGGGAATGGACATCGTACGCTCTAATATTGAGAAGTTAAACGGCATTATCGACATTGATACAACGGTTGGTTCCGGGACTGTTTTTAGCATTAAGTTGCCACTGACGCTGGCCATTATTCGCTCACTGCTGGTAAAGCTGGCTGATCAGACATTCGCGCTACCGCTAGTCAATGTATTGGAAATCGTGCGCCTGCCGCTGAATGAAGTCAAAACGATTAAAAATCGGGAAGTTGGTGTGATTCGTGGCCGGATTTTACCGCTTGTACGCTTGCGTGATCGTCTCCAAATTCATTCCTCTGTAGAAGAGAATAAAAAACGTTTAATCGTTGTTGTTGTGGGGATTGCGGATAAACGTGTAGGTTTAATTGTCGATCAGACATTAGGAGATCAGGAAGTGGTCATCAAGTCGCTCGGTAAATATATACACGTCCCATCTTACATCGCAGGTGCAACGATTATGGGAGATGGAAACGTCGCCCTTATTCTTGATGTTGGATCGATTGTCCGCGAGGAAGGAAGTAAGGGAGTTGCGGTACAAGAGGATGCTGAACAGCAGGTAAAATCTTGTGAGCGACAGCTGGTTACATTCGAGTTAGCCGGTGAAGAATATGGGCTTGATGTACAGTGTGTCAAAGATATTATCACAGTACCGGAAATTACAGCAGTTATGTCGCCGCCGTTTTCCGTACTCGGTATTATCAACTTGCGCGGACAGTTGATTCCGGTTATTGATATGCGCGAGCGCTTTGGTATGTCGCAGGGTGAGGTCACAAAGAAGTCGCGTATTGTGGTAGTGGAATTACAGGAACGCTTAGTTGGGATGCTAGTCGATCGGGTAACGGAAGTGTTGAAAATAGAAGAAGATAGTATTGAGCCAGCGCCTGAGTCTGGAAACATCCAAAGTAAATTTATTGAGGGAATTTCCCGCTTTGATGAGCGGCTGGTGATTTTATTACATCTTGATCTGGTACTAAATATTGAGGAATTAAATGACATCGATGTACTACATTACACATCATAAGGAGCGAATATAATGGCTTGGTTGCAAAATATGAAAGTAGCAAACAAAGTATTGATGCTTGTTATGCTAGCAGCAATCTTTTTGTCTGGCGTGGGCTGTGTTGGATACTACTATACGAACCAATTGGAGAAAAGCGGAGAAGCTCTTTATTATGAACGACTCATTCCAGTTCGTTTAGTAAATGATATACGAGCACATTCTCGTGCAAACGAAGCGATTGTGTATGCTCGTATTCTGACGAATGATCCAGTTCAGTCTCAAAAACTAGAGACTGAATTTACGGACCGGGTTCAAAAACTGAATGATGATGTTAAGAACTATGAAGCATTAGTTTTAACACCATATGAAAAAGAACGCTTGGCAGAATTTAAAGATTCACTTGCTGCGTATCGTTCGGAACGTGAGAAAACATTTGCGGCGTTGAGTAAAGGAGACAAAGCCGGGGCATACAACGCATTTAAAACGTATGCGCTGCCGCCTCTGGATAAAGTGAATGCATTACTTACGGACTTAGCTGCCTATAATGACAAATTGGCAAATGATTCAATTCAACAAATGAAAAGTGATAAAAGTGCGGCCAACGCTATGATTATTGGCATAACGATTTTTGCAGTCATTGCTGCGATTGCGTTTGGTTTACTCATTTCTCGCATGGTAGTGGCACCGATCAGAGAAATGCTTGGCTTGATGTCCCGAGCTGAACAAGGTGATTTGACCGTACGGAGCACGAATCAAGCGAAAGATGAAACGGGACTTTTATCGGATTCGTTCAACAAAATGGTAGAAGGTGTGAATCAGGTCGTTAAAGAAATTAATACGAGCGCGATGAATTTGGCAGCAAGTTCGGAACAAATCTCAGCTAGCACTCAGGAGATTGCGAGTGGTACCCAGCAACAAGTACAGTCGACGGAAACGATGCATGAGATGATGAATCAATTTACAGAGGCTGTCCAACAGGTTGCGCAAAACGCTGAACAAGCTGCGCTTAATTCGGAGTCAGCTGTTACGGTCGCAAATACGGGTGGACAAATTATCCATGGTACAATTGAAGCGATGCGTGTCATTGCGCAAAAAATTGAAGATTTATCTGGTAAATCAGATGCGATTGGTGAAATTATTGAAGTCATTGACGAGATTGCAGAACAAACAAACTTATTAGCACTTAATGCGGCGATTGAAGCGGCACGTGCTGGCGAAGCAGGCAAAGGATTTGCGGTTGTAGCGGATGAAGTACGTAAGCTTGCCGAGCGCAGTGGAAAGGCAACGAAAGAGATTGCTGATCTGATTGAATCGATTCAAAAGAACACCGCTGATTCAGTAGATTCTGTAAAGAGTGGGAATGAAAAAGCTGCGCAAGCAGGTGAATCATTTGAAGAGATTGTAAACGTCATTCGTCAGTCTGCGAATCGTGTAACGGAAATTGCCGCAGCGAGTGAACAACAGGCAGCTCAGGCAGCTGAGGTGCTCAAATCGGTTGAAAACATGGCGGCCGTCACAGAAGAGACATCGGCTGGTACGCAGCAAACGGCAGCTACAGCTAACGAGCTTGCGCGTATGTCGGAAACATTGAGCCAGTTAGTGGCCAAGTTTAAGGTATAAGGGTGTTTTTGTGAACCAGATGGATGTTAGGCAGTACACAATTAGAGATAAGCTAGATATTTGCCAAGTGCTTGATATTACAGGCGAAGTAGCGCGTTCTACTGGTTTTACCGACAAAGAAAGTCTTCTGCTTTGCCTTGCAGCAGAAGAGGCATGCACGAATGCGTATGAATACATGACCGAGAATGGTCAGGGAAACTTCCATATATATTGGCGGGTTTTCCCTGACCGTCTGGTGATGGAAGTAACAGAGCCGGGCGATTGTTTCTCCATTACGTTACGCCAAGAAACGAACGACCAGCCACGTGGACGAGGTATACAGTTAATTTTGAGTATTATGGATGAAGTGCGGTTGAACTTTACGCAGAGCAGCTTGTCCGTTGTGATGGAGAAACGCAAAGGAGAACACTGACATAATTGGGGGAAGGAGTGTTAGATGATGGTGATACAAGCTGGTGACGTGGCAATTTTACACTGGCAACAAGATGTACGGGTTGATACAGTAGACGCATTCAAGCAGGCGGTTTGGGAGTTGAAAGAGCAGGAGCAAAAACAACTCATTTTGGATTTACACGGTGTTCAGTATTTGAATAGTTTATCGCTCGGCATTATTTCGGAGGCGGTTGTTGGCGCACGCCGTCAGGGAAAAGAAATAGTGGTCGCAGGAATTGGTGAAACCGTGGCAGAGATCTTCAAGATCGTAAAGTTCCATAAGTTTATTCGTTTGTTTAAACAGCGTGAGGAGGCGTTCACCTATTTTTCACATGGACAACTCCAATCTTGATTCAGTACTAGAGAGAATAGCGGTTCGTGTAGTAAATGACTTAATTGAAGGGTTAATTATTACAGATCGAGATATGAATATTATCATGGTGAATCCCGCCTTTACGCGGATCACAGGATATGAATCACATGAAGTGATTGGCAAGAATCCACGCATGCTAAGTTCGGGACGTCATGATTCATTGTTTTATCGAAATATGTGGGAGTCGATCACTCACAAGGGATGCTGGCGAGGAGAGATCTGGAATCGTGATAAACATGGCAGAACATATTTACAGTATATTACGGTTACAGCCATGTCAGATGCAGATGGAAACGTGTTGAACTATGTAGCAGTATTACTTGATATTACAGAGTCTCGTCGGGCGGAAGAAAAACTAAAAAAAGAAATCTGGTTGGCACGCCAGGTACAGCGTGTCATGTTGAGTGAACCGATCGAGAATGAGCAGATTCGGATAAATGGGATCTATCGTCCATCTGAAGACCTTGGTGGAGATATGTACTGCTGGTATCGAATTGATCAGCATCGCTATGGTGTTATTATTATTGATGTAGCTGGACATGGGGTTTCCGCTTCGCTCGTAAGTTCGTCTATTCGATCACTGCTTCGCGGGATGATTGTTCGGCTGCAAACGCCTACGCTCGTAATGCAGGAACTGAACGATCAAATGTTTCGTTTGTTTAAGGAAAAAGAGCCAGAGGGTTTGTATAGTGGATTTTATTTCACGGCGATTTATTTGCTGATTGATACGAAGCAGCAAATGGTCTGGTATGCGAACGCAGGGCACACGCCTGGACGTGTCATCAATGATGAGGGAGACGTGTATATCCTCGATCAAGGATGTGTACCGATTGGCATGGTGCCGGACTTGCAAGTAGAAGAAGGGGTGTTCTCTTACACGTCATCGATGAAAATCGTTCTATTCACGGATGGACTTGTTGAGAAGCCTGGTACCTTTTTGTCGGAGTCGCTGGCCGATTTGGATGAACGAATAAAGCGGCATTATTTCTTGGATAACCAGTTGTTTGTTGAGAGCTTGCTGCATGAGCAGGTAGCGCAGATAGAATTAGAAGATGATATTTCGCTGGTTTCCATACAAGTATTTTCCGCGTAAAGCATGAGGTGAGGGAATGGAACAGCCTGTATCGGTTTCGTTTGCCTGGTTGGCTGGATTAATTTCGTTTTTTTCTCCGTGTGTGTTTCCGCTAATTCCAGCATATGTGACGCATTTAACAGGCGGGATGATTGAGCATGATCGGCTCGTTATTGAACGGCGTGTGCTGTTATTTCGCTCGCTGGCGTTTATTGTCGGATTCTCGATCGTGTTTGTTATGCTTGGTGCAGCCGCAAGCTATGTGGGGCAGTTCCTACAGATACATCGTACATTGTTTATGCAATTGAGTGGAATTATGATTGTGATTTTTGGCTTTCAGACGATTGGTTGGTTGCAGATGAACTGGCTGGTGCGCGAGAAGCGGTTTGACATGTCGCGTATTCAGAACGGATACTGGTTTTCTTCTTTGCTCCTCGGCATGGCATTTGCAGCTGGATGGACGCCATGTGTTGGTTGGGCATTATCCTCGATTCTTCTGTTGGCTGGGAATACAGCTACCGTTAACACCGGAATTTTTTTGCTGACCGTATATTCGCTCGGACTTGGTATTCCGTTTCTGTTGATTTCATTTGGCATGCTTTATTCGGTAAATGCGATTCGTCGCCTGAATCGCTGGATGCCTGTTGTTAAAAATGTAAGTGGCTTGATTTTGATTGGAATGGGTATTCTGATCTATACTGGACAATTGCAGCAGATTAGTGCATGGCTCACGTCTCTAGGATTGTTTATAGGCAGTTGAGAGTATGTACTGTATCATGTGATAGTAAAAGAGAGAAGAGCGGTTAACCCGCTCTTTTTTGTGCATTTTTTTACAAATCACTGCAACTATTTAACAGTTTCATTCGTAATAATTTAATGGAAAATTATTCTCGTATATGATAAAAATGAAAAAAAGGTCTACTTAGATAGTCCAAAAAGGAGGGGGGCAAACGATTGGAATTTCTTACACGATTTTCATTAAAGAACTCAGCAGCCGTCATTATCATTGTTGCTTTAATTACGCTGGGTGGAATTGTATCTGCTTTATCTCTCAAGGTTGAGAATATGCCGGATATTTCGTTTCCGGTTGTTGTAGTGGAGACTATTTACCCGAATGCATCTCCAGAAGATGTGCTAGACGATGTGACGAAGCCGCTTGAAAAAGCGGTAGATAAAATTGAAGGCATCAAGTACCTCAATACGATATCACGCGACAATGCTTCTGTACTTGTCATCATGCTGAATTCCGGTGTCGATGTCGATAAAGCACGCGATGAGGTAGAACGCAAAGTATCTGGAGTCAAGCTTCCAGTCGATGCAGAGCGTCCGCAGATTAGCACAGAAGGGTTTAGCTCAGAACCGATCTATTACATCTCAATTGCTCCTAAAAATGAGAGCGCTTCACCTGAATCACTCGATTCACTTATTACTGATACAATTAAGCCGGAGCTTGAGGGAATTACCGGGGTAGATAGCGTATCAGTAGTGGGCGATCGAATTCGCAAGGTTCGCATCTATCCAAAACTTGCTGCGCTCAACCAATATGGTTTTTCTGCTTCTCAATTCAAACAACTTGTCTTATCCAACCATGTCGGGATTCCGGCGGGAACGGTTAAAATTAATGGCGAAGACAATGCCGTCCGCGTATTGACGAAGTTTACCAACATAGAACAGATTCGCAATACCAAGTTGTTTCTGCCTGCGGGTATGAATGGCGGTTTTTCCTATGTCAAAATCGGGGACATTGCTGATGTTGAATTTGAAGTGAAGCAAGAGCACATCAGTTATTTGGATGGCAAGCCGGGGATTAGTCTACGTGTGTATAAATCACGGGAAGGTAATACCGTAGAAACGGGCAAACTCGTAACACAAAAACTTGAAGAGATGCGAAAGCGCTATCCAGACCTTCAGATCAAAACCGTATATGACTCCTCCGTTAACATCAAAAACTCTATCTCGGGCATGATGAATGAAGGGATCATGGGTGCTGTAATGGCGTCGATCATGATTCTGATTTTCCTTCGTAATATAAAATCAACCGTTATTGTACTTGTTTCCATACCGTTGTCTATTCTAGTCAGCTTGATTTTTATGAATTGGCTGGGCTTGACACTTAATATGATGACACTGTTCGGTATGGCCATTGCGGTCGGACGGGTTGTGGATGACAGTATTGTTGTAATCGAAAACATTTTCCGTCATCTGCAAATGAACCAGGTGCGAAATATAACGCTTATTCGTCTAGCTGCCAAAGAAGTGACGAATGCCATCACATCTTCTACGATTACGACGATTGCCGTTTTTGCCCCGATCGCATTCGTAAGTGGGATTGTAGGCGAGGTTTTTCGACCGTTTGCTATCACGGTTGTTTGTTCTTTACTTGCTTCCTTGCTTGTAGCGGTAACGGTCGTTCCGCTTATGACCAAGCTGTTGCTGCTTCGTTCTACAAAAGTGAAAGAACATAAACCGGGACGTCTTACGAATCTATACGTGAATTTACTTACCTGGTCACTTGGCCATAAGTTGCTGACGGTGGCGATTGCTCTTGTGTTATTTGTAGGCAGCTTTGGATTGGTTTCATTACTGAATGTTAGCATGTTTGGCGACTCTAAGCTTGGTATTATTCAGACACAGTTGACGATGCCGAAGGGGACAACACTTGAAGCAACCGCCTCTATGACAGATAAGTTACAGGCGGTGATGCAGAAGCATCCGGGGGTCGATTACATCGAAACGGTAATCGGAAGTAACGATCAAGCCAATAAGTCGGCCATGTTCATTATGCTTAAAGACAGTGCGGATGCAAATGCTGTGGTAAAAGCTTTTCGTCAAGAAACAGATCCGCTAATTCCAGCCGAAACAAAATTTGCGATCAATAAGATTAGCAATGGAGCCAATGAAGCTTATGAAGTTGTGCTGAATGGACCGAGCAAAGAAGCGTTGCAGGAAGCAGCTGAACAGGTTAAAGAACATATGAAACAAAACCCGGAGTTGTTCAATATAAATGACAATCTTTCGGATAAAAAATCAGAAGTTATTGTCCGGGTAGATCGAGACAAAGCGGCTGAGTGGGGGTTATCTCCATCTCAGATTAGCGGAGATATCAATAGTCTGGTCGGCGGCAATAAAATTGGCAAAATTAAAATTGATGAAGAAGAGTACGACTTTATGCTGGGCCTAAAAGAAGAAGATAGCAACTCCGTAGAAAAAATTAAGGGTATTCAGTTACGCACACCAGCTGGGCAGCAAGTGTTCCTCTCGGATATTGCAGATGTAAAAAAGGAGGATGCACCGGCTGAGATTATGCGTCGTGACAAAAAAGAATACATCTCAATTACAGCTGATATTGCATCGGCGAATAAAGAAGGCGTTAGTTCCGCAGAGAATGAGGCACTTAGAAAGCTTTCGCTTCCAGCAGGTGTTTCGATTTCATCTGGAGGCGTAAGTGAAGATATGCAGAAGAGCTTCACCGAGATGTTTTATGCGCTTGGTGCGGCTGTTGTCATGGTCTATATCGTAATGGTGATCGCATTTGGCAATGCGATGGCTCCGCTTTCCATTCTACTATCTCTTCCGCTGGCGGCAATTGGGGGACTTGTGGGGTTGTTTGTAACACGCTCAACTCTTGACTTAACCGCCTTGATCGGATTTTTGATGCTGATTGGAGTTGTGGTTACGAACGCCATTGTATACGTAGACCGTGTACAGCAGCAGCGGGAAGCGGGAATGCCGATTCGCGAGGCACTGCTGGAAGCAGGGGTTACGCGTTTGCGTCCGATTTTGATGACAGCGCTGGCTACAATTGTAGCACTACTCCCGCTTGGCTTGGGTGAAGTCAAAGGCTCATTGATGTCTCCTGGACTGGCAATCGTTGTAATCGGAGGTCTTACCACGTCGACCTTACTTACACTGGTTGTCGTGCCTGTCGGCTATGAAGCTCTGGATCGTCTCCGAGCAAAATTCCTACGAAAGAATAAGAGTGGAGAAGGACATATACCGGATCAGGATGTGGAGCAGAGTGTATAGAAAAGAGGGGAGCGCAGGCATGAAACGAAAAGCGATTTATATAGGAATCGCCTGTGTGCTGGCGATGTCAGCCATAACTGGGTGTGGGCAATCTAAAGAAGCAAGTGTAACAACAGGCGGTGCTGCGCAAAATGCAAAGGTTGTAACAGTAAGTGTCGCTGACGTTAAACAAGGAAGTGTTATGCCGGGGGATAAATTACTTGGTGAGATTTCTCCGAAAACAACCGTAAGCATTACATCGAAGCTATCAGGTACGGTTGTATCTGTACCGGTAAAAAAAGGGCAGTATGTAGAGAAGGGACAGATCATTGCGAAACTTGATCAAACGGATTATCTTCTCGGCGTAAAGCAAGCAGAGGCGGCGGTACGTACGGCTCAGGCAGGTCTTGCCCAGGCACAGGTGTCAGTAGATAGTGCAAAGGCATCGCTGGACCAAGCGAAAACAGCTTATAAGATTAAAGAAGCCGGACAGACCTCATCTGAGATCGCCAAACAAAATGTAGAGATTGCTCAGCAGAACTATGATCGTCTGCGCAGTCTGGTGGCGGCAGGGGCAGCCTCTCCTTCGCAGCTTGATACAGCAGAAGCACAGCTTCTACAGGCGAAAAGCACCCTGAATCAGTCTGCTCAGGGAGATGTGCAGAGCAAAGGAGCCATTACAACGGCATCCGCTGCACTAAATCAAGCGCAGGTTAGCCTGAATAAAACATCGAAGGCAGCTGTTCAGCAGGCGCAGGTAGGATTGGAAAAAGCCAGAACAGCGCTTCGTGATACCGTTATTACCGCCCCGGCTAGCGGAGTGCTGGCGACGCTAGCGTTTGAAGAAGGGGAAGTGGTGGGGATACAGCAGGAGATGGCAAGCATTATTAGTGTAAACCCTGTGATCGTTAAAATTAATGTATCCGAATCAGCGATTCCAAAGTTCAAACTGGGGATGCCGCTTGATGTAGAGATTCCGGCTCTGAAAACAAACGTAAAAGCATCTGTTACATACACAGGTCAGCAGGCAGATAAGCAGTCTAAAATGTTTCCGGTCGAGCTTCAGATTCCAAATTCGGACGGCAGATTGCTTCCAGGTATGAAAGTGAACGTATTGACTCAAAATATGGATAGTAAATCTGGCTTGCTTGTCCCAACCGAAGCGATTATAGAGAAGGATGGGAAGAAGTACGTGTATGTTATCGAAGGAAACCGTGCAGTTAAACGCGATATTAGTACGGCAGAAGGCGATTCTAATCATGTTATTGTTGTAAACGGCTTAAAAGCCGGGGAAAAAGTTGCGATAAAAGGACAGGCGCAGCTGCGGGATCAGGCTGCGGTCAAAGTTGTTCAATAACAGGAAGAAGCCGAAATAAGCGGGGCAGAAAACGTTACTGGCCCCGCTTTTGTTTTGACAGGGATGATGATGTGCGGCATGTACAGCCGTCTCTTTTTTCGATATAATTATGTCTCATGAGACGAGACAGTTCTCTTGACATTCTATTATAGAAAAGAGCGTGTTCCGAAGTGGAAGTATCACTTATTATTCCCGCATATAATGAGGAGAAGCGGATTACGCATACACTTGAGATGGTCATGCCGTTCATGGATCGCCATTTTACTGAATATGAAGTCATTGTGGTTGATGATGGTAGCTCCGATCAAACGGTCACAGTTGTTCAGGCATTCGGTCATCCGCATTTGCAAGTTGTTTCACTGATAACGAATAGAGGCAAGGGTATGGCGCTTAAACACGGCATGTTACTTGCTCAGGGGAAATATATATTCTTTATGGATGCTGATCTGCCGTATTCATTAGAAAGTATTCGGGAAGCGTTGCGTGTGTTTGATAGAGAGAAAGCAGACCTCGTGATCGGCGGGCGTGATTTGTATGCAGAACAGTTCGATGTACCGTATCCGCTGTCGCGAAAAATTGCATCTGCCGTTTTTTCTCTGTTTATTAACACTGTTTTATGTCTTCAGATTCCAGATACGCAGTGCGGATTCAAAGGATTTACGCGTGCTGCAGTCCAGAAAATTTTCCCGCAGCTTACCATACAGGGCTTCGGATTTGATTTTGAGATGTTGTTTTTGGCTCGCAAATATGACTACAAGATTGAAAGGATTCCTGTGAACTTATGTCACTCGGATGATTCTAAGGTTCATATCGTCAAAGATTCTTGGAAAATGTTTCGGGATGCACTTCAAGTGCGTATGAATGACTGGAATGGTGTGTACACTGCATTGAAAGAAGTCAGTCATGAAGGGTAACGTACTGAAGTTGGCTGCAGGGATTGGGATCACGTGTGTATTCTTGTTTTTAGCTTATCAAAATCTTGGACAGCTTCATTTTGCGCGTATCATTCACTATCCCGTTCATTATTTCTATGTCCTTCTTGCCGTGTTTGCTTTCGGCGTAAGTCAGTGGTTCCGAGCGCTGTCGTGGAGTCGAGGTATGGCAACAACTATTCCGCTTCGACATATGTTCGCATCTGTCTGTATGGGAACAGGTGCGAATATGTTGCTGCCTTTTCGGATTGGAGAAATTGTTCGTGTTGTCACCACTGGCCGTGCGGTCAAACAATACGGAATCATCAGTGTGAATCTTGTTTTGGAACGTCTGCTTGATGTGTGCATTCTTGTACTGCTTGCTGTCAGCGCAGCGTTTTTTATTCCGTTTGAAGCGGAAGTGCAAGAGAAGCTTCGGCTCATTCGGAATATATTGCTCGTCGGTATGATAGTGGGGAGCATTGTACTTATACTCGCTGTGCGTTTTCGCCAGGTGTGGACTACATCCATGCGCCTGCCAGGTGTTTTACGTAGGCTTGTCTTGATACTTGAGCAGGTGAAGTTGTTGCAGTCACCACTGGCCGGCATTCGTACGTTATTCTATCTGGGTTGCAGTTGGGGTTGTGTGTATTTGTCAGCAGTGGCAGGAGTAATGGCGGTTGGCGTACAAGGACATACTGCATGGACCGCCAGTCTGGTTGTCATTGTGATGACAAATCTAATTATGCTGATCCCATCTGCACCGGGAGGAATCGGCGTATTTCAGTATGCGTGTGTCTATTCGCTGTCGCTGTTTGCGATTCCGACATTTAAGGTGGCAATTCTGGCTGTTTTGCTGCATCTCGTACAGTATGTAGCTATTGTTCCACTAAGCGGGTACTATTTTGTACGTGATGGCTTCTCTGTCAAGGAGATGTATCGAAATGCGATGAGACAGCAGGAGAAGACAGGTGCATGATTGCCCTGTCTTTTTTGTATGAAGGGAGAACTTCGTATGGCAGATGGAAACCGTAAGCAATCACCAGTTTGGACATTCTTCTGGCTTACATTTAGTACAGCCATGCTGCTAAAGTACGGGTATACAGGTTGGAATTATTACCCTACGATTGATGATTGGATACAGTATGGGCTATACCGCATGTATGATGATAAATACCATGAGATTTTTTTACACTTAACGTACCATACTCGGCCGCTAGCCTCGCTTGCAGACCTGTATGTATGGGGGACATTTTGGCCAAATTTGGCGTTTCCGCTGTTTGTTATGACAGCTATGCATACAGCTAGCTGTTATTTGCTGTATCGGATTTTTAGGAAAGTTGGCCTTCCGTTCGGGATTTTGTCGGCAGTGTTATTTGGTCTTCTGCCGGTAGGGAGTGAAGCAACATACTGGTTATCGGCTTCGACCAGGCTTGTTGTCGGCATGTTTTTGATGCTTATATCGCTAGTCTTTCTAATAGAAGCTCTTGAAAAAAACAGAAAAGCAGGTTATTTGATTGGGTTCTTTTTGTTTCAATTGCTATCGTTCGGGATGTACGAGCAAATCATTGCATTAGGAGCGGCTTCATCCTGTTTGATTTTACTCTGGAAAAAGAGATGGATGTGGCTTTTGCTGCCGATTAGTAATGTATGTATAATTGCTGGATACTATGTGATATGTAAAGCTGGAGGAAACGTTGAAGAGCGGGGGCAGACGGTAGCAGCTGATCGCCTCTTGAATCATGTGGGTGGTGTGTTTCATCAATTTTATACGATTATGATTGATGTGCATGGTGAGTTTTATTCCAGGGGATTTGTGAACAGTTTGCATGTACTTAGAGAGCATCATTCGTATTTTTATATTCTTGCGATTTTGTTTGTTTCAGTAGGAATCGGCTGGCTGGCGTATCGCCTGCTTTGGGATACGGAGCCATCTGGAAGAAGACGAGCAATGCAGGCAGGACTTGGGATAATCTTAACTGTGATTCCACTTGCTCCGTTTTTTATCCTAAATGACACTGGACTTGCTCTGCGGAATGTTTTTCCTTCTTTTATCGGGATTGTACTTCTATTGGAAATGGCATTCCGGCTTCTGCTGAGAAAGCGAGCTGTATATGGAGCGGTAACAGGCCTGCTTGTGTTTGTGTTTCTAGTGATTCATGTAGGAGAAGTGACGGATTATCAGAAGGTGAGTGAGGCAGACCGACATATGGTACAGCAGATAGTAGCGGCAGCTGAACCAACTGGGGAATTCAGGTATGGAAGCTCGGTGTATTTATTTGGAGCTAAAGAACAGCTTGTTCCGGTCAGTGTATCGTTTCTTAATCATGTACGTAGTTCAACCGCGTACGACTGGTCACTCTATGGTGCCATCCGTGCGATCGGAGCCAACCGCCAGTATCCATCGGTAACGCAAGTGCTAGAGAATAGAGCGGTACCTTTATCAACTGCGAATATGGAAACAGGACTTCTGCTTGGCTTAGAGCAGGATGGGAGTGTTGCGGTTTTGCACTCTAAGAGAAAAATAACGGGAAACTACGAACTCATTCGTCCAGATGGTACATACTTCGGTATGTATGATACATCTCATCAAGTATTTACACGTCAATAATCAATTATAGGAAAGTTTGTAAATACGATATAATAAGATAGGATGGCTTGCTCGCTATTTAAAGAAAGGATGTTGCGGTGTTTCAATGAAGATCATACGAATAATAAAAATCTTATTTCTTACGCTTGTGCTTGTCGTAGTGGGAGGAGGGGCATATTATGCGTATTCCTTCTACTCTTTTACTTCGAAAATTCATAATCCAGCTGCTGCAACTTCACTACCAGAGTGGACGGGAACAGAGCGTGTCAATGTCTTGCTGCTTGGCGTAGATAAGCGAGAGAAGGAAGAGACAACACGTTCTGACTCGATGATGATTGCTAGCATTGATCCGACAACGAAGAAGGCACATCTTTTCTCTGTGCTGCGTGACTCATGGGTAGACATTCCTGGGCACCGTAAAAATCGAATCAACAGCGCATATGAGCTGGGGGGACCTGAACTGACAGCTGAAACGGTAGAAGAGCTGACAGGCATGCCTATTCAGTATTATGTAGTGACAGATTTTCAGGGATTTGAGAAAGTCGTTGATGCACTTGGTGGCATCGATATGTATGTAGAAAAAGACATGGAGTATTATTTGTACGAAGACCATGGATATTACGATATTGTGCTAAAAAAAGGGCAGCAGCATCTTGATGGTCGGAAGGCATTGCAGTATGTGCGTTTTCGCCACGATAAAATGGGAGACTTCACACGTACGGAGCGCCAGCGTAATTTTATGAAGGCAATGGCAGAAAAAGCGAAAAGTAGTACCAGTCTACTGCGTATTCCGAGCGTGTTAGAGGCAGTCTCACCGTATGTGACAACTAACATGACATCAAGTGATATGCTGCGTCTTGCTAACCTTGGATATAAAATTGACTGGAGTACGGTCGAGTCAGATCAGATTCCGCCAGCTAATATTTTGCGTGAAAAGCGCGTGAACGGAGCACAAGTAATTGATCCACGTAAAGAGCGGACGCAAAAGTACTTACGTGAGCTTCTAAACGGAGAAACGGGGAATGAAGAGCAAACGAAAAATCAGTAATAGGGGAGATTTTATGCAGGAGAAATTTACGGATTACTTATTGCGTTCTGGACAGGAATATTGGGAACGTTACTTGCATCATCCGTTTGTGCAGGGAATTGGTGATGGCACGCTTGATACAGCAGCATTTCGCTACTATATGTGCCAGGATTACGTGTATTTAATTGATTATGCAAAGCTGTATGCCTATGGCGTTATTAAGGCACGTGATTTGCATACGATGGAGCTATTCTCTACGGTGACAGAGGGGCTCCTCCATACTGAGATGGAACTGCACCGCCAATATGCGGCCCGGTTCGGCATTACCCGGGAAGAATTAGAGCAGACAGAGTCTGCTCCGATGAATCTGGCTTATACGAAATACATGCTTTCTGTAGCGCAGACAGGCTCGCTGGCAGAGCTTGTTGCCTGCCTTCTGCCATGCATATGGGGATATGCTCATATTGGAAAGCGCCTGGCAGAAGCGGGCCTACCAGAGTCACAGCCACTGTACCACGACTGGATTCGGATGTATGCGTCTGAAGAAATGGATGAGATGGCGGGTCAGATGGCGGCGCTTATGGATGAGCTTGCATCAGGAATATCGGCGACAGAACGCCAGGTGCTGGAAAAACATTTTATTACTACAACTAAATTTGAGTACATGTTTTGGGAAATGGCTTATCATCGGCAAGCATGGCCGATTTAAGTGATAGAAAGTAGAGGGAAAAGCGCCGATTTGGCGCTTTTTTGGTGAATATCTACCAAATTATTTGAATTTGTTCTTGAACTTGAGTGCTAAATGCCGATATAAATAAGAGACAGGTTAAAAGTTAACCAATAATTACGTAGAGAAATAGGGGATGTCAAATGGATTTAGCCTCGATTGTAGGGATTCTCATAGCTCTGGTTGCGGTCGTCTTCGGATTTACTCATGATGGAGGAACGTTAAACCTTCTATGGAGTGTGTCCTCATTTGTGCTCGTTATCGGTGCAACTCTTGGTGCGGTATCAGTATCGGTTTCACTGGCAGAAGCAAAAAGTATTCCAAAATTACTAAAAAAAATTTTTAACGATCAAAAAATGGATTACGTAGGTCTGGTCAATCAAATGGAAGATCTAGCAGGAAAGGCACGTCGTGAAGGGCTGCTTTCATTGGAGCAGGAGATTGAACAGATTGATAACCCGTTCATTTCACGAGGACTCCGCAGTGCCATTGATGGGGTAGATCAGTCTGTTATTGGAGAAATGCTTGAATACGACATCTCAGCGATGGAAGCTCGTCATGCACGTGGGGCAAAAATCTTTGAGAATGCCGGAGGCTATTGTCCGACAATTGGGATCATGGGTACCGTTATGCACATGGTAGTAATCATGACGCATCTAAACCAACCAGAAGCACTTGGTCCGATGATCAGTGCGGCATTTCTTGCCACATTGTACGGGGTAGGATTTGCTAACTTGCTCTTCTTCCCTTTTGCCGAGAAGCTGAAAGGTAAGTCTAAAGATGAAGTGCTTTATCTTACGATTGCGTTGGAAGGCATCATCGGCGTACAGCAAGGGATGAATCCGGTAGCACTCCGGGAGAAACTGCTTGTATTCCTGTCTGAAGGTGCACGTAATATTACAGGCGGTGATCAGATCAATGTCCAGAAAGAAGCAGAAGCATGAGGGGCACGTTAATCTAGAGCGCTGGCTCGTTTCCTATGCTGACTTTATGACGCTATTATTCATTGTGTTTTTGGTTTTGTTTTCTATGAGCGCAGTCGATGCTTCAAAATTTCAGGCGCTAAAGGAATCTTTCTCTACCATTACGGGTTCGGGTGCATCGGTAGTCATGCCGGCTCCAGGTTCTACCCAGACTCCGACAGTTAATATAAACACGGGTAAGACGAAGCAAAAAAACGAGGTTGCAGCTGAGCAGGAGAAGTTTGAGGACGTGAAAGAAAAAGTTCAGCAGTATGCGAAGGCAAAAGGCATTGATAAAGACGTCAAGGTTAAAGTTGACCAGAATGGAATTAAAATGACGTTTACAGGCACGGTTTTGTTTGAGAACGGAAAAGCCGATCTACAGCCGGAAGCAGTAGGAATTATCAAGGATATATTTACAATTCTTGGTACGGTTGATAATCCGATTCGGGTTGAAGGACATACAGATAACGTTCCGATTCATACACCACAGTTTCCATCTAACTGGGAGCTATCTACGATGCGAGCGAGTAATCTTGTTCGTTATAGTATTGAGCAGTTTAAGGTTTCGCCGCAGCGCTTGTCTGCAGCTGGATATGGTGAATTCCATCCGGTTGCTCCTAATGATTCGGCGGAGAATCGTGCGAAAAATCGTCGGGTAGAAATTATGGTTTTAAGTACAGCAGCGGCTAAAGCAGATGCTCAGAAGCCGGGTAGCGATGAACTGAAATAAGAATTACAGCATTCTATAACAATTATTCGTAATAAGCTGTTCCTTTAAGGGGGGCAGCTTATTATTTTTTTGAAATGAAAAAAATGGTTCATTCTCCTTGTCTATCCGTTGTACAATAGAAGAAAATATTTCCGATATACGTAGTAGTAGAAAGAATAATGTCGAATTTTGTGCCTGTTGTACGGATTTCTTGTATTTTGAAGGGGAGAGAGGGTAGGACAATGAAACGAATGAGTTGCTGGATGGGGATGTTCCTTTTTCTCTTGTTTGGATTGGCGTCGGTTGTACAGGCTGCATCAGCGCCGGATATTCAACTTTGGATTAATGGAAAAAAAATAAGCTCCGCTGTACCCCCGCAAATGGTAAATGACCGGACGCTTGTACCTGTATACGTGGTAAAAGATGCGATGGGAATGAATGTAGGGTGGGACAGTAAAAGCCAGCGTGTGACCATTGCAGGAAACGACAAAAAAATTGAACTGGTCATTAATTCTAAGAAAGCAAAGGTTAATGGTTCAACACGTACGCTTGATGTAGCTCCTGTGATTATTTCAGATCGTACATTTTTGCCGTTTCGTTCAGTTGGGGAACTTCTCGGCATGAATGTGGACTGGGATAGCAAAACAAAAAGCGTGCATCTAACAAATGCAACATCCGAAAAAGTGGACAAGCCGACTTCGGTTGTAACACCGCCGAAGCCAGTTGCAAAAGTAGCGTCTATTACGGGAATTAAGCAGACGACGCAAGGTTTTATGATTGCGACGGATGCAAAAGTAGAGGCTAAAACATTCACTATGAGTACACCGAATCGGATTGTGATGGACTTGGAGAAGGCGAAGCTTAATCTGCAAGGTGGATCAGTGTCGAATGGGCAGCAGTTTGATACCATTGTCAAAACGGTTCGCTATAGTCAGTTCGCACCCGAACAGGTTCGAGTGGTGGTGGAACTAGATGGGAAAGCAAGCTACAAGGTGACGCCGAGTGGTAACAATCTGCAGCTTGCGATTACAGAGATTTCGCGAAATCCTAAGCCGTCACCTACACCTACACCGCCACCTGTGGTTACACCGCCGAAGGATGAGCCGGATCAAGGAACGGTTGAACCTACTCCTGCTCCGGTTCCAATTGTACCTTTAGCAACGAAAGATAAAGTGAAAATTGTGCTTGATGCCGGACACGGGGGAAAAGATTCGGGAGCAGTAGGGAATGGATTGCAAGAAAAAGATTTGACGCTTGGCATGGCGCAGAAACTAGCTGATCTTCTTCGGAATGATAGCAAGTTTGAGCTTGTGATGACGCGTGAAGGAGATACATATCCAACCCTGCAAGACCGGGCGAATCTAGCTAATAAGGAACAGGCTGATCTATTCATGTCGATTCATATTAACTCCGGTCCAGCTACAGCAACGGGAACGGAAACGTATTATTATGCAGGAGGAAGTGGCAAAGATTATGCCACTATCGTGCATAAACATCTGCTTAAAGCCACCGGGGCTCTTGATCGTAAAGTACGCACCGCCAATTTTTACGTGATTAAGTATACAAAAATGCCTTCCATCCTGGTGGAAATCGGATTTATCACCAATGCTTCAGAAGCGGCGAAAATGAAGGATGAGGATTTCCAGCAAGGGGTTGCTGACAGTTTGTATACAGGTATTAAGGAATATGTGAATACGCATTAAATTAAGAAAGCCAGCCCTGTGTAGTGCAGAGCTGGCTTTCTTATCGTTTTTTCATCTATACAGGTGTATGACGTATAATGGGAATATAGAAAAGAGGGATGTACATGATTATCGGGACAGGAATTGATATTGTAGAACTTCCGCGCATTCAGAAGATCATTGAGCGGCAGGAGCACGCATTTGTGCAGCGGGTGCTAACGGTGCGAGAACAAGAAGCGATGCCAGAAGCACCAGGACGCCGTACTGAATACATTGCCGGACGATTCGCAGTAAAAGAAGCGATTTCTAAAGCGCTTGGCACAGGAATTGGTGGGGTTGTGTCCTTTCATGATATGGAGATCATACCGGACGCAAGTGGACGCCCGATTGCGCATATTACGGAACGAGTGCTGCGAGAGGTTACGGGCACAAGTGAATGTCGGTGTCATATCTCGCTTACGCATAGTCGGGAATACGCAGCTGCACAGGCAATTTTGGAGATATAGATGACTTGTCTGCATATCAAGTATAAGCAGGACATACATATAAATTGCGGGTTAGGAGGGAACAAAGCATGTACGTGGTGAGCACGCAGCAAATGCGTGACATGGATCGCTTCACCATCGAGCATATCGGCATTCCGGGCTTTGTGTTGATGGAAAATGCAGGGGCAGCCGTTGCGCGGGAAATCAGCAGGCGCTGGTCAGAAGGAATGGTCGTCATTCTGGCAGGACCGGGCAATAATGGCGGTGACGGGCTTGTGATTGCCCGGCATTTAGCTAATGCGGGACGTGATGTACGTCTCTGGCTGGTAGGAGATAAGGCTAAGCGGAGTCAGGAGTTTGGCCAGCAGCTACGTATACTGGACAACTGTGGATATCGGTATGGGCACTGGCGGGAGCATAAAGAAGCGTGCGCAGCAGAGTTAGGACAGGCAGCTGTTATTGTAGATGCGCTGCTTGGGATCGGGACAAAAGGCAGCGAGTTGCGAGAGCCGTATGTTAGCATTGGGCATGCTGTGAATGCGTCAAAGTCTCCTGTGATAGCAGTTGATATCCCAACTGGTATTAATAGCGATACAGGGGAGGCTGCGAATGGAGCTATTCGTGCAGATGTAACGGTTGCGTTTGCTTGTCTGAAATGGGGGCATGTTCTCTATCCAGGTGCTGATTACTGCGGTGAAAGTGTACTGGCTGATATCTCCATTCCAGAACGAGCGGCATCGGCTGTGCAGGCGCGTGATGTCTGGTTGGCAGATTCAGAGATAAGACGGCTACTTCCGCCACGTCCTCGTTTCTCGCACAAAGGAACATACGGTCATGCGCTTATTCTTGCCGGGTCACGAGAGATGACAGGGGCTCCTGTGCTGACCGCATCTGCTGGCTTGCATACTGGTTGTGGATTATTGACGCTAGCGGTTCCAGAATCTGCGCTCGCGGCGGTAACGGCCCAGATTAGTGAAACAGTTTTTTGGGCGATACCGGAAGAAAGTGGTCACTTTGCCTCTGACAGTGTAGAGAGCATACGCGAACGACTGCAGTCCTTTGATGTGGTCGCAGTTGGACCGGGAATTGGGACTTGGTCGGGAGGAGTTCGCTGGCTTGCGGATGTGATTGCTGCGATCAATGTGCCGCTTATTCTGGATGCTGATGCTTTGAATCTGTTAGCCGATGATTTGTCGATTCTTGCTCAGAAGCGAAGCGACATTGTCCTTACCCCACATCCAGGAGAGATGGGGCGGTTGTGCGGCTGTTCGACAGCGGAGGTCGAAAAGAATCGTCCGTATTATGCCCGTATGCTGGCGCAGCGATACGGTGTGTATGTCGTCCTCAAAGGGGCTTATACGCTGCTTGCATCGCCGTCTGGTCAATTAGTGGTTAATCCGACCGGTAGTGCCGCGCTTTCAAAAGGCGGTAGTGGGGATGTTTTGACGGGGATGATTGCTGGATTCATTGCACAGACGCGTAATACTGAAGCTGGAATAAGATTGGCTGTGTACTTGCATGGCCGAGCC
>NZ_CP116902.1:3245000-3462500 GCF_028471905.1 Aneurinibacillus uraniidurans | reverse complement strand
CTCGTCCTCTCAGGGTTAGTCGGGACCTAAGCCGAGGCTGAAAAGCGTAGGCGATGGACAACAGGTTGAAATTCCTGTACTACCTCCACTCCGTTTGAGCAACGGGGGGACGCAGGAGGGTAGGGTGAGCAGACTGCTGGTTATGTCTGTCCAAGCAGTGAGGCGTGTGTATAGGCAAATCCGTACACTGTAACGCCAGGCTGTGATGGCGAGCGAATTAAAGTAGCGAAGTCCCTGATCTCACACTGCCAAGAAAAGCCTCTAGCGAGGAGTGAGGTACCCGTACCGCAAACCGACACAGGTAGGCGAGGAGAGAATCCTAAGGCGCGCGAGAAAACTCTTGCTAAGGAACTCGGCAAAATGACCCCGTAACTTCGGGAGAAGGGGTGCCCCGGTAGCGTGTCAAAGCGCGAGGGGGCCGCAGTGAAAAGGCCCAAGCGACTGTTTAGCAAAAACACAGGTCTCTGCGAAGCCGCAAGGCGAAGTATAGGGGCTGACGCCTGCCCGGTGCTGGAAGGTTAAGGGGAAAGGTTAGCCGCAAGGCGAAGCTTTGAACCGAAGCCCCAGTAAACGGCGGCCGTAACTATAACGGTCCTAAGGTAGCGAAATTCCTTGTCGGGTAAGTTCCGACCCGCACGAAAGGCGTAACGACTTGGGCACTGTCTCGGCAAGAGACTCGGTGAAATCATACTACCTGTGAAGATGCAGGTTACCCGCGACAAGACGGAAAGACCCCATGGAGCTTTACTGCAGCCTGATATTGAATGCTGGTATTGTTTGTACAGGATAGGTGGGAGCCGTTGAATCCGGACCGTCAGGTTCGGGGGAGGCGTCCTTGGGATACCACCCTGACAATGCTGGCCTTCTCACTTGCATCCCTTACCGGGATGAAGGACCGTGTCAGGCGGGCAGTTTGACTGGGGCGGTCGCCTCCTAAAAGGTAACGGAGGCGCCCAAAGGTTCCCTCAGAATGGTTGGAAATCATTCGCAGAGTGTAAAGGCACAAGGGAGCTTGACTGCGAGACCTACAAGTCGAGCAGGGACGAAAGTCGGGCTTAGTGATCCGGTGGTTCCGCATGGAAGGGCCATCGCTCAACGGATAAAAGCTACCCTGGGGATAACAGGCTTATCTCCCCCAAGAGTCCACATCGACGGGGAGGTTTGGCACCTCGATGTCGGCTCATCGCATCCTGGAGCTGAAGTAGGTTCCAAGGGTTGGGCTGTTCGCCCATTAAAGCGGTACGCGAGCTGGGTTCAGAACGTCGTGAGACAGTTCGGTCCCTATCTGTCGTGGGCGCAGGAAATTTGAGAGGAGCTGTCCTTAGTACGAGAGGACCGGGATGGACGCACCGCTGGTGCACCAGTTGTTCCGCCAGGAGCACAGCTGGGTAGCTATGTGCGGACGGGATAAGCGCTGAAAGCATCTAAGCGTGAAGCCCCCCTCAAGATGAGATTTCCCACAGCATAAGCTGGTAAGACCCCTTATAGATGATGAGGTAGATAGGTTCGAGGTGGAAGTGCAGCAATGTACGGAGCTGACGAATACTAATCGGTCGAGGGCTTAACCAATATAAACTTGCGTTTCGTTTCGATTCAGTTTTGAAGGTGTTACACACTTTCAATGATGATGGAGGTTCTGCTAAAGGCAGCGCACGTCCTGTGCGCAACGCAGAACGACCAACATCCTATTGGTCCGCAGTAGCTCAGTCGGTAGAGCAATCGGCTGTTAACCGATCGGTCGCTGGTTCGAGTCCGGCCTGCGGAGCCATGGCCCGTTGGAGAAGCGGCTTAACTCACATGCCTTTCACGCATGCATTCAGGGGTTCGAATCCCCTACGGGTCATTTCAAGGAAGTTCTGCTAAAGTCGCGACGTCCTGTCGCGACGCAGAACCTAGTACATCCTTGTACGTCGGAGGATTAGCTCAGCTGGGAGAGCATCTGCCTTACAAGCAGAGGGTCGGCGGTTCGATCCCGTCATCCTCCATCCTTATTCTAAAGGAAGTTCTGCTAAGAGCAGGCACGCCCTGTGTCTAATGCAGAACGGTACATCCTGTACGTCGCCGGTGTAGCTCAACTGGTAGAGCACCTGACTTGTAATCAGGGGGTTGAGGGTTCAAGTCCTTTCGCCGGCACCATTTTTAAAATAGCGATTTATGTAATGCGGAGCCGTGGTGAAGTTGGAGTTCACGCTGGACTGTCACTCCGGAGGTCGCGGGTTCGAGTCCCGTCGGCTCCGCCATTTATTTAAACATCGTTTTATGGCTCGGTAGCTCAGTTGGTAGAGCAGAGGACTGAAAATCCTCGTGTCGGCGGTTCGATTCCGTCCCGAGCCACCATATGCCGGTGTAGCTCAACTGGTAGAGCACCTGACTTGTAATCAGGGGGTTGAGGGTTCAAGTCCTTTCGCCGGCATTTATCTAAATATGGAGGGGTAGCGAAGTGGCTAAACGCGGCGGACTGTAAATCCGCTCCCTGTGGGTTCGGCGGTTCGAATCCGTCCCCCTCCACCAGTTTTATTGGGGTATAGCCAAGCGGTAAGGCAACGGACTTTGACTCCGTCACTCCCTGGTTCGAATCCAGGTACCCCAGCCACTTTATAGAGAGCCATTAGCTCAGTTGGTAGAGCACCTGACTTTTAATCAGGGTGTCACTGGTTCGAGTCCAGTATGGCTCACCATTTTTAACATGGTGAACACAATATGCGGGTGTGGCGGAATTGGCAGACGCACTAGACTTAGGATCTAGCGCTTCGGCGTGGGGGTTCAAGTCCCTCCACCCGCACCATACATGCGGACATAGCTCAGTTGGTAGAGCACGACCTTGCCAAGGTCGGGGTCGCGAGTTCGAGTCTCGTTGTCCGCTCCATTTAATCTTAATAATGTGCCCGTAGCTCAATCGGATAGAGTGTCTGACTACGAATCAGAAGGTTGGGAGTTCGAGTCTCTCCGGGCACGCCACTTGCCGATGTGGCGGAATTGGCAGACGCGCACGACTCAAAATCGTGTTCCTTCGGGAGTGTCGGTTCGACCCCGACCATCGGTACTCATACAAAAAGCACGTATCCTTAAAAAAGGATACGTGCTTTTTCTGTTACATCATGTTTTTTAGCATTGCCTGTACTGTTGGGTTTTGGAGTAGATTCATAATTTGGCCCATATCTACGTTTCCGAGTGCACTTGTTATCAGATTATCTCCTTTTGTTTTTCTTCTTTTCTTTGTTCCTTTTTTACGGGTATTGCTTTTTGTGGGACTGTTACTTTTTAGGAATGATTGAACGGCTGGATTTTGTAGCAGTTCAGCTATAGTAGCCAGATCGGATGCTTTGAATCCACCACTGGTAAGGTTGGCAAGTAAGGAACTTTTGCGGGGTTCTTCTTGACGTTTGCCAGTAAATAGGCTAAATAATGATCGGCGTGGACGATTTTGACGTTCTGTTCGTGAAACCGCCTGCTTATGAATGGCGGCTCTTTTTTTAGGATGACTTAATTCTTTCAACATGCCTTCGATTTTATCAACGCTTTGCTTTGTTTCATTCATGCGATTTTCCATCTGGCTTATACTTTGCTCGAGGTCAGTTAAGCGCTGGCTACCCGAAGAAGGGTGGTGTTTATGTGTCCTGATTTTTCTCTCTGCCATTTTTGCACCTCCTTTTATACGTGACGTGAAATTCACCTATCTCATCATATGTAAAGGCGGGTACAGGCGGTATAGGCTATGCACTCAGTTTCGTTTTTTATATACTTAAAGTAGGTGATGTAATTACTTGTAGACAAAGAAAGAAGGATCATAAAAATGGATGAACAGTATTTTTACCGTGATGTATGGGCAGAAATTGATCTTGATGCAGTAGGGGAGAATATGCGAACATTTCGGAAGCATCTCCCAGCCGAGACGAAGATCATGGCTGTTGTAAAAGCGGATGGATATGGACATGGTGCTTTTCAGATAGCTAATAAAGCGCTACGTGAAGGAGCGGAATGGCTTGCGGTTGCGCTCCTTGATGAAGCGCTTGAGCTGCGCATAAAGGGAATTACCGCGCCGATTTTGGTGCTTAGTTCATTTCCGGCTCGGGGTATTGCGTTAGCGCTCCAGCATGATATTGCTATGACTGTATACCAGATAGAGCTGTTAGAGGAGATCATACGTCAAGCGGAAGCCGCACGGAAAAAAGCACGTGTTCATATTAAACTTGATACTGGCATGGGACGTATCGGAATTCGTGAGGGAAGAGAGCTTTCTGCGTTTGCCGCACGTTGTCAGAGTGAATGGATTGAAGTAGAAGGTGTATTTACACACTTCGCCACAGCCGATGAAGAAAATCAGGCTTATACAATGGAACAGATGAGACGTTATGAGGAATTGGTAGCCTGTCTGGAAGCAGGAGGAATCCATCCGGCTCTTCTGTATACGAACAATACTGCAGCTACGATGTTCTATCCAGATAAAAGCCGTCATATAATCCGTCTGGGCATTAGTTTATACGGACAGTACCCGTCTTCTTATATGAAAAAAACGGGCATGAAGCTGCATCCAGTATTTCAGTGGAAAGCACGTCTCAGCCACGTTAAGCATGTGCCTGCGGGGACGAAGATTAGCTATGGTGCCACTCATATTACAACGAACGAGGCCGTTATTGCGACCGTTCCGGTTGGGTATGCGGACGGGTACAACCGACTGCTGTCGAATCGTGGGGAAGTGCTAATTCACGGACAGCGGGCTCCGATTGTTGGCAGAGTATGTATGGACCAGTTCATGGTTGATGTAACGGGGATAGAAGGTGTAGCAGTTGGCGATGAAGCCGTACTGATTGGAAGACAGGGAAGTGAAGAGATTACAGTCGATGAGATGGCTGACTGGCTTACTACGATTAATTACGAGGTCACATGCATGGTGAGTCGGCGTGTGCCACGGGTGTATGTCGAAAATGGGGTACGGATCGCGATGTCGAACCCGTTACTGTCGGATTTTTGTAAACAATAGCCAGCTAATCCACTGAAGTGTGCGGTTGTGACCACAAGGGAATCATGGTACAATCAGTAAGAATGAAAACTCCTATCTAACTATCAAAAAAGTAGTGGGATATGGCAGGAATTTGCCGTGATTGCTCGAATGGTAACTAAGGGAGTCGAAATCTCCCGCATTTCCACCGTTTGCAGTATATTTTTGTCTGCCATACGACATAATGGTAATAAAACAAGACGCGGTATTTTAAGTGCTGCTAAGCGGTTGTATAGTGTTGTTGGAGGTGCGATGGTCTTGTCGAAAATGGACACAAAGCGTATCATGATTAGCTTACCTGATCATCTTTTACAGGAAGTAGATGGTTTAGTGGAAAAAGAGAAATCGAATCGTAGTGAATTTATCCGTCAGGCGATGAGACTGTATCTGAAAGAGCGCAAGAAGCGCCATATTCGCGAGATGATGCAGCGCGGATACATGGAGATGGCGAATATTAATCTGCATATGGCGAGTGAAGCATTTGAAGCCGAGGAAGAAGCGGATTTAACCTTGGGACGTTTAGTGAGCGGGGTGTAGTTTGTGATCGTGAAGCGTGGCGACGTATATTTTGCGGACTTATCCCCTGTCGTGGGTTCTGAGCAGGGTGGTGTAAGACCGGTTTTGGTGATTCAGAATGATATTGGAAACCGTTTTAGTCCAACAGTTATCGTCGCAGCCATTACCGCACAGATACAGAAAGCCAAATTACCTACTCATGTGGAGATCGATGCGAAGTCGTATGCATTTGACCGTGATTCCGTCATTCTTCTCGAACAGATTCGCACGATCGACAAACAGCGACTAACAGACAAAATTACACATCTTGATGAAGAGATGATGGATCGGGTGAATGACGCTCTCCAGATTAGTTTAGGACTTATTGATTTTTAAACGTTATCTCGTAAATAGAACGCAACATAGCTGCTGTGCATAACGGTAGCTTTTTTTCTTGTTTGCGAAAGGATGGGTGCCGATGGAACGCAAAGAAATGAGTAAAGTAATCGCATCAGAGCTACAACTGCAGACCGGGCAGGTAGAGAGAACGGTAGAGTTGCTGGATGAAGGGGCTACCGTGCCGTTTATTGCGCGCTATCGCAAAGAAATGACCGGAACACTCGATGAGAATCAAATTCGAGACATTCAGGAGCGAGTGCAGTATCTTCGGCAGCTTGAAGAACGTAAAGAAGAAGTAATCCGACTAATTGCGGAGCAGGATAAATTAACAGATGACCTTGCCGCTAGCATTCGTTCTGCATCTAAGCTTCAGCAGGTTGAAGATTTATATCGTCCGTACCGTCAGAAGCGACGGACACGTGCGACGATGGCCAAAGAAAAAGGGTTGGAACCGCTAGCGACTTTTCTACTTACCGCACGCTCAGGAGATATACAGAAAGAATCGATGCGCTACATAAACAGTGAAAAAGGTGTGAACAGCACGGAAGAAGCGCTCGCAGGTGCGAAAGATATTATTGCCGAGCAAGTAGCGGATGAACCAGATGTGCGCAGCTGGGTGCGTGACTATACAATGAAGCGCGGTATTCTTGTTACGGCGAAGAAAGAAGACGAACCGGACGGCAAGAACGTGTATGAGATGTATTATGAATACCAGGAGCCAGTCAATCGGATGGCACCGCATCGTATACTGGCTGTGAATCGGGCAGAGCGGGAAGGAATCCTTCGCATTAAGATAGACGTAGATATGGCCCCGGTACTTGAGAGACTTGAACGCAAGCAAATTCACCGTGGGAGCATTGCTGCTGATATGCTTAAAGAAGCGTTAGAAGATAGCTATAAGCGCCTGATTGCACCAGCGGTAGAACGAGAAGTACGAAATGCGCTGACTGAAAAAGCGGAAGAGCAGGCGATTCGAATTTTTGCTGAGAACTTGCGCCAGTTGCTTCTTCAGGCTCCATTGCGTGGCCGGACCGTACTTGCACTGGATCCAGCCTATCGGACAGGCTGTAAGGTAGCCGTCATTGATGAGACAGGTAAGTTGCTTGATGTAACGGTAGTGTATCCGACTCCGCCGCAAAGTAAAGTTGCGGAGGCGAAAAAGACGCTAACTGCACTGATCGAGCGGCACAATGTTTCCATTATCGCGATTGGTAACGGCACAGCGTCACGCGAGACAGAGCAGTTCACAGCGGATATGCTCAAAGAGATCAAACAGGATGTTTCCTATATTATTGTGAATGAAGCAGGGGCGAGTGTGTATTCGGCATCCAAGCTGGCGGGGGAAGAGTTTCCGAAGCTCGATGTAGCCGAACGCAGTGCAGTATCCATCGGTCGTCGTCTGCAAGATCCGCTTGCGGAGCTTGTCAAAATTGACCCGAAATCAATTGGTGTCGGTCAGTATCAGCATGATGTATCACAGGGAAAACTGACAGATAGCTTACAGTTCGTTGTCGAATCGGCCGTCAACTATGTTGGCGTAGACGTGAACACCGCCTCACCGTCGCTTCTCCAGTATGTATCAGGTGTATCTAAGCAGGTAGCTAAAAACATTGTTGCTCGTCGCGAAGAGAGTGGAAAATACAAGTCGCGCAGCCAGCTTAGAGACGTGCCGCGCCTTGGTGCGAAAACATATGAACAGTGTATTGGCTTTTTGCGTATCGCTGACGGAGATAATTCGCTCGATAACACGCCTATCCACCCCGAGTCATATGAAGCGGTACGGAGTTTGCTCAGTAAACTTAAGCTGACCGCAGATGAAATGGGCAGTGAGGCGGCGAAAGAAAAGCTGCGGGGTGTAGAGGTCAAATCGATGGCAGAAGAGCTTGGCATCGGTGTGCCGACGCTGCAGGATATTCTCGCAAGCTTGCTGCGTCCGGGCCGTGACCCGCGTGAAGAGCTGCATAAACCGCTTCTTAAAAAAGATGTATTAGATATTAAAGACTTGCAGCCAGGTATGGAACTACAGGGAACGGTGCGTAATATTGTAGATTTCGGAGCATTTGTAGATATCGGGTTGAAAAACGATGGCTTGGTACACATCTCACGCATAAGCCGCCGTTTCATTAAGCATCCGCTTGATGTCGTATCGGTTGGGGATATTGTAACGGTCTGGGTGCAGGATGTGGATCGAAACAGAGGGCGTGTTGGCCTGACAATGCTTGTGCCAGAATAAAAAATAACAGGGGGCGAAACGGTTTAGTTTCGGCCCCCCTGTTTATCTTGATACAGAAACCAGCAGTCATTCAGCAGGAGAATTTGTCGCCGGTTCTTTGTCTGAAAGGCTTTCATCAGTTGGCGTTGGAGCCACTGAGGCATGCTCCTCTCCCTCCTTGACGGTAGGTGTCGTTTCTACCTACTGTATGCGGGAAGTAAGGGTGCTGTCACCTTTCTATGCGTATTCGCCCTCTTCAACGAGGTATTCAAGCTGTGCGTGAAGAGCACGAATCTCTGTTAGAAGCGAGATAAGTGGATAGTTCTCTTCATTGAGCGCAGCAAAGCGACTTTCAAGAGCCGCGAGATAATCGAGTCCTGATAGAATCGCATACTCATTATTATGGAGTTCAAGTTCTGTACATTCTCCGACCACGATAGGTAGAGTCGGACGATTTTCTGTCGTAAGCTTATCGATTTCCTTGTGCAGGCGGCGCAGCAGGGCGATAAGCTGATACATATAATCGGATGGCATCGCAATGAATTCAATCCGATTTTCATTAGATAGGATACAATAATGCATACAAACGGATCCCCCTTGTGTGATCTATATGTTCACAGTGTAGCGCATGTTGGGGTTATTGACAAATGGTGAAACAGAGGAGAGGAAAGTGACGATGGGAGATACTGAATTGCAGCGGCTTGTTGAAGAGATTTCCCGTACCTACTTTACTGTTCCATTTCGGCATCGTGCGTCTTTTAATCCACGCTTGCGAACAACGGGTGGGCGGTATGTGCTGCGGACACATAATCTCGAATTTAATCCGAAGCACTATGAAAGGTTTGGGATGGAGGAGTTAATTGGTATTATTAAGCATGAGTTGTGCCATTATCATCTTCATCTGACTGGAAGAGGGTACAAGCATAAAGATGCGGATTTTAAGCAACTGCTCCGTCAAGTAGGAGGAAGCCGCTACTGTAAGTCACTGGAACCGTCTGTGAGAAAACGGAGGGAACCACGGTATGCACTCACCTGCAAAACGTGCGGCATGCGGTATTTACGGCAGCGGAAGATGGATGTGCGTAAATATGTGTGCGGCAAGTGCAAAGGCAAGTTGATCTTAGAAGAAGTGGGGGGGTGTAAAGGATGAAGCGGCGTGATGAATTTGGCTTAATTCGTCTGTTGACAGGCGGACAGCACACACCGGATGCACTGGCGGATAGGCTTGTAGTCGGCAATGGCGATGATGCAGCAGTGATGAGTGGGCGCACCGGATATGATTGGATTGCTTGCTGCGATACCATGGTAGAGCATGTGCATTTTGCCAGACGAACGATGCGGCCATCTGATATCGGACATAAAGCGCTGGCAGCGAACATAAGCGATATTGCTGCAATGGGCGGGACCCCTATGTTTTATTTAGTATCACTCGGCCTGCCGGCTTCTTTCGAAGAAGCGGAGATCGTAGAGATGTATGAAGGCATGTCTCGCCTAGCTGACACCTACCATATGGCACTTGTAGGCGGTGATACGGTTGCCATTCCGGGTGATGGTCCGCTTACGGTTACGGTTACGGTACTTGGGGAAGTGGAAGCAGGACGTGCGCTTACGAGGGCAGCAGCAAAGCCGGGAGACCGTATATTTGTTACCGGGCCGGTTGGAAGCTCGGGAGCAGGATTACACGCACTACTCGCTTGGGGAATTGATGAACTGCCGGAACGGTGGCAAACGATCGCTGAAGCGCATCGTCTCCCAATGCCACAAGTGACAGCAGGGCGTGTACTTGGGGCGAGCGGAGTACGAGTCGCACTGAATGATGTGAGCGATGGACTAGCCAGTGAAGCCTGGGAGATTGCAGAAGCAAGCGAGGCGGCGCTTGTTCTAATGGAAGGGTCCATCCCTGTAACAGATGACGTAGTAGCATACGCAACTATAACTGAGCTGCATGCACAGGATTGGGCGTTGTACGGTGGGGAAGATTATCAGTTAATCGGCTGTGCCCCCCCAGATGAGCAGGAACGGCTAAACAGGGCGTTTCAAGATGCTGGGATTTCCTTGCACTGGATTGGATACGTGGCAGAGGGACCGGCAGATGTACGTATACGCCGGATAAGTGGAGAAGAAGCGCCACTTGCGAAAAAAGGGTATAATCATTTTCAGTAAAAGAATCAAGCTGATGGAAAGGGATGCGTACATGGCAGAGCAAACAACGTATACGTTCATAACTCGTTCAGTCGGGGAGACGCAGCGGCTTGCAGAAGCGATTGGCAAGATGGCAGAGCCGGGAGATGTGCTGACACTGTCGGGCGATCTGGGTGCAGGGAAGACGAGCTTCACGCAGGGACTAGCACGCGGATTAGGTGTGCCGGGAGTAGTGAATAGTCCAACGTTTACAATCATTAAAGAATATTCCGGGCATCTCCCGCTTTATCATATGGATGTGTACCGGATGGAAGATATGGGAGAAGACCTTGGCTTTGATGAATATTTCTACGGGGATGGCATGACGGTAGTAGAATGGCCGCAGATGATTGCGGAACAGCTTCCGCCAGAGCGGTGTGACATCGTGATCACACGTGATAATGAAAATACACGCACATTTGTGTTTACACCGCATGGTTCTCGTTATCAAAAAGTATGTGAGGCGATAGCAAATGAACATCCTAGCAATTGATACATCTACGTTCAGTCTGAGCGTGGCAGTTTCCACAGAGCAGAAGGTGCTCGGGGAGTTCGCCACGAATCTTAAAAAAAATCACAGTATTCGGCTTATGCCGCTGATTAGTGAATTGCTCACTGAAGTAGAGCTGGCACCTACTGATCTGTCTGCTATCGTCGTAGCGCAGGGACCTGGTTCGTATACAGGTGTTCGTATTGGTGTGGCAACGGCGAAAAGTATGGCCTGGTCGCTTGGCATTCCATTGATCGGGATATCAAGTCTAGAGGTGATCGCTTGGAACGGGATGCACTTTCCCGGCCTGATCGTGCCGCTGTTTGACGCGCGACGAGGTCAAGTGTATACAGCCGTCTACCATTCGGGAGAAGACGGCATCGAAGTGGTAGAGGAAGAGCGCATTGTACTGCTAGAGAATGCGCTACAAGCGTGGAGGGAACTTCCGGGAGAGCCGCCGATGTTGTTTCTCGGGGACGATGTGGCACTGCATCAAGAGCGGATTGTAGAGCAGCTCGGCAGTCGTGCCATCTTTGCTCCTGTTTCATATTCACTTCCCCGTGCGGCTCATCTAGCAGAGGCTGGAAGGAAAGCGTGGGCAGCAGGTCGTACGGAAGATGTAGCGGCTTTTACCCCAGTCTATTTGCAGCTAGCGGAAGCGGAAGCTAAATGGCTTGCTGCCCAGAAGAAGTAGGTGGGGCGTATGAAAACAGAGCGATTGGTTGTAATTCGACGCATGGAAATGCGAGATCTCGATGACATTGAAATCGTGGAGAAACATTCCTTTACGACACCGTGGTCTAGAGATTCATTTATTAATGAAATCCAAACGAATGTATTTGCCCGCTATCTTGTTGTCGAATCTGAAGGCAGGGTGATTGGATATGGTGGCATGTGGCTTGTTGTGGACGAAGCGCATATTACAAATATCGCGGTTCATCCGGATTTTCGCGGGCATGGATTGGGTGAGAAGCTGATGCGGGCGCTTATGTTAGTAGCGTTTGAGTCAGGGGCTGCGCATATGACGTTAGAAGTGCGACGCAGCAATATACCAGCTCAGCGGCTATATGAGAAACTAACCTTCAAAGCGGAAGGCATTCGCCCCGGTTATTATACCGATAACGGAGAGGATGCGATTATTATGTGGGCGGAACTCTCTGGTCAATAAAAATTAGGATAGAAAAAGTACAGGTGGGTACATATGAGTTATACAAAATGGAGACAAATGGTTGAGATGCGGCGGAAGGCTGACTTGGAAGCAGGTGGACCGATTCGGATTCTGGGCATTGAGACAAGCTGTGACGAGACATCAGCTGCTGTAATTGAAGATGGACGGACCATTCTGTCGAATGTGATTTCGTCGCAGATTGAGAGTCATAAACGATTTGGTGGCGTTGTGCCGGAAGTAGCATCGCGCCATCATGTGGAGAATATTACACTCATCATTGAGCAAGCACTTCAGGAAGCAGCGTGTACATGGGACGATATTCACGCGATTGCGGTTACGTGCGGTCCTGGTCTGGTCGGAGCACTTCTAGTAGGAGTAGCGGCAGCTAAATCGATCGCATTCGCCCGCGGGATTCCGCTTGTTGGCGTACATCATATTGCAGGTCATATTTATGCGAATCGCTTTGTTAAGGAACTTGAATTCCCACTTCTGGCACTTGTCGTATCTGGAGGACATACAGAGCTTGTGTATATGAAAGAACACGGCTCGTATGAGATTATTGGGCAGACACGTGATGATGCTGTCGGAGAGGCTTACGATAAAGTTGCTCGCTCGCTCGGGCTGCCGTATCCGGGTGGTCCGCATATTGATCGTCTGGCACAGGAAGGGACAGCATCCATTCCACTCCCTCGTGCGTGGTTGGAAGCAGGCTCGTATGATTTCAGCTTTAGTGGTTTGAAATCGGCCGTACTGAATGTACTGCACAATGCAAATCAGCGTGGAGAAACGATTGAGCCAGCCGATCTTGCAGCTAGCTTCCAGGCGTCTGTCGTAGAAGTGCTCGTTGAGAAAGCATTCCGATTAATGAAGGAGCGCTCGGTTAAGCAGCTTCTACTTGCTGGTGGAGTGGCTGCGAATAAAGGGCTGCGTGAGGCGCTTACCAGCCGGGCCGCTGTGGAAGGTGTTGAATTGATCATTCCACCGCTTTCACTTTGTACGGACAACGCAGCTATGATCGCAGGTGCAGGATATATTGGGTATCAAAAAGGAATGCTGGCAGATATGGATCTAAATGCAATCCCCGGTTTACCGCTACGATAAAAGGGCAACCCTATTTATAGGGTTGTTTTTTTATTGTGGATAGTACGTTAATAAAGTTATGCACAGGTTGTGAATAATGTGGATATAATCGTGGATAACTTGATATACCTATACTGATTCTGTGGATAAAAATGTGGGTATGTAGAAAAGGAGACAGCGTGTTTGTATACAATGAGAAAGATATCCTTCTTATGTTTCATAATAAGCGTGCTTTTCTTTGGATTTTACCCAGTAGCAAGGGCAGGTTATACACATTCAGCTGTTTATACGGTGCTGATTCCTGCCTTATCGTCAGAAGATATCCACAACTTGTCCCAGGATTCAGAATTTTTATGGTTAAAGGAAGCAGCCTTCGGTGTAATGAATACGCGGACCGCTGCCTCTCTAAAAGATATCCACACAGTGGCTACCATCGCATCCGGTGTTCGAGCTGTTTATCCGGATCAAGGGAGGCGCTCCTATGGTGTGACGGAGCAGAACGAAAAAGTACTGCGCCAGTACAAACAGCTGTATGGCACACTTCCCATTGATCTAACAGGAGAAAGCATTTTGCTTCCCTCTATCCCATTGTTTGAAAAAGAAAATGAACAGCGTAATACGGGCGCTATTCCCGGCTTGCTCGGAGAGACGGTAGAGCGATATGGAATTCAACGGGCGGCTGCGGGGAACAGTGACACAGATAGCATAAGTCGTCTCGCACCTCTTCTTACGATGAACCGTCAGGGGGTTACCCCACACGGAGCGATTGGCGCAGATATTTTGCGAGATGCACCAGACTTTCCGGGAGGCAGCCGGATAGATGGAGAACGACTGCTTGTCAAAACCGCGATGTGGCGGCAAAACGGTGTGCATTTTCTTGTGATTGAGCATGGAGATCTTGCCCGCCTGACGCGGTACCATTCGATCATGAATGAGAGACGGTATGCCAAGCTGCGAGCAAGTGTACTCCGTGAGACATTTATGTGGATTGGAGCGCTGCGCAAACAGCTCCAAGCGGGGGATCGCTTACTAGTTGTATCTGCGTCTCTGCCTGCGGAAGCCATTGCGCAGAAAAAACGTCTGGCCCCAGTTCTTTTATGGGAGGGGCAGTCTGGTGGTTTATTGACGTCCGGCACGACGCGACGGCCTGGACTTATTGCCAATATCGATCTGGCCCCGACGATCTTAACGTGGTTTGGTATCTCAGTTCCACCAGAGATGAAGGGGTTACCGTTATCCGTCATAAGGGGAGAGGGACAGACAGAGCTGTGGCGGGAAATAGAGAAAATGGACCATATATACGCGACGAGACCGGCGGTGCTGTATCCGTATGTTGGACTTGTCGTGTTTTCGCTTATACTGGCGGTAGTGGTATTACCTTCGCGGATTAAGATACGTCGCTTGCGATGGTGGCTGCGCTCGGTACTTCCATTTGTTCTGCGTGCCCTACTGTTCGTACCACCGGCATTGCTTTTTCTACCGCTTATTCCAGGTTTGCCTGGACCGTTTTTGGTTTGGCTGTTTCTACTAGGAGCTTGTTCAATTGGAGCGTATACGATAGGTCGTCTACCGTTTATTACCTGCTTTTTTTGGATTGGTATTCTGGGCTGGCTGCCGCTGCTAATGGATGGCCTGTCCGGTGCTACGTTAATCAAGCATTCCTATTTAGGCTATGATCCGGTGATTGGTGCACGGTATTACGGTATTGGTAATGAATACATGGGGGTGCTGCTAGGTGGCTGGGCACTCAGTTTGGCATTGCTGGCTGAATATACGGGCCTAAAGCGGCGTAGCTGTGGGATAGTGGCAGCAATCACTGGACTCGTTTTGCTTGTATATGCTGCCTGGCCTGGGCTTGGAAGTAAGGCAGGGGGGATTTTTGTGTTTCTGGCCGCAGGTTTCTACCTGGTGATGCGGCTTATTGACATTCCATTTTCCTTGCGTACAGTTACGGTAGCGAGTGGAATAGCACTGGCAGGTGCGGGGGTATTTCTTATCATTAATTATCAGCTTCCAACGATGGATCAGTCTCATATCGGGCGAGCTGTAGGTGAGCTTATAGCAGGCAATTGGGCAGAGATTGGGCGGATTGTGGAACGCAAACTGACGATGAACTGGAAATTAATTCTGTCATCGGCATGGAGTCGTCTGTTTCTGATTAGTTTGGTACTGGCTGGGCTGGTTGCCTTTCGATGCCGGGAAGAGAGTCAGAGATTGGTTACCCGGTACTCAGGGCTTCCTTCTGCATTTGGTACGATAGGGCTCGGCTCTGTTGTAGCTGTTCTTCTGAATGATTCTGGGATTATTACAGCTGCGCTTGCGGTATTGTATGCGCTTGTTCCGTATATATGTGGTCTTTTGGATGAAAGAGCGGATTTTCGTGATACCGACAACGTGTAGTGGGAGGGAGTGGGAGAAGTGACGAGGTCCCGTCCGATCCCGCTCCTCCACCATACTTTGGAGAAAACCTCCCTCC
This sequence comes from Aneurinibacillus uraniidurans, assembly GCF_028471905.1. Taxonomy (NCBI): domain Bacteria; kingdom Bacillati; phylum Bacillota; class Bacilli; order Caryophanales; family Paenibacillaceae; genus Aneurinibacillus; species Aneurinibacillus uraniidurans. The sequence goes on along the minus strand of NZ_CP116902.1, from coordinate 3,447,000 downwards.
AAGAAAAACGAGACTACCTCAGTCGCTTTGTTACAGCGTTTGAGACAGCCTCGTTTCGAATTATTCTAGCTCTTCTTGTAGTTCCGTCCATTCTTCTAGACAGGCATCGAGTTTGCCACGAAGTTGTTCGAGTTCCGTCGTAAGAGCGAGTGCCTGCTCATGGTCACCAAATACGTCCGGGTGACACAATTCTGCTTCGATTTCCGCTATTCTCGCTTCGAATTTCTCAATGTTTCCTTCTAGTTCTTCGATACGGCGTTGACGCTGACGCTCCATTTTTTTTACCTCTTTATCCTGGATGAAGCGTTGTTTACTCGTTCCAGTCGAGGATAATGACTGGTCGGAGGAGGAAGAATCATTCTTAGAGGAGGCAGCTACTTTTAGTTCGGCTAATTCCTCTTTTTTGGCTACATAGTAATCATAGTTACCAAGATATGAGATGACCCCATCTGGCGTCATTTCCAGCACGCGAGTCGCGATTTTATTCAAGAAGTAGCGGTCATGGGACACGAACAGAATCGTGCCGGGATACTCGTCTAGCGCTTCTTCCAGAATTTCTTTGCTGAATAGGTCGAGATGGTTTGTCGGTTCATCAAGAATGAGCAAATTTGCTTTTTGCAGCATGAGTTTGGCAAGTGAAACGCGAGCTTTCTCGCCGCCGCTTAGCTCGCTAATTTTCTTGAGTACATCGTCTCCGCTGAATAGGAAGTTGCCAAGCACAGTGCGAACGTCTTTTTCCAGCATGTTCGGATAGTCGTCCCATAATTCATGGAGTACTTGTTTGGTCGGATTCAGGGTTTTCTGTTCTTGATCATAGAAGCCGATCATGACATTGCTGCCGTATGAGATCTCACCTGCAAGTGACTGCAGACGCCCGACAATGGTTTTCAGCAGTGTCGATTTGCCGAGGCCGTTTGGACCGAGCAGCGCGATGCGTTCGCCGCGTGCCACATCAAATGTCAGATGGCGAGCAAGCACTTTATCTTGATAGCCGACTGCTACGTCGCGTGCCATCAATACTTGATTTCCGCTTACCTTTTCGATATCAAAACTAAACTGTGCCCGTTTTAATTCACCAGCCGGTCGGTCCATTACATCCATACGATCAAGCTGCTTGCGGCGGCTTTGTGCTCGTTTGGTTGTGGAAGCGCGCGCAATATTACGCTGAATGAACTGCTCGATGCGTGAAATCTCGGCCTGCTGTTTCTCGAACTGGCGGAGCTGTTGCTCTAAGCGCTCACCTTTCTGAATGAGATAGCTGCTGTAGTTACCGGTGTAGCGCGTGACATGTGTCCGTTCCAGTTCATAAATGATGTTAACAAGCGAGTCGAGAAAGAAACGGTCATGTGATACGACGAGCAGGGCACCTGGATAGCCAAGTAAATACTTCTCAAGCCAGCCTAAGGTTTCGATGTCGAGATAGTTAGTCGGCTCGTCGAGAATGAGTACGTCCGGCTGCAAGAGAAGCAGGCGAGCCAGTGCAAGCCGCGTTTTCTGACCGCCGCTTAACTGTCGAATCGGCACGGTGTATTGCTCCGGGAAAAAACGCATGCCGTGCAGGATCGAGCGAGTTGTCGCTTCATATTGATAACCGCCTTGCGCTTTAAAATCATCGACAAGATGAGAGTACGTATTCAGAAGACGTTCATGTAGAACTGGATCGGCGATACTATCCGGATCGGCGATTTGCTTCTCAAGCCGTCGCAGTTCTGCCTCTTTTTCTTTGAAATGAGAGAACACAAGCATCATCTCATCCCAGATGGTTCGGTCTGTATCAAGGCCACTGTCCTGGGCAAGATAGCCGATAGTTGTATCTTTTGCTTTAATAATGTCGCCTTCATCCTGAAGCATTTGTCCAGTGATGATCTTCAATAACGTCGATTTGCCAGCGCCGTTCACGCCAACAAGCCCAATACGTTCGCCGCTTTGCAGAACCATATTAATAGTAGAAAGCACGGGATTCGCGCTGAATGATTTGGCGATGTTCTGGGTTTGCAACAAAATCATAAATATCCACCTCAGTCCTTCTATCCACCATTCATTTTAGCGTAAAATTAAGAGAGAAGAAACAGGGGGGGGGAACGTAAGTGGAGACAGATAAAAAGCAGGAGAAACAGTTGCTACGTCGTGATATGTTAGCTAGGAGAGCCGCAATAGGATCAGAGGAGAGACGGGTTAAGTCTGACGCAATCGTGCGATACTTGCTTGCGATGCCGGAGATTCAAGAGGCTGAGCGTATTTTTACGTTTTTATCTTTTGGGGATGAGGTAAATCTTGACACATTTGTGGATGAATGTGTAGAAGCCGGTAAACAAGTATATATTCCGAAAACAGATCCCATAAGTAAACAGATGACATTGTATCGGTTTCAAGGTTGGGATAGCCTGGTGCATGGACCGTACGGCATTCGAGAACCAGATGTGACACACTCGGAAGCGTGGTGTTGGCAGAGAGCAGAACTTCATGCTATTATTGTACCCGGTGTTGCATTTACCCGGAATGGCTTACGTATGGGATATGGCGGAGGCTATTATGATCGCTTTTTAGCCATGTTACCGCAAAAGCCATTGCTGGCTGCCGTATGTTTTGAAGGGCAGATGGTAGATTCTTTACCGTTCGAGCCGCATGATTGTCGGGTCGATCGAATTATAACCGAGCAGGGTATTACAATTTGTTCACGATTTTGACAATGTATACAGGAATTGAATGCACCTGAACCGGATGGTTTTACGGTATAATAAACTACGGCTTCTATTGAACTTTTTTAATGTAACGGGGGTTTGCCTGAATGTGGAAAATTGGGGTCATTACATCTAGCAACTCGGTCTATCGTGGAGAAAGAGAAAATGATTGTTTTCCAAAGTTAGAAGGATTGTTGAAGAAAAATCTGGATGCGGCAGTAGCGGAGCATCGACTGTCACCGGACAATATCGAGATGCTGAAAGAGAGTATGATTGAACTGGTAGACCGCGAACGGGTGGACCTGTTGTTAACAATCGGTGGGACAGGCTTAAGCCCGGAAGATGTAACCCCGGAAGCAACCGAGCTTGTCATTGACCGCCACGTACCGGGATTGGCAGAAGAAATGCGTCGGGGTGCGTTGGAGCATTCGCGTAAAGTCTTGTTGACGCGTGCAACGGTTGGAACACGTGGCAATGCACTCATTATTAATCTGCCAGGAAGCCTGCCAGCTATGGAATGGTGTTTCCTTGCCATTGCGGATCAGATCTCGTCAGCACTTGCGATCATTCAAGGTAAAAGTGAAAATATTGCAAAGTAACAACGGCTGACGATTAGAGAAGAGAAAGTTTTTACGATAGAAAAACATAACGAAACAGTAGAGAGTCGAATTGTCGGCTCTTTTTTTTATAGTAAAGTGTAGAAACTCTTAAAACTAACTTGACCAATCGGGATTATTGTAATATAAATTAATTTGATTGATAAATGATCAGGAGGGGAACATCATGAACGTGCTATGGGTACTTGTGAACATAGCGATATTGCTTGCTATTATTTTTGGTTTATATACGATGCAACGAAAGCATGTCTCCTTCTCAAAGCGCGTATTTGCAGCGCTTGGACTAGGGATTGTGTTTGGTCTTGTTTTACAATGGGTGTACGGACAGGAGTCCGAAACTCTTAAAACATCCATTGACTGGTTTAACATTGTCGGGGATGGGTACGTCACCTTCCTACAGATGATTGTGATGCCGCTTGTATTCATCTCGATTCTTTCAGCTTTTACAAAGGTTCAGCTGACGAACAATATCGGGAAAATTAGCACGCTAATTATTGCGATTCTCGTTGGAACAACGGCAGTTGCTGCATCAATCGGGATTGCTTCAGCACTCGGCTTCAAACTAGAAGCGGTGCAAATCCATCAGGGTGACGCGGAAATGAAACGCGCTGCCGCATTGGAAGAGAAGCTTGGTAAGGTAGAAGATATGACGCTTCCAGAAAAGATCGTGGAGCTGCTTCCAGCAAATCCGTTTCTGGATCTGACAGGGGATCGTCCTACATCTACTATTGCGGTTGTTATCTTTGCCGCGTTTCTCGGCTTTGCGTATCTTGGCGTGAAGCAAAAGCAGCCAGAACAGGCTGAGTTTTTTGTGAAGATAGTAGAAGCGGTGTATGCGGTCATCATGCGTGTTGTGACGCTCATTCTTCGTTTGACGCCATACGGTATCTTAGCGATGATGACAAAGGTGACCGCGACAAGTGATTATGATTCGATCTGGAAGCTGGGCAAATTCGTTGTGGCATCGTATGCTGCACTCATTGTAATGTTCATTATTCATCTACTCTTGCTGACATTTGCAGGTCTGAATCCGGTCACATATGTGAAGAAAGTGATTCCGGTTTTGACATTCGCGTTTACGTCCCGTACAAGTGCAGGTACCCTGCCTTTGAATGTGAAGACACAGACAAAAGAGCTTGGTGTGCCAGAAGGAATCGCAAACTTTGCAGGTTCATTCGGTCTTTCGATTGGTCAGAACGGCTGCGCCGGTATTTATCCGGCGATGCTGGCGATTATGATTGCGCCGACAGTAGGTGTTAATCCGCTTTCCCCATCCTTTATTTTTACGTTGATTGCTGTAGTAGCGATCAGTTCATTTGGGGTAGCTGGTGTAGGTGGCGGTGCGACATTTGCGGCTCTGCTTGTGCTCTCCGCTATGAATCTTCCGGTTGGTCTTGCGGGGCTTCTCATTTCAGTTGAACCATTGATTGATATGGGGCGTACTGCACTCAATGTAAGCGGCAGTATGACAGCAGGTATTCTGACAAGTAAGCTAACAAAAGAACTGGATACAGACGTATACGCAGCTCCGAAACAAGGGCAGCTAGAAGTCTAATTCTATAAGAATAACAGACCCCCTTAAGCCTTCTGGGCATTAAAGGGGGTCTGTTGTTTAGCCAAGTCTAGTAAGGTATAAACTTTTCCGGTCACGGATAGAATGGGAAAGGAAAAATTTTTCCCCTGGAACTCTTGCCAAATAGGGGAGAAATGGCTATTATAATAATTGTGTTAGCACTCGATAGTAATGAGTGCTAACAATCAAAAGTTACAGGGAGGTTGTTTTCAGTGTTAAAGCCATTAGGTGATCGTGTGATTATCGAAGCTATCGCAAAAGAAGAAACGACTGCTAGCGGAATCGTACTTCCGGAAACAGCGAAAGAGAAACCGCAGGAAGGTAAAATCGTTGCTGTAGGCAGTGGTCGCGTAATGGAAAATGGCGAGCGCGTAGCTCTCGAAGTACAAGAAGGCCAAAAGGTCATCTACTCGAAATACGCAGGCACAGAAGTGAAATTCGATGGTAAAGAACTTCTGATCATGCGTGAAAGCGACATTCTCGCAATTGTTGACTAATCACTGAGAACGTCATTTTAAGTAAGTACACACAGGTACGAAATTCTACCGTTCAAATACGATAAATCTACATATTCAGGAGGCGAAGTCAGAATGGCTAAAGATATTCGTTTTAGCGAAGAAGCACGCCGCGCAATGCTCCGTGGTGTTGATGCACTGGCAGACGCAGTAAAAGTAACACTCGGACCGAAAGGCCGTAACGTTGTACTCGAGAAAAAATTTGGCTCTCCGCTCATCACAAATGACGGTGTGAGCATCGCGAAAGAAATCGAACTCGAAGATGCATTCGAGAACATGGGCGCACAGCTCGTTAAAGAAGTAGCGACAAAAACAAACGATGTAGCCGGTGACGGTACAACAACTGCAACAGTTCTCGCACAAGCGATGATCCGTGAAGGTCTGAAAAACGTTACAGCGGGTGCTAACCCAATGGATATCCGCAAAGGTATCGACAAAGCGGTTCGCAAAGCGGTTGAAGAACTGCATGCAATCTCTAAGCCAATCGAAGGCAAAGAGTCTATCGCACAAGTTGCAGCGATCTCTGCTGGCGACCAAGAAATCGGTCAACTGATCGCAGAAGCGATGGAGAAAGTCGGCAAAGACGGCGTTATCACTGTGGAAGAATCTAAAGGCTTCACAACTGAACTTGACGTTGTAGAAGGTATGCAATTCGACCGTGGATACGCATCTCCATACATGATTACAGACACTGACAAGATGGAAGCGGTTCTTGACAACCCGTTCATCCTGATCACAGATAAGAAAATCACAAGCATTCAAGAAATGCTGCCAGTACTCGAGAAAGTTGTACAACAAGGCAAGCCGCTTCTCCTCATCGCTGAAGATGTAGAAGGCGAAGCATTGGCAACTCTCGTTGTAAACAAACTGCGTGGTACATTCAATGCTGTAGCAGTTAAAGCTCCAGGCTTCGGCGATCGCCGCAAAGCGATGCTCGAAGATATCGCAGCACTTACTGGCGGTCAGGTTATCACAGAAGACCTCGGTCTTGACCTGAAATCTGCTGGTCTTGAGCAACTCGGCCGTGCAGGCAAAGTTGTGGTAACAAAAGAAAACACAACGATCGTAGAAGGCGCTGGCGACAAAGCAGCAATCGATGCTCGCGTGAACCAAATCCGTTCTGCAATCGAAACAACTACATCTGAATTCGACAAAGAGAAACTGCAAGAGCGTCTGGCGAAACTCGCAGGCGGCGTAGCGGTTATCAAAGTCGGTGCAGCAACTGAAACGGAACTGAAAGAAAAGAAACTCCGTATTGAAGATGCTCTCAACGCAACTCGTGCAGCGGTTGAAGAAGGTATCGTAGCAGGTGGTGGTACAGCACTTGTTTCTATCTACAACAGTGTAGAACAAGTACAGGCTGATGCAGATGAAGCAACAGGCGTACGCATCGTACTGCGTGCTCTTGAAGAGCCAGTGCGTCAGATCGCAGCGAATGCAGGCCTTGAAGGTTCTGTAATCGTAGATCGTCTGAAAAAAGAAGCTGTAGGCACAGGCTTCAATGCTGCAACTGAGCAGTGGGTGAACATGATTGAAGCGGGGATCGTTGACCCTGCAAAAGTAACTCGCTCTGCGCTGCAAAACGCAGCATCTGTTGCTGCGATGTTCCTGACTACAGAAGCAATCGTTGCTGACAAGCCGGAGAAAAATGCACCAGGCATGCCTGATATGGGCGGCATGGGTGGCATGGGCGGCATGGGAATGATGTAAGATCATTCGCAAATGCGAATGTTCGGAACCTCTGGAATACATCCAGGGGTTCTTTTTTATGGATCAAACCGTAAAACCCGTACATTAACCATGAAAAAATGAATTACGTACGGATATAATCTATTGACTTTTCTTCTCCCTCTGGTAAACTTATCTCGTTAAAACAAATATCAATAGCACGACCTCATATAATCTCAGGGATATGGCCTGAAAGTTTCTACCGAATGACCGTAAAACTCGTTCGACTATGAGGCAGACACCATGCCAGGTTTCTGCCACTCTATCCAGACGGTTTACTTGTATAGAGGGTTCCTGGTTTTTTTTGTTTTATACGGGGGAAACTAGAGAGGCAAAGTTTGTGAATCCCATATTTTCATACACAATGTCTTTCTCCCATATTTTCAACGCAAATACAGAAGGGGATGTTTACACAATGGACAAGCCGAAAGAGTTAGTAGTCGTACTTGACTTCGGAGGACAGTACAACCAGTTGATTGCACGTCGAGTGCGCGATCTTGGTGTTTTCAGCGAACTCGTACCATATAATATGCCGGCAGAAGAGCTGAAAAAGCTTAACCCGAAAGGAATCATCTTCTCAGGTGGCCCGGCTAGTGTATATGCAGAAGGAGCGCCGCAAAGCGATCCAGCTATTTATGACCTTGGTGTGCCGGTACTTGGCATTTGCTACGGTATGCAGCTTATGTCGCATCAGCTTAAGGGTAAAGTAGAATCTGCGAACGTTCGCGAATATGGTCGTTCTGACATTGCGATTCATAATGACACACCGTTTTTCAAAGATCTTAATAAAACCGAAACGGTATGGATGAGCCATACTGATAAAGTAATCGAAGTACCGGAAGGATTCCGGATTGATGCAAGTAACGAGGCGTGTCCGGTAGCTGCAATCAGTCATCCAGAACGTAACTTCTATGGAGTGCAGTTCCACCCAGAAGTGCGTCATTCCGTACGCGGTAACGACATGATTAAGAACTTCCTGTTCGAGATCTGTAAGTGCGAAGGCAGCTGGACGATGGAAAATTACATCGACATGATGGTGGAAGAAATTCGCCAGCAAGTTGGAGACAAAAAAGTGCTATGTGCACTGAGCGGTGGCGTTGATTCTTCTGTTGTAGCTGTTCTTATCCATAAGGCGATTGGGGATCAACTGACTTGCATGTTCGTAGACCATGGTTTGCTGCGCAAAGGTGAAGCAGAAAGTGTTATGGAAACATTCGGTGAGAAGTTCCATATGAACTTGATCAAAATTGATGCGCGTGATCGCTTCTTGGGTAAACTAAAAGGGGTATCTGATCCTGAACAAAAGCGCAAAATTATCGGTAACGAATTCATTTATGTATTTGAAGAAGAAGCAAGTAAGCTGACTGACATGGACTTCCTTGCACAAGGTACACTGTATACAGATATTGTAGAAAGTGGTACGGCGACAGCACAAACAATCAAGTCACACCATAACGTGGGCGGTCTGCCAGAAGATATGAAGTTCGAATTGATTGAGCCGCTGAACAAGTTGTTCAAAGATGAAGTGCGCAAAGTGGGCGAAGAGCTTGGTATGCCGCATGAAATCGTATGGCGTCAGCCATTCCCAGGCCCAGGTCTTGGTATTCGTGTGCTTGGTGAAGTAACGGAAGAGAAACTCGAAATCGTTCGTGAGTCTGACTTTGTCCTGCGCGATGAAATCAAAAAAGCAGGTCTTGATCGTGACATATGGCAGTACTTCACTGTACTTCCAGACGTGCGCAGTGTAGGCGTTATGGGAGACGGTCGTACGTATGATTATACGATTGGAATTCGTGCGGTTACATCCATTGACGGCATGACAGCAGACTGGGCGCGCATTCCGTTCGATGTACTAGAGAAAATCTCAGTTCGCATCGTAAACGAAGTGAAACACATTAACCGTGTTGTGTATGATATTACTTCTAAGCCACCGGCAACAATCGAGTGGGAATAAGCAGGAATAAGATAAGGAAAAGGACGGAATAAAACATGGATAAGTTCTTTAAATTACGTGAGAACAATACGAATGTACGGACTGAGATCATTGCTGGTCTGACAACATTCATCACCATGGCTTATATTCTGATCGTAAATCCGCTGACGTTAACAGCTGGCGGTGCTACAGGCATGGACTTCAATGCGGTCTTTATTGCGACCGCATTGGGGGCTGGTCTGGTTACGATTTTGATGGGCCTGTTTGTTAACTATCCGATTGCGCTTGCACCGGGTATGGGATTAAATGCATACTTTGCCGCTGTTATTATGAGCTCAGGTGGACATATTACGTGGCAGATTGGCTTAGCATCTGTTTTTATCTCAGGTATTATCTTTATTATTCTCACGGTTACCAAAGTTCGCCAGCTCCTTCTGGAGGCGGTACCCGATGCGCTTCGTTCGGCGATTACCGTTGGGATCGGGTTATTTATTACGATTATTGGATTTAAAACAAGTGGTTTGTTAACGGCATTCTACATTGGAAAAGATGGCGCAAAGCCATTTAGCCATCTTGGTGCGAATGATTGGTTGATGCAGCTTGGGAACTTCATGGAAGACAAAGCAGTGCTGCTTACTGTAATCGGTCTTCTCATCACAAGTATTCTTATGGTTATGCGTGTGCAGGCAGCGATTCTGATTGGAATTATTGTGACAACGATTATCGGGATTCCGCTCGGGGTTACAAATCTTTCCTCGCTTCATGGTGCGCACTGGATTCCAGATTTTAGCCACGTAGCATTCGGTCAACTTGATTTTGCGGGTGCGATGAATGCAGGGCTGTTAACGATCATCTTTACGTTTACATTTGTAGAACTTTTCGATACATTTGGAACACTGACAGGTACTGCTTCGAAAGCAGGTCTGCTTGACAAACCGGATTCGAAACAGAAAATTGGCCGTGCTATGCTTGTGGATGCAGGTGGTGTAAGTCTGGGTGCACTTCTTGGTACGAGTACAATTACAGCTTTTGTGGAAAGTGCGGCAGGTGTTGGACAAGGTGGCCGTACAGGTCTGACTTCTGTTACAACAGGGATTATGTTCTTGCTGGCATTGTTCCTCGCTCCGCTGGCATTGCTTGTGCCAGGACAGGCAACCGCTCCGGCACTGATCATTGTGGGTGTACTCATGATGGGTGCAGTTCGCAGCATTGATTGGGATGATATGGTGCTGGCAATACCAGCATTCTTCACGATTATTATGATGCCGCTAACGTATTCGATTGCGAACGGGATTTCATTTGGGATTTTGTTCTATGTCGTATTAGCGTCAGCAAACCGGATGGTAGGAGGCAAACACAAAATTCATTGGATGATGTGGCTGTTATCCTTGCTTATTCTCGTACGGTTTATCTTTACGGAGCTTAATGTATAAATAAGTTGGATATATAAAAAAGAAGCAATTTTACAAGAATTGCTTCTTTTTTTATTGAAAAAATCGTAAAATCAGTCGTATAGTCGAGACCGCATGAGCGATCTGTATCACTCAATTGAGCAGGAGGCTGTATGAAAAAAAGAATTTTATTGCTGTGCTTGTCCAGTTTTCTGGTCCCAGCACTTCTTAGTATTATTTTTGCTGTTTCAGCTAACCTGCTGCATCGTTCAGAAGTGGAACGGTTGTGGCAAGGTTCACTGTTGATTTTGATTGTGGCAGGAGGGATTTTTTTACTCTGCCTGCTTTTTTTGCGTAGATTTTTTACATGGATGACGAACATTACTGCGTATAACCAGCCCCGTAGTGACATAGATAGCAAACAAATCCCTCAGCTTATTCGTCTCTCGCTTGATTCCATGATGCGTGAATACGTTTTATTCAGCATGATCGCATTTCTAATGAGTGCATTTTTTCTTTCCAATGCGTTATTTGATACGACAAACAAGGTGTGGTTTCTTAGTATTATTTTTGCTGGTGTTATGATGACCACATACTCTCCGTTTTATTTTTTGCTTTTAGTTCAGGTTCATCAATACTTATATCGTCATGGGCTTACGGTGCAGATGGAAACACGTTTTTGGGGAGTGAGTGCGGCTATCTCGATTGTGCTGGCATTAGCCGGTATATTCGTGACTACAACGATGTTTGTGTATTTGATTGCTAAAACGATCGGCTCTGTTATTACGCTATATGATGTTCTGGAAAGGGCAGGTGTGGTAATTGTTGTGATCGGTCTTCCGCTTATTATGCTGATGTGGATGATTCGGCGGGTATATTTGCAACAGTTGAACCATCGGCAGCGACAAATTCAGGCCATGTACAGACTGACGGAACAATTGCACAGTTCTCTTCACGTCAATAGTGATGTCTTGCAAGACATTGTTACAAACGTTCGGGATATAGTCGGTGCGAAAGAAGCGGTACTCTGCGTGTATTCTTATAACAGCAAAGCAAAACTACGCATTGTTGCCGCTGGCTCAGATCGCTTGGCAGATTGGTTGAATAACAATGAGAGTCATGAGGATGACCATCTACTTTCCATTCCGATTACAGCAGGTTCCGTAAGTATAGGCTGGTTTTATGTACGGGACAAAAGGGAAGCCCTTCAATTTACAGAAGATGATCTGGATGTTTTGCGAAATTTCACTCGTTCACTCAGTGTGGCACTGCAAAATGTACAATATATTGAGGAATTAAAAAAAGAGCGGAAAGTCGCGGAAGAGGCAGCTGCATTAAAAACTCAGATTTTATCTACGATGAGTCATGAACTTCGTACGCCGCTGAATGCAATTATTGGGTATTCAGATGTTTTGCTAGATGTATGCAATGGAACGATTCCAGAGCGCCAATTGACAAATATTCAGCGTATTAAAGACAGTGGAATTCATCTGCTTGGACTTATTACGGATATTCTTGATTTGTCCAAGATGGAAGCAGGTGAGATGAACGTGAGTGTTCAACTTGTTAATGTACGCGCGCTCGTTCAATTTTGTATGCAGAATGCTTCTGTGTTGCGTGGACAAAAGTCAATTGCTTTTTCAATTGAAGGTGATAAAGATGTATGGTTGCATACAGACGAGCAGAAGTTGAAGCAAATTGTGATGAATCTTTTATCCAATGCTGTTAAATTTACGGAGCAAGGTTCTGTTATCCTTCGTATAATGAAAGAAGACAACCATATTGTGTTGATGGTAGAGGATACAGGGATTGGTATTGCCCCCGAGAATGTAGGTTTGATTTTTCAGCCTTTTAAACAGATTGACGGATCGCTTGGCCGTAAATACAAAGGAACCGGACTTGGATTGTCTATTGTAGAACGGTTGGTCCGTCTGCTTGAAGGGAGTATACAGGTAGAAAGCAAGCAGGGAGAGGGAACGTGTTTTACGGTGCAGCTTCCAAGTAAACATGAAGGTTTGATTGCCGATGAAAAAAGAGGGGGGGATGCGGCGATATGAGCATGCGTTCGGTAGCTTCTGAATTGGACTATGAAAAGGTGGATATGACAAAATCTACAATTTTGATTGTGGATGATGAAGAGTACAACCTTGATGTGCTGGAGCAAATGTTGATGATAAAAGGGTACCGGGTTCTATGCGCGAACTCAGGGCAGGAAGCGCTTAGGAGAATTGAGCAGGAAGAGATTGACCTTGTATTGCTTGATGTGATGATGCCTGGTATGGATGGATACGATGTTTTGAAAGTGATTAAAAGTGTAGCTGGTCGTTATCTTCCGGTTATTATGGTAACCGCCCTGGATCGGAAGGAAGACAAACTTCGGGCGTTAGAAGAGGGAAGCGACGATTTTTTGAATAAGCCGATTGACCGATATGAGTTATATGCACGAGTGCGTACATTACTACGAACTCGTCATTATTATCGTCAGATTGCGCATGCCAATCAGCGGTTGGAAGAAGAAGTGGCTTACCGTACAAAAGAGCTGGAAGAGACGCTCGTTAAGCTTGAGCATAGTAACCGTCAGATTGTAGAGCATTTGTCTGCGGCAGCTGAATTCAAAGATCCAGAAACGGCTGCACATATTCAGCGCATTAGTCATTACTGTGGTGTATTGGCGCGTGCGCTTGGGATGAGCCCTGAGGAAGTGGAGATGATGGTACAGGCAAGCCCGATGCATGATATCGGAAAGATCGGTGTGCCTGACCACATTCTGCTCAAGCCAGGCAAACTGACGGATGAAGAATTCGAGAAGATGAAGCAGCATACCGTCATCGGTCATAAAATTCTGCATGGCTCGGAATCACCACTTCTCAAGCTGGCTAGTGAGATTGCAATCTCTCACCACGAGAAGTATGACGGTACCGGATATCCAAACGGTTTGTCTGGTGATCGTATTCCATTAAGTGGACGAATTGTGGCAGTGATTGATGTGTTTGACGCACTTACAAGCCGCCGTCCTTATAAAGAAGCGTTTCCGAATGAAAAGGCGTACCAGATCATTCGGGAGGGCAGTGGCAAGCATTTTGATCCGGAGATTGTCCGGTTGTTTTTTGCTAATATCTCGGAAATTTTGTGTATTCAGCAGAGGTATCAAGACTGAATAAAGGGTGTGGTGGTGGGAGCGGGGAAGGAAGAAGCACGTCGCTTCCTTCCCCGCTCCCAAACATACCTTTTATTATCCTGATACAAGATAAATTCTAGCTTCTCAAGGAAGCGTATATCAAAACAAAAGGACTGGTCCGCATGTCGGATCAGTCCCTTTTTGCATTCAATAGTAAAAAGCTGTGTTGGTATTGTTTGAACGAGCGGCTGAAAAGTTGCTCCTCCCCTCTCCTGCCACCGTCAAACCACTCACTAAAAGCAGCTCTTTTTTTCTTCCTAAAAAATAGGCAAAAGTCCAAACCACCTGCCCGTCCAATACATAGAATGTACCATGTCAAGGGAAACAACATCCCTGCAGAGTACGCAAATGTGCTCTGAATACAAAGAAAGGGTGAAGCAAATGAGTTGTGGATCTGGAGGATGTTTTAGCGGAGAAATTGGTATGATTCTGGTGCTGTTCATTCTACTTGTAATCATTGCATGCGCTTGCGAGTGTTAGGCGCAAATAGCCCAAACCAATCTAATATACTCTGCATAACGTAATAGACGAGTGCTGGCGTGTGTCAACACTTTATACTCCCCCGGGAGAAAGGAGTGACATCCATGAGCTTTTTTGGTGGAAATGGCGAGATCGGCGTAATTCTTGTGCTGTTCATCCTTCTCGTAATCATTGCATGCGCATGTGACTGATTTGGCATCAGTCTATGTGCTTCACACAGAAAGGAGGGGACTGCATGAGCTTCTTCAATAATAACGATACACTGGGTGTAATTCTCGTACTTTTCATCCTGCTTGTAATCATTGCATGCGCTTGCGATTAAGTAAACGGTACCCCCACAAACCAGAGAACCAGCTTATTAGCTGGTTCTCTGGTTTTTTCCTGTATAATTATCTTAACGATCAAGCAAAATAAAAGAAAGAGCTCTATAATCGAATGTTAGAAAATAATAACCTCATAATGTTCGGAAATAAGGTTGACTTCCACAGGCGGCCTTGTTAAACTAAAAGCGACCAGTAGAAAGTGAATCTAGGGTTCCGTGGCGGTAAGCTGTACGGTCCGAGCGATTCAGGCGCACGCGGCGTGCGCTACACCGTAGGGATAAAAGCCCAGGCGGTAGGTTTCTCGCCACCATAGGGGAAATCTACCGTCTGGGCTTTTTTATTTTATATTTTTTGGAGGGAAACAGCGCTATGGCTCAACCGCTTGTGGGTGTCATTATGGGAAGCACATCCGATTGGGAGACGATGAAGGAAGCGTGCGACATTTTAGAGGAACTTGGCGTTCCATTTGAAAAAAAAGTTGTATCTGCACATCGTACACCTGACCTTATGTTTTCGTATGCAGAACAGGCTGTAGAACGTGGTCTGGAAGTCATCATTGCCGGCGCAGGCGGCGCAGCTCATCTGCCAGGGATGGTTGCATCGAAAACTGCACTGCCGGTTATCGGCGTTCCGGTTAAATCTTCAATGTTGAATGGTTTGGACTCGCTTCTGTCGATTGTACAGATGCCGGGTGGCGTTCCAGTTGCGACAGTCGCAATCGGCAAAGCTGGTGCGATCAATGCGGGACTGTTAGCCGCACAAATGCTTGGAAATAAATATCCGGCGATTCGCGAGGCATTCATGGAGCGTCGGGAACGTGTGAAGCAAACCGTACTGGAGGCGAGTGACCTGTGAGTGCGGAGCGGAATGTAATCCGACCGGGCGCTACGATTGGCGTGCTGGGCGGTGGGCAGCTTGGCCGGATGCTGGCGCTTGCAGGACGCGCCGCTGGTTATCGATTTATCACGCTTGATCCAACAGAAGATTCACCATGTGGTCAGGTGTGTGACAGGCAAATTCTTACCGGATATGACAATGTAGATGGTGCGATGGATCTGGCACAGGCGAGTGACGTGATTACGTACGAATTCGAAAATGTTGATGCACAAGTAGCGGCTATTCTAGAAGAACAGTCGTATGTGCCGCAGGGCAGTCAGCTTTTGCGCATTACGCAGAATCGGATCGATGAGAAGCTGACACTCGAATCATTCGATATTCCGGTAGCGCCGTTCCGCATCATCGCCAGCGCAGACGAAGCAGAGCGTGCGATTGAACAACTCGGATTGCCGGCTGTGATGAAAACGGCCACAGGTGGTTATGATGGCAAAGGACAGGCAGTCATTCGAAAAGCAGGCGAGGCGGCGCAAGCCTATAACGAACTTCAGAAGAGCGGAGCTGACATTATCATTGAACAGTTCGTTCCGTTTGTGAAAGAAGTGTCTGTTATTGCAGCACGCAGTGTATCGGGAGAAGTAGCAACGTTTCCGGTGAGTGAGAATATCCATCGAGAGAACATTCTTCACCTCTCCATTGTACCAGCTCGTATAAGCGATGAGACAGCACAGAAAGCAGAAAGGGTAGCTCGCACGATTGCGGAGAAACTAGATGTGCGAGGGTTGATCGCGGTTGAGATGTTCGTAACAGCAGACGGGGGCATTATCGTCAATGAATTAGCCCCACGTCCACACAACTCCGGTCACTATACAATGGATGCATGTGTAACATCTCAGTTCGAGCAGCACATTCGTGCGATTTGCGATCTGCCACTCGGTGAAACAAAACTGCTCACACCGGTTGTCATGGTGAACATTCTAGGCGAGCATCTAGCGCCTATTCTTGATAAAATAGATACGTTTCCAGCTACAGCGAAACTTCATTTATATGGCAAACAGGAAAGTAAGCCGAAACGGAAGATGGGACATATAAATGTGCTGGCTGGTTCAGTAGCGGAAGCACTTACCATAATTGAGGATATGAAAATCTGGGAGTAAAAAAAGGAGGAGTATACATGATCGAACGCTATACCCGCCCGGAAATGGCGGCTATCTGGACAGAAGAAAACAAATTTAAAGCCTGGCTTGAGGTAGAAATCCTCGCTTGTGAAGCATGGTCAGAGCTTGGTGTAATTCCAAAGGAAGATGTCGAAAAACTGTGGAAAAACGCCAGCTTCAATGTTGAGCGCATTTACGAAATCGAGCAGGAGACACGCCACGATGTTGTTGCATTCACGCGTGCTGTCTCTGAGACAATCGAAGGCGATGAGAAAAAATGGGTGCACTACGGATTGACATCAACAGACGTAGTTGATACTGCACTTTCATACTTGCTGCGTCAAGCGAATGAAATCATCGAGCAGGACCTTGTTCGATTTGTAGACATCCTGAAAGAAAAAGCGCAAGAACATAAATATACCGTTATGATGGGCCGTACACACGGTGTACATGCTGAGCCAACAACATTCGGCTTAAAAATGGCGCTCTGGTATGAAGAGATGAAACGTAACCTGGAGCGCTTCCGCAAGGCGAAACAAACAATTGCTTTCGGTAAAATCTCCGGCGCAGTTGGTACGTATGCAAATATTGATCCATTCGTTGAAAAATATGTGTGCGAAAAGCTAGGCCTGCAAGCTGCTCCAATCTCCACACAAACATTGCAGCGTGATCGTCATGCTGAATACATGGGCACACTCGCACTTATCGCAACATCAATTGAGAAGTTCGCTGTTGAGATTCGCGGTCTGCAAAAAAGTGAAACACGTGAAGTGGAAGAAGCATTCGCTAAAGGTCAAAAAGGTTCATCCGCTATGCCGCATAAACGCAATCCGATCGGCAGCGAGAACATGGCTGGCTTAGCTCGCGTCATTCGCGGACACATGCTGACGTCCTATGAGAATGTGCCGCTCTGGCATGAACGTGATATTTCACACTCATCTGCAGAACGAATCATTCTGCCAGATGCAACACAACTCATTAACTATATGCTGAACCGTTTCGGTAACATCGTGAAAAACCTGACTGTGTTCCCAGAAAACATGAAACGCAACATGGAGCGCACATTTGGTTTGATTTACTCACAACGTGTACTGCTTAAACTGATCGATAAAGGCTTAAGCCGTGAAGAAGCATACGATACTGTACAGCGTCGTGCGATGCAATCGTGGGAAGAACAACGTTCCTTCCGTGAGATCATCGAATCGGATGAAAAAGTAAAGGGTCTGCTTACTGCAGAAGATATTGCAGATTGCTTCGACTATAACTGGCATTTGAAAAATGTCGATACGATTTTTGAACGTCTAGGTTTGTAAGAGAGCAGAGGAGAGAAGAAAGATATTTCTCCCTCTCCCTTCTTTATTTCGGTTTTACTACTCGAAAGGAAGCGAGATACGATGGAAAAGCTCGAAATGCTGTATGAAGGAAAAGCAAAGCGCATTTATGCTACAGATGAGCCTGGTGTGTTCTGGGTGGCGTACAAAGATGACGCAACTGCGTTTAACGGAGAAAAGCGTGCGACCATTATGGGCAAAGGCGAGCTGAATAACCGAATTACGTCGATTTTTTTCCGCATGCTAAAAGAAAAAGGCATTGAAAATCACTTCATTAAGGAACTGTCACCGACAGAGCAATTAGTGAAGAAAGTAGAAATCGTACCGCTTGAAGTTGTAACACGCAATGTAGCAGCTGGCTCACTTGCTAAGCGCCTCGGTATGGAAGAAGGAACCGTTCTTCCACAACCAGTTGTTGAATTTTATTACAAAGATGATGCACTCGGCGATCCACTTGTGAATGATTCACACATTGACGTACTTGGCATTGCAAGCAAAGAAGAACGTGCTCGTCTTCGTGAGATGGCACTTGCCGTGAACGAAGTGCTCGTTTCTTATATGAAAGAACGCAAAGTTACACTCGTTGATTTCAAGCTGGAATTCGGACGTCTCGAAGATGGAACATTGCTGCTGGCGGATGAGATTTCCCCAGACACATGCCGCTTCTGGGATGCTGATACAAACGAGAAGCTTGATAAAGACCGTTTCCGCCGTGACCTCGGCAATGTAGAAGATGCTTACAAGGAAATTTTAAAACGTATTGGGGGAGAAACGCATGTTTAAAGCTACTGTATATGTCACGCTCAAAGAATCAGTTCTCGATCCGCAAGGCAGCGCGGTAAAAGGTTCACTTCATTCCCTTGGCTTCGATGAAGTACGCGATGTTCGCATCGGTAAATACATGGAAGTGGAATTAAACGTTGATAGCCGTCAGGCAGCAGAAGAGCGTCTCACTGAGATGTGTGAGAAACTTTTGGCGAATACAGTGATCGAAGACTATCGCTTCGAGATGGTGGAGGCATAAACGATGAAATGTGCAGTCCTTGTATTTCCGGGTTCGAACTGTGACATTGATATGTACAAAGCAGTAGAAGATTGCCTCGGTGAGCCGGTCGAATACGTATGGCATGCAGAGAGCAACCTTGATGAGTTTGACTGCATTCTTCTGCCGGGTGGATTCTCGTATGGCGACTACTTGCGTCCAGGTGCGATGGCAAGTATGGCGCGTGTGATGACCAGCGTGAAAGAAGCAGCAGCTAAAGGCAAGCTTGTTATGGGCGTATGCAATGGATTCCAGGTGTTAACAGAAGCAGGTCTTCTACCAGGTGCACTGCGCCGCAATCAGAGTCTGAAATTCCGTTGTGAGATGGTTGACCTTCGCGTAGAAAACAATGATACGGTGTTTACATCTGAGTATGCAGCAGGCGAGATCATTCAGATTCCAATCGCGCACGGTGACGGTAATTACTACTGTGACGAGGCAACACTTGCAGACATGGAGAAAAACAATCAAATCGTATTCCGTTATGCGGGTACAAACCCGAACGGATCGATCGACAATATTGCAGGTATTATCAACAAAGAAGGCAACGTGCTTGGCATGATGCCGCACCCGGAACGTGCTGTTCATGAATGGCTCGGTTCCGCAGACGGAAAACGCATGTTTACTTCGATCTTACAGAGCTGGAGGGACAAAAACGGTGTCACACAAAGAGCCTAATCCGCAACAGATTGCTGATGAAAAAATCTACCGTGAAATGGGTTTGACAGATGAGGAATTTGCTCAAGTTGTCAAAATAATTGGAAGACAGCCGAATTATACCGAAACGGGTCTGTTCAGTGTTATGTGGTCGGAGCACTGCAGCTATAAGAACTCGAAGCCAGTTCTTCGCCGCTTCCCAACATCTGGCCCGCACGTTCTACAAGGTCCGGGCGAGGGTGCAGGTATTATCGACATTGGCGATAATCAGGCGGTTGTATTTAAAGTAGAAAGCCACAACCACCCATCTGCGATTGAGCCATATCAAGGTGCGGCAACAGGTGTAGGCGGTATTATCCGTGATGTTTTCTCAATGGGTGCGCGTCCAATCGCGATGCTCAACTCACTGCGTTTTGGTGAACTGGAAACACCGCGCATGAAATACTTGTTTGAAAACGTAGTAGCTGGTATTGCAGGCTACGGTAACTGTATGGGGATTCCGACAGTGGGCGGGGAAGTTGTCTTTGATCCGTGCTATGATGGCAATCCGCTCGTAAATGCAATGTGTGTCGGTTTAATCGACCACGACCAGATTCAAAAAGGTGTCGCGAAAGGTGTAGGCAACCCGGTTATGTACGTGGGAGCTGCAACTGGACGTGATGGAATTCACGGTGCAACGTTCGCATCCGAGGAGTTAAGCGAAGATTCCGAAGCAAAACGTCCGGCAGTACAAGTTGGCGACCCGTTCATGGAAAAACTATTGCTTGAAGCATGTCTGGAACTGATTCAGACAGGCGCGGTAGCAGGTATTCAGGATATGGGTGCGGCTGGTCTTACTTCTTCAAGTGCGGAGATGGCAAGTAAAGCAGGCAACGGCATTGAGCTGAATCTTGACCTTGTACCACAGCGCGAGAAAGACATGACACCATACGAGATGATGCTGTCTGAATCGCAAGAACGTATGCTTGTCGTTGTGCATGAAGGACGCGAAGCAGAAGTTGAAAAGATTTTTGAAAAATGGGGTCTGCATTCCGTTGTGATCGGTCGTGTAACGGATGATGGCAAACTTCGTCTCCTCCACAAAGGGGAAGTAGCAGCAGAAGTACCGGTAGATAGTCTGGCAGAAGACGCACCGGTTTATCATAAACCATCTGCAGAGCCGGCATACTATGCGGCAAATGCAGATGTAGATACAACAGCATTGGCTGAACCAGCTGATTATACAGCGGCACTCAAACAAGTGCTTGGTGCGCCAACTGTTGCAAGCAAGGAATGGGTATACAATCAGTACGATTACATGGTACGGACGAATACAGCAGTCGTACCGGGCTCTGATGCGGCAGTCGTAGCGATTCGCGGCACACGCAAAGCATTGGCAATGAGCATCGACTGTAACGGACGTTACGTATACCTCGACCCAGAAGTGGGCGGTGCGATTGCGGTAGCAGAAGCAGCACGCAACGTTGTATGCTCCGGTGCTGAACCACTTGGGGTAACGGATTGCCTTAACTTCGGGAATCCAGAGAAGCCGGATATTTTCTGGCAGTTCGAAAAAGCAGTGGATGGCATGGCAGAAGCATGCCGCGTGCTGAATTCGCCAGTTATCGGCGGGAACGTAAGTCTGTACAACGAAACAAACGGAGAAGCTGTCTATCCGACTCCGGTAGTCGGTCTGGTTGGTCTGATCCGTGATGTTGATCATATTACAACTCAAGCATTCAAGAACGAAGGCGATGTAATCGTTCTGTTGGGTGAAACGAAAGCAGAACTGGGCGGTTCGGAATACCAGAAACAAATGAATGGCAACATTAGTGGCCGTCCGCCAGTGATTGATCTGGCTGTTGAGAAAAAGCTGCAAGATACAGTGCTTGATGCAATTCGTAACGGACTCGTATCATCTGCGCATGACCTTGCTGAAGGCGGTCTGGCAGTAGCGCTTGTGGAATCGGCTGCTCCAGGACTTGGTGTACAGGTAGACTGGACAAGCGATCTGCGTGCAGACGTAGCGCTGTTCAGCGAATCGCAATCCCGTGTTTTGCTTAGTGTGAAGAAAGAAAATGTAGATGCAGTGAAAGCAGTCGCAGAAGCTAATGGCACACCGTTTGCCGTCATCGGAACCGTTGGAACTGATGCAGTGAATATAAAAGTAAACGGTCGAGAAGTGATCAATACGCCGCTCGCTGAATTGAAAGCGGCCTGGAAGGATGCGATCGGATGTCTGATGGCATGAAGTTCGAACACGACGACCTGTGGGATAAATTAAACGAAGAGTGCGGAGTTTTCGGGGTGTACAACCACCCTGATGCTCCACAAATTACGTACTACGGCATTCATGCCCTGCAGCACCGTGGTCAGGAAAGCGCGGGCATCTGTGCATCGAATGGCGAGGTGTTCTCGTATCACCGTGGGATGGGGCTTGTAACGGAAGCGTTTAACGGCGGTCAGTTAGAAGAGATTCACGGAAAAATGGCAATCGGTCATGTTCGTTATACAACGGCAGGCGAAAGCAAAATCGAGAATGCTCAACCGCTCGTATTTAAATATACAGATGGCAATCTTGCACTTGCTCATAACGGGAATCTCGTTAATGCGGATCAAGTACGTCATCAATTGGAACGTCAGGGTTCTATTTTCCAAACAACGAGCGATACAGAGGTTATTGCCCATCTGATCGCCCGTTCTGGCTATGAAATTGAAGAGGCAGTACGCCATGCTCTCGGCATGATTAAAGGGGCGTATGCGCTGCTTGTCATGACGGAGAAGAAACTGATCGTGGCACTTGACCCGAATGGTTTGCGTCCACTTGTACTGGGTCGCATGGGAGATGGTGGCTATGTTGTTTCATCTGAAACGTGCGCATTTGACACGGTAGGCGCGGAAGTCATCCGCGATGTAGAGCCGGGTGAGATGATTATTATTGATGAGAACGGTCTGCGTTCTGAGCGATTTGCTGGACAGGCACAGCGTGCGACTTGTTCGTTTGAATACATTTATTTTGCTCGTCCAGATAGCGACATTGGCGGAATTAACGTCCATCTGGCACGAAAAGAACTGGGTCGCCAGTTGTTCCGCGAAGCCCCGGTTGTGGAAGCGGACATCGTAACAGGTGTACCGGATTCAAGCACATCGGCGGCGATTGGTTATGCGGAAGCAGCGGGTCTGCCGTATGAGCTTGGTCTGATCAAAAATCGTTATGTAGGTCGTACGTTTATTCAGCCAACGCAAGAAATGCGGGCACGTGGCGTGCGTATGAAGCTAAGTGCGGTTCGTAAAGTTGTCGAAGGCAAGCGTGTAGTGATGATTGATGACTCCATCGTACGCGGGACGACAAGTGGACGAATTGTCTCTATGCTCAGGGAAGCTGGCGCGAAAGAAGTACATGTGCGCATTAGTTCTCCGCCGGTAAAAAATCCATGCTTCTATGGAATTGATACATCCAGTCGGGAAGAGTTAATTGCGGCGACAAAATCCCTCGAGGAAATCCGCGAGATGATCGGAGCCGATTCTCTTTACTTCCTGTCACCAGAAGGCATGATTGATGCGATTGGACAAGAAGATAGCGCACCGAATCGCGGCCATTGCCTAGCTTGCTTTACCGGTCAGTACCCGACTGAGATTTATGAAGATACGAAAAACTGCGTGCACAAGTGAGGGAGAGAGAACATGAGTGAGGCATACAAACAGGCTGGTGTAGATATTGACGCTGGCAACGAAGCGGTTGAACGGATGAAAAAACACGTGAAGCGCACATTCCGCCCGGAAGTTCTAACAGACTTGGGCGGATTCGGTGCCTTGTTTGGCCTCGATACGGCCAAATATAAGAAGCCGGTTCTCGTCTCTGGAACAGACGGTGTGGGCACGAAATTAAAAATTGCGTTCGGTATGGATCGCCACGATACAATCGGTATCGATGCAGTGGCAATGTGTGTTAATGACATTGTGGTACAAGGAGCGGAGCCGCTGTTTTTCCTTGATTACCTCGCATGTGGCAAAGTTGTGCCAGAGCGAATCGAAGCAATTGTAAAAGGCATCGCCGATGGTTGTGAGCAATCCGGCTGTGCGCTCATTGGTGGCGAAACGGCTGAGATGCCAGGCATGTATGAAGAATCCGAGTATGACATTGCTGGCTTTAGTGTAGGTGTCGTCGATGCAGATCGGATTATTGACGGCAAACGCATTGCACCAGGTGATGTAATCATTGGTATGGCATCAAGCGGTGTGCATAGCAATGGGTTCTCACTTGTGCGCAATGTACTGCTTGAAAAAGCAGGTCTTTCTTTGCAGGATGAAGTCGCAGAACTCGGCGGTAAGCTGGGGGATACATTGCTGACTCCGACACGACTGTATGTGAAGTCTTGCTTGTCTTTGATGGATCGTGTAGACGTAAAAGGATTTGTCCACATTACAGGCGGCGGTTTTTATGACAACATTCCGCGCGTGCTTCCAGAAGGAACATCTGCAGAGATTGCTTACGGTTCATGGCCGATTCTGCCTATCTTTGATTTGATCGAGCAAAAAGGTAGCGTATCGAAGCCGGATATGTTCCGTACGTTTAACATGGGCATCGGTATGATTGCCGTTGTGAAAGAGGAAGACGCTGCGGAAGCGATGCGTGTGTTGGCAGAAGCAGGTGAGCAAGCTTTCCAAATTGGCCGTATTATCTCTGGCAATCAGGACGTTCAATTTGGCGGGGTGAACTGGTAATGAAGCTTGCAGTATTTGCATCCGGTAGTGGCTCTAACTTTGGAGCCATTATGGAAGCGATTGAGAATGGAACAATCACAGGTGCGGACATTGTCCTGCTTGTTTGCGATAAACCAGGGGCGTATGTGCTCGAGCGTGCAGCACAGTATGGCATTCCAACCTTCGTCTTTCAGGCGAAGGAATATCCCGATAAGGTTGCATTTGAAACAGAAATTTTGCGTCGTCTTGAAGAAGCAGGTGTAGAGCATATCATTCTTGCTGGCTACATGCGCTTGATTGGTGAGACGTTGCTTCGGGCATACGGCGGACGGATGATTAATCTGCATCCGTCCCTTCTGCCGTCTTTTTCAGGTAAAGATGCAATTGGACAGGCATTTCGTTATGGGGTTAAAGTGACCGGAATTACAGTTCATTTCGTTGATGAAGGAATGGACACAGGACCGATTATTGCCCAGCGGACGGTAGAGGTACAACAAGGGGATACAGAAGAAACACTAGCGGTACGTATTCACGCAGAGGAGCATTTACTTTTACCAGAAGTGGTACAGCTGCTTGTCAACAATCGCGTGAAATTAGATGGACGTCGGGTTGAAATTATCGCCTAACTTTTAATGATAATGAGGAGTGAACGAGAGTGAGCGTAAAACGCGCATTAATCAGCGTATCCGATAAAACAGGAATTGTAGAATTCGCAAAAGAATTGTCCAAGCTTGGTGTAGAAATCATCTCTACAGGCGGCACAGCAACCATGCTGCAAAAAGAAGGCGTAGACGTAATCGGTATTTCTGAAGTAACAGGATTCCCGGAAATTCTCGATGGTCGTCTGAAAACACTCGATCCGCATATCCACGGCGGTCTGCTTGCAGTGCGTGACGATGAAAAGCACATGCAGCAAATTGGTGAGCACAACATTACACCGATCGATCTCGTTGTTGTAAATCTGTATCCGTTCAAAGAAACAATCAGCAAGCCGGATGTAGAATTTGCAGAAGCAATCGAAAACATCGACATCGGTGGCCCAACAATGCTTCGTTCCGCAGCGAAAAACCACAAGTTTGTCGGCGTAGTTGTTGATGCAGCGGATTATGGCAAAGTTGTAGCTGAGCTGAAAGAAGGCGGCGAGCTGTCTGCTGAGACAAAACGCAAGCTTGCAGCTAAAGTCTTCCGTCATACAGCTGCATACGATGCACTGATCTCTCAATATCTTACAGCTCAAGTGGGCGAAGAGCTGGCGGAAACATACACAGTTACATTTGAAAAAGTACAAGATCTCCGCTACGGTGAAAATCCGCATCAAGCAGCTGCATTCTACCGTGAGCCGCTTGCAGGTACAGGCAATATCGCAACAGCAAAACAATTGCATGGTAAAGAGCTTTCTTACAACAACATCAACGACGGCAATGCGGCACTGAATATCGTAAAAGAATTCGATCAGCCAGCGGTTGTAGCCGTGAAACATACAAATCCATGCGGCGTAGGTATCGGTGAAACGATCTATGCTGCATTCCGCAAAGCGTATGAATCCGATCCAGTTTCGATCTTTGGTGGTATCATTGCGGCTAATCGTCCGATCGATAAACAAACAGCTCTGGAACTGAAAGAAATCTTCTTAGAAATTATTATGGCTCCATCGTTTACGGATGAAGCGCTTGAAATATTGAAAGAAAAGAAAAACTTACGTCTCCTTGAGCTTGGTGAAGTGGTTCGCAAAGAGAAAGGCGACTGGAAGCTGGCAAGTGTCGAAGGTGGCGTTCTCATTCAAACTGAAGATACAAAACGCATCACAGCAGCGGACCTTGAAGTTGTAACAGACCGCAAACCAACTGACGCAGAAGTTGAACAAATGCTGTTTGGTTGGAATGTTGTGAAGCATGTTAAATCAAATGCAATCGTGCTCGTAAAAGATAGCTCGACCGTTGGAGTTGGCGCAGGCCAGATGAATCGTGTTGGTTCTGCACGTATTGCGATTGAGCAAGCAGGCGAGAAGGCGAAAGGCAGTATCCTGGCGTCTGATGCATTCTTCCCAATGCCGGATACACTCGAAGAAGCAGCAAAAGCTGGCATCACAGCGATTATCCAGCCAGGTGGCTCGATTCGCGATGAAGACTCAATCAAAGCAGCGAATGAACACGGCATTGCAATGGTATTCACGAAAGTACGTCATTTTAAACACTAATTCCAGGGAGGAAGCCTGTATATGAAGGTACTCGTTGTAGGAAGCGGCGGCCGGGAGCATGCGCTTGTCTGGAAGCTTCAACAAAGCCCGAGCGTAGAGAAAGTGTACTGTGCGCCGGGGAACGCAGGTATTGCACAGATGGCAGAGTGTGTGCCAATTGATGTAAATGATTTTGCGGCACTGATTGCGTTTGCGAAACAAGAAAACATTGAGCTGACTGTGATCGGTCCAGAAGATCCGCTGCTTGCGGGCATCGTGGATGCGTTCGAAGAAGCTGGATTAAAAGTATTTGGTCCGAACCGTCTGGCGGCGATGATGGAAGGCAGTAAAAAATTCGCCAAAGACTTAATGTTGAAATACGGGATTCCGACAGGTGGCTACCAGTCATTTACGGACTATGAACAGGCACGTGCTTACGTACGGGAGCAGGGAGCGCCGATCGTCATTAAAGCGGACGGACTTGCAGCAGGTAAAGGTGTTGTCGTAGCGATGACACTGGAAGAAGCAGAAGAGGCACTTCACTCGATGATGGTTGAAGATACATTTGCTGGTGCGGGTGCGCGTGTTGTAGTTGAAGAATATTTGACTGGCGAAGAGATGACGATTCTGTCGTTTGTAGATGGCGAGACGGTGATTCCGATGGTGCCGTCACAAGATCATAAACCAGTGTTTGACGATGATAAAGGGCCGAACACAGGCGGAATGGGTACATATTCTCCTGTGCCGCATATGGACGCTGCAATCGTGCAGCAGGCGATTGACACGATTGTTCTTCCAACCGCTAAAGCAATGGTGCAGGAAGGTATTTCATTCCGTGGTATTTTGTACACTGGCTTGATGATGACCGAGCAAGGTCCGAAGGTTATTGAGTACAATGCACGCTTTGGAGACCCGGAAACCCAGGTTGTTCTGCCTCGTCTTGCAAGTGATCTGGCGGAGATTTTCCTCGCTGTCGCAGAAGGACGTCTCGCAGAGATGGAAGAGGTAAAATGGAAAGATGATGCAGCCGTATGTGTCATCATGGCATCAGAAGGTTACCCTGGTTCGTATCCAAAAGGATGTGTAATTACGGGACTGTCGGAACCGACACAAGACGTGATTGTATTCCATGCAGGAACAGCGGAAAAAGACGGCCAGATCGTGACGAATGGTGGCCGTGTGCTGGGCATCACTGCGCTCGGATCTGACTTGCATGAAGCGAAACGTAAAGCCTATGAAACCATTAAAGGCATCTCATTTGCAGGTGCGCATTATCGTACCGATATTGCAGCGAAAGCACTGCGCCGTGCAGAGAGCCGTTCATAATCGTGTGATACAAAAAGAAGCCGCTACGACTTGTAGCGGCTTCTTGCTTTGCTGTTGAATTTTGCCCAGGCATAGGCAACAACCGCAATTGAGGCGACAACGGTTATGATTACATATGCATTGTCACTAAATACTTCCCATGTTAATCGATCCATGAAATTCGCTCCTTAGCGCATCCGTCGCATATGTTTTCGCGTATTGTACGAGTCTGTTTCATCCGTGCATGTACTCTTGTCCATCATATCCATGAGAGGACAATAACGGGTAATCCCTTCTGCAACCTTCATTCCGAATACGGCTGCCAGAAGCAGGGGAGCTGTGCGGTGTGGATGACGAATCATTTTAGAAGTGCTGTATGCGAGTCCAGCCATCCCGATTGTGATCCGAACGAGTGCATCAAAGGTACCTATATTTTTCTTCATGTAGACTCCCTCCTTCGTTTTTATGATGCAGCAAATGAACCGGAATATGCTTGATACATAGAGGGAAATATTACATGTCGTCTGAATTATTACATTAATAATTTACTACTGTAGCGCAGTACTCTAGACGAATTCAGAATAATAATATAAAATGTTTTCAGAATAATATATGTGTTCCTAATTGTTTTGCTGGTAATAAAATCATGTATAGAACAATACTTTAGCAGCAAAACAAACTATTTCATCACAAAATAATTTTTACAAATTTTTAGGGGGGTAATAATGATGGACAAACGAAAAGCACTCGGAATTGCCATGTCACTTATGCTTTCAGCAGGCGTAGTAGCAGGTTGCGGCGGCGGAGCAAAGGAGACGGCTGGCGGAGACAAAAAAGCGGCAGGCGGCAGTGGCGATACGATTAAGATTGGGGCAAACCTTGAACTTTCTGGTGGGGTAGCGTCATATGGGCAATCACTGAGCGAAGGGCTTGATCTTGCACTTGAAGAAATCAATAAAGAAGGCGTTAACGGCAAGAAAATTGAAGTTGTAAAAGTGGACAACAAGTCTGACCCGGCAGAAGCAACAGCTGGCGCACTCAAGCTGGTTAGCCAGAACAAAGTTGTAACACTTGTTGGAGCAGCTACAAGTACAAGTACACTATCTCAAGTGCAAATCGCAGAGAAAAATAAAATTCCGCTCATAACACCAACTGGAACAAACCCGGATATTACGTCCAAAGCTGGTAAAGTGAATGATTTCGTATTCCGTACATGCTTCATTGACCCGTTCCAAGGTACGGTAGCAGCAAACTTTGCATCCAACGAATTAAAATCGAAAAATGCGGCTGTCTTTACTGAAACATCAAGCGATTATTCGAAGGGTTTAGCAAAAGCGTTTAAAGAGTCATACGCCAAAAACGGTGGCAAGGTAGCAGCAGAAGAAGCGTATGTAAAAGGGGATACCGATTTCCGTGCAACGCTGACACGCATTAAGGCAGCGAATCCAGATTTCGTATTTTTGCCGGGCTATTATGAAGAAGTAGGTCTTATTGTGAAGCAGGCACGTGAGATTGGTCTGAATGTTCCATTCATGGGTGGCGATGGCTGGGATTCTCCAAAGCTCATTGAGATTGCCGGTGCAAAAGCACTGAACAATACATACATCACGAATCACTACTCTGTAGAAGATAGCGACCCGAAAGTACAAAAATTCGTAAGTGCATTTAAAGCGAAATACAAAGATAAAACTCCAGATGGCTTCGCAGCGCTCGGCTATGACACTGGATACCTTCTCGCTGATGCCATCAAGCGTGCGGGCGATGCAGATCCAGTGAAGATTAAAGATGCACTCGCAAGCACGAAAGACCTTCAACTCGTATCCGGTAAAATCACCATTGATGCACAACACAATCCGGTTAAATCTGCCGCTATCCTTGAGTACAAAGATGGCAAGCAAGGCTTCAAAATGAAAGTAAATCCGTAACAGATTATGTAACAAAATAGGCAAGATGAATGGTGGGACATCTGTCCCGCCATTCCATCTTTATAAGGGGCATCATCGCGTTATAGTAGTAAAGTGCTTGTCAAAGGGAGTGGCCATATGGAATTTATTCAGCAGCTTGTGAACGGTATATCGCTCGGCAGTATTTATGCGCTGATCGCGCTTGGCTACACGATGGTATACGGCATTATTAAACTTATTAACTTTGCTCATGGTGATATATTCATGATTGGTGCGTTTATTGGTTTTTACGCCATTACCGTGCTAAAACTTAGCTTTTTTCCAGCGCTGTTGATCTCAATGACGGCATGCGCATTATTTGGTGTGACGATTGAGCGGATCGCCTATAAGCCGCTTCGGAATGCGACGCGTATTGCGGCCCTTATTACCGCAATCGGTGTGTCATTGCTGATTGAATACGGAACGATTTATGTGCGGGGAGCTCAACCGGAAGCATATCCGAGTACAGTGCTTCCGTCTACAGAGTTTAAGTTTCTCGGGGCTACAATTAATAGTCAGTCACTATTAATTCTTGGTGTATCGCTTGGGTTAATGATTCTCCTTCAGTTCATTGTTCACAAAACGAAAATTGGCAAAGCGATGCGGGCGGTATCGTATGATACAGAAGCAGCTCGCTTGATGGGGATTAATGTTGACAATACGATCTCTGCGACCTTTGCGATCGGTTCAGCGCTTGCCGGGGCAGCAGGTGTTATCTTTGGGATTTATTATATAAAGATTGAACCTTTGATGGGGATTATTCCTGGTTTAAAAGCATTCGTTGCAGCTGTTCTCGGCGGGATTGGCATTATCCCAGGTGCGATGGTTGGCGGGCTGTTGCTTGGCGTGATTGAAGCGATGGTTAGTGCACTTGGCTACTCGCTCTGGCGGGATGGTGTGGCATTTGTCGTACTTATTCTGATCCTCATCTTTAGACCGTCGGGCCTGTTCGGTAAAAACATGAGAGAGAAAGTATAGGGAGGCGAAATACAACGATGAAGCGAACAAAAGGATTTTGGCTTTCAATAGTTGGTGCGCTCGCCCTGTACGCAGTGATCCAGTTTTTGATTACGAGTGGAGTGCTCAACGATTTTTATCAGAATATGCTGATCACGATTGTGATTAATATCATTCTTGCAGTAAGTCTGCATTTGATCATTGGCATTACGGGCCAGTTCTCGATTGGACATGCTGGCTTTCTCGCGGTCGGGGCGTATGCGTCAGCGATTGCAACTATGAACTTTAACATTCCGTTCTTAGCAGCCCTGCCGATTGGCGGGATTGCCGCAGCGATTGCCGGATTGATCATCGGAATTCCAAGCTTGCGTCTGCGCGGTGACTACCTGGCAATTGCCACGCTTGGGTTTGGTGAGATTGTGCGGATCGTCATGCTGAACATTGAGTATGTTGGCGGTGCGAGCGGGATGATGGTCAACAGCATGACGGACTGGACGACAGCGACCGCATGCCTGATTATTACGCTTGTCGTCATTGCGAACTTTACGAATTCCACACATGGACGTGCATGCATTTCCATTCGTGAGAACGAGATCGCAGCGGATGCGATGGGAATTAATACGACCTACTACAAGGTAGCAGCATTTGCGCTTGGTGCGTTCTTCGCGGGTATCGCGGGTGGGTTGTATGCACATAACTTCTACATCATTCAGCCGTCTAACTTCGGTTTCTTGAAGTCATTTGATATTTTGATTTTTGTTGTACTTGGTGGACTTGGCAGTATGTCTGGTGCGGTTATTGCCGCCGTGTTGTTGACGATTGTCTCAACGTTCCTGCAGGATTACCCGGAGACACGTATGATTATTTATAGCCTTGTGCTCATTATTATGATGATTTATCGTCCGCAGGGATTGCTTGGTACGAAAGAATTGACGCAGCTATTCAAAAAGCACGCGACAGTAGGAGGGAAGTCCGATGGCAACAAAAACACCGCTGCTTAACGTTGACGGCGTCGGCATCCAGTTCGGCGGCTTAAAAGCTGTATCGAGCGTTCATGCGTATTTAAACCAAGGCGAACTTGTTGGCTTGATCGGTCCGAACGGTGCCGGAAAAACAACATTCTTTAACTTATTGACAGGTGTATATGTGCCGACAGAAGGAACGATCTCGCTAAACGGGGAGAAATTAAACGGGAATGCACCGTATCAGATTACACGTAAAGGTATCAGTCGGACATTCCAGAACATTCGTCTGTTCGGTGAACTGTCTGTATTAGATAACGTAAAAGTTGCGTATCATTCACAATCTAAGCATTCCATACTTAGTTCCATTTTGCGTCTGCCGGCACACTTTTCCGGTGAGAAGGAAATGGAAGAGAAAGCAATTAGCTTTCTGAAGATTTTTGATTTGGACCGTCTAAAAGACGAGCAGGCAAAAAATCTGCCGTACGGTCAGCAGCGCCGCTTAGAGATTGCGCGTGCGTTGGCCGCCAATCCGAAAATTCTGTTGCTGGATGAACCAGCAGCCGGGATGAACCCGCAGGAAACGAAGCAGCTCATGGAGTTGATTGCGTTTATTCGCAAAGAGTTCAACCTGACTATTTTATTAATCGAGCACGATATGCCGCTTGTAATGGGCGTGTGTGAACGTATTTATGTGCTTGATCACGGTCAGTTGATTGCGCAAGGTACGCCGGAAGAAGTGCGGAACAATCCGAAAGTAATCGAAGCGTATCTCGGCGAGGAGGTTTCCTGATATGTTAAAAGTAAACAACATCGATGTATTCTACGGCAACATCCAGGCGCTTCACGGTGTATCACTTGAGATTAACCAGGGTGAGATTGTAACGCTGATCGGAGCAAATGGTGCAGGTAAAAGCACGCTGCTCAAAGCGATTTCCGGTCTCTTGAAGCCGAAGCAGGGCGATATTGTATATGAAGGTACATCAATCTCAGGCCGGGCAGCCCAGGCAATTGTGAAAGAAGGAATCTCGCATGTTCCGGAAGGTCGGCGTGTATTTGCAAACATGACAGTGGAAGAAAATCTGGAGCTAGGTGCCTTCTTACGTAAGGACAAAGATGGCATCCGGCAGGATTTCGCGAAAGTGTACGAACTGTTTCCACGCTTACTCGAACGGAAAAAACAGTTGTCCGGTACATTATCCGGTGGGGAGCAGCAAATGCTTGCGATGGGTCGAGCGTTGATGGCACGCCCGAAACTGCTGTTGCTCGATGAGCCATCCATGGGTCTTGCTCCCTTACTGGTGAAGACGATATTCCACATTATCGAAGAGATTAATCAGACAGGCACTACGGTTCTGTTGGTAGAACAGAATGCTAATATGGCACTGTCAATTGCTGATCGGGCATACGTAATCGAGACGGGACGGGTTGTGTTGTCTGGCACAGCGGAAGAGTTGAATGCGAGCGATCAGATTAAGATGGCTTATTTAGGCGGTCACTAAAATATGGATAGCAAAAATCTCCTGTTCTACATATATGAACAGGAGATTTTTTTATTGGCAGGCTATGAATATTCATAAAAAATTAGTACCTGGTCATAATATCTGGTGATATAATGACTGTAAAATGAAACAGGAGGGGCAATATGGGAAACTCTTTTTTATCAAAAGCGAAAATTACAGCGATTGGCACGTATGTACCGGAACGTGTGTTAAGCAATTTTGACCTGGAAGAAATGGTGGATACAAGTGATGAGTGGATTTTTAGTCGGACCGGGATTCGAGAACGGCGAATTGCAGCTGAAGGGGAATTCACAACAGATTTATGTGTAGCGGCGGTGCAGGATTTAATGAAAAGGTATGACAAGGCAGTAGACGATGTTGATCTCATTCTTGTTGCAACTAGCACGCCTGATTACGCATTTCCAAGTGTGGCGAGTCAGGTGCAAGCACGATTAGGAATTAAAGATGCAGGTGCACTGGATATGAATGCGACCTGTGCCGGGTTTGTGTATGCTTTGCAGATGGCGAACAGTGCTATCACATCAGGTATGAATAAAAAAGTGTTGGTTATTGGGGCGGAAACGATGTCGAAAACGACAGACTTTAATGATCGTACAACATGTATCCTGTTTGGAGATGGAGCAGGAGCAATGCTTGTCGAGTATACAGAGGAACAAGGGAGCTTCCTATCTGTCCATATGACGGCTAAAGGGGAAGGGGGAACTCATTTATACCGTACTGGACTTTCGAATCAAATGAACGGACAGAAATTACAAAACAGTGGTTATATTGTCCAAAACGGCAGAGAAGTGTATAAATGGGCAGTTACGACCGTGCCTTGCGGGATGGAGAAAGTTATGGAGAAGAGTGGGTTCGTGCTTGAGGCAGTGGATTGGTTTGTGCCGCATAGCGCGAATTTACGGATGATTGAGTCAATTTGTGAGCGTAGCGGATTTCCATTAGAGAAAACGTTATGGAGTCTGGAGCATTTCGGCAATACGTCAGCAGCATCCATTCCACTCGCGCTGAATAAAGGAATAATAGAAGGAAAAGTGAAAGCAGGCGATCGTGTTTTGTTGTATGGTTTTGGCGGTGGATTGGTGCAAGCAGGAATTTTGCTAGAGTGGATGGTGTGTGAGTAATGTCGAATAGTACCTGGTTATCAAGCTACATTGATTCTCCGGAAAAGCAACGACAATTATACCGACGGACGTTGATCATCGTTGTCATTTCACAAATTTTTGGTGGTGCAGGACTTGCGGCAGGTATAACTGTCGGGGCACTTCTTGCACAAGACATGCTAGGTACAGATAGCTTTGCAGGAGTTCCAGCTGCGCTGTTCACGTTGGGTTCTGCTGGGGCAGCACTACTTGTCGGGCGACTCTCTCAACGTTTTGGCCGCCGTTTTGGATTGGCAACCGGATTTTTGGCTGGTGGTGTTGGTGCAATTGGGGTAGTCATTTCCGCAGCAATCAACAGTATTCTACTTCTTTTTGTATCACTACTAGTCTATGGGGCTGGGACTGCTACAAACTTACAAGCACGCTATGCAGGTACAGACCTGGCAAGCTCTACACAGCGAGCAACTGCAATTAGTATCGCCATGGTATCCACTACATTCGGCGCTGTTACGGGTCCCAATCTGGTTGATGTAATGGGCCAATTTGCTATGTCAATCGGTGTCCGTGCTCTATCTGGTCCGTTCATTTTAGCTGCCGCAGCCTACATTCTTGCTGGTTTGGTACTCCTAGCTTTACTTCGTCCTGATCCTTTTATTGTTGCCAAAGCAATTGCAGATGTGGAGAAAGCGGACGATCGTAAACGCTCAGACAACCATTCTACAGCACGAGCTAGTAACAAACGAGGAGTAGTTGTCGGAGCTACGGTAATGGTCCTAACTCAAATTGTCATGGTTGCACTTATGACGATGACACCTGTACATATGAGGCATCATGGACACGGCTTGCAAGAGGTAGGAATGGTAATCGGCTTCCATATCGGTGCAATGTATCTCCCATCTCTCATGACGGGTATTCTCGTAGATAAGATTGGACGTACTGCAATGGCAGTCGCCTCTGGTGCCACGTTACTTGCCGCTGGTGTTTTGGCTGCTGTTGCGCCTGCTGATTCTATGCTCGCACTCACGATTGCCCTCGCTTTACTTGGGCTTGGTTGGAATTTTGGTTTGATTAGCGGTACAGCGCTTATTATAGATGCAACTCACCCGTCCACTCGGGCAAAGACACAAGGATCTGTTGATGTCTTGATCGCTTTGTCGGGGGCATCGGGTGGAGCGCTATCTGGAATGGTTGTAGCTCATTCCAGTTATACAACACTTTCACTTGCCGGAGCCGTTCTTTCATTACTGCTTATCCCAG
The DNA here is from genome assembly GCF_028471905.1 of Aneurinibacillus uraniidurans. Classification (NCBI taxonomy): domain Bacteria; kingdom Bacillati; phylum Bacillota; class Bacilli; order Caryophanales; family Paenibacillaceae; genus Aneurinibacillus; species Aneurinibacillus uraniidurans. The sequence goes on along the minus strand of NZ_CP116902.1, from coordinate 3,411,654 downwards.
TTGTTGTTTGGTCTCGTAGCAATCAAAATCATGACTAACAGAAGCCTAATGCGGAAAACATATGCTAAGGAGTTCACGAGAACGATGACACGGAGGCATCATGAGCACTGTAGTTGCGAAGCAAAAAGAGTATAGGAAATGGTTGATCCTGGCTAACGTTTCGCTCGGCACCTTTATGGCGACGCTTGACGGGAGCATTACAAATGTGGCGCTGCCGAGTATTTCACACGCACTTGCAGTTTCCTTGAATCTTGTCCAATGGGTGATTACGGCCTATTTGCTTACGATTGCGGCACTTCTGCCGATCGTTGGGAAGTTATCCGATTCTCTAGGACGAGGTCGGCTTTATCAGGTAGGGTTTCTGACTTTTGTTGGGGGATCGATTTTTTGCGGACTATCGGGTTCAATCTGGATGTTAATTGTTGGACGGATTATTCAAGCGGCCGGTGCAGCGTTGTTAATGGGAAACAGCCAGGCCATTGTAGCGTCTACCTTTTCGAAAGCAGAGAGAGGGAGGTCGCTTGGAATTACAGGAACTGTTGTTTCCTTGGGTTCTTTAACGGGTCCTGCTGTCGGTGGGATGCTTGTAGGTTCGCTTGGCTGGGAATCGATTTTCTGGGTGAATGTTCCCATTGGATTGCTGGCTTTTTTGGCCGGGATATGGATTTTACCGAAGGAGAAGCTGGAACAAGTAAGCGAGCCGTTTGATTATACAGGGTCAATGTTGTATATGGTTGGGATTGTAGTGTTTCTTTATGTGTTATCAAATGTGCAAGTATGGGGATGGAGCTCTATTTGGACAATTGCCGGACTTGTGGGCGCGGTTGGACTTCTTATTGGATTTTATAAACGAGAAACTTCAATTTCGTTTCCGATGCTCGATTTTTCTTTGTATCGAATTCGGACGTTTCGGGTGGGGAGTCTGGCGGCATTGCTATCGTTTATTTCCTTGTTTTGTATTACCGTTATGATGCCTTTTTATATGCAAAATGTGCTGGGCTATTCTCCGCATATTGTTGGATATGTGATGATGGCAAACCCGTTGGTTATGGCGCTCGTTGCGCCGCTCTCAGGCTGGCTGTCTGATCGGATAGGGCCGTTTTTCCTTACAACGGGTGGACTTTTGTTAAATGCGGTGTCATTTGCCATGCTAACCACGTTAGGTGCAAAGGAATTACCGTGGCAAATCGCGCTGCATCTAGCTTTGTTTGGGCTTGGGACGGGGATGTTTCAGTCACCGAATAACGCGAGCGTACTTGGGGCTGTACCGCCTATCCAATTAGGTAGGGCAGGGGGATTGAATGCGCTGGTACGGAATCTGGGGATGGTGCTTGGGACAACTTTTTCAGTTTCGTTATTTTCTTTTCAGTTTCATCGTCTGGCAGGCAGCGGTGAGCGTTTTATGATACAAGGGGAGGCATATAGCGCCACCTTTATTGCGGCACTTCATAGTGTATTTGGGGCAGCCGCTGTGATTTGCTTGTTTGGTGCTTTTGTATCGGCGCGAAGGGGGAAGCCTGTTAGGTGATGGGATAGGTAAACATATGGGATAATAGGAAAAACCGCCAGCGATTCTACTGGCGATTTTTTTATACTTATATAGCTTTCTGTTTGGATAACATAAGGGCCCCTACAATGCCGATAGAAGCAAACAGGGCTGGAATAATAAAGGCTACAGCATATGCCTGCTGACTGTGAAGTCCGATTCGGTCAAACACAAGCCCCATAATAGGGGGAAGCAGCACGGCGCTGAAAAATCCACCTGTATTGGCGAGCCCGGTTAGCGCACCGACCTGCGCTACAGGGAAATTCTCTCGAATCGAGGCGAACGTAAGGGTGCTGGTGCCGATTCCAAAACCAAGCGCAATAAACAGGACATATACAAGTGCAAGCGGCGGGTGCGCTTTGGTGAGAAGGAACATACTCCATACGGTAACGTTCAGTACTTGTAGCCAGATATAAGGTGCTCGACAATTGCCAGCTCGGGCGGCCATCCAACCGGACAATGGACCACCTGCGACTGCGCTAATGAGTGCCAGGCCAAGAATAGACGCGGCTTCTGCGCGACTGATTCCATACATATCAAGCAAATATGGAACGGCCCACACACTGGTAAATCCAACATATGTACCTATGATTCCGAAGTGGCACAGAAATGGTCCCCATGCAGTCCGCTTCCGGATCAGTGTGGCGAATTCTCGCAGTGTGACTGCTGGATGCAAGTTCGCAGCATCAGTAGGAAACAGCATATCTCGGCGGTTAAATCCCCGGTACATGATTAGCGCATGTACAAGCAGGATGATGCCCATGCAGGTGAACGGCAGTCGCCAGCCGGAAGCGGTAACCCACCAGGCAAGTGGCATGGTCGTCAGCATATTGCCAAGGCTGCCCATCGCTCCCGTCATGCCAATCATTGTCGAGAATGAAAGAGGCTCAAACGCTTTTCCGAGAATCAGTACACAATTTACCCAGATGAACGCATCACCAAATCCAATCAATGCACGGGTTGCAAATAAAAGCGGCAGACTGTCTGCTATACTGTAGAGAATTGTTCCGATACCACTTGCCAGAATACCTACGAGTAGCAGACGGGCCGGGCCGAGACGAGCAGCCCACAGCCCGATCGGAATTTGCAGGCCTGCATACATGACAAATTGAAACGTACTCATAAGACCTAATGTAGAAGCAGATATATGGAATTCAGCCAGAAGTTGATCACTAATGATGCCGGGTGCTGTCCGCTGACTGACAATAAGCAGATACGCAAAGGACACGAGAAACCAAAGCATACGAGCTTGATTCTTCGGCTGCGGAATCGTCTTCTGTACGGAAGCAGATACGGAAGAAGGCATAGGGAGTCTCCTTTTATATACATGTATTTCGTTTTATTATACAACTAATACGAGGAGGGGTTTGCATGAGTATTTATGATTTTTCAGCCAAAACGATTACTGGAGAAGAGAAGTCACTTGCCGACTATAAAGGCAGCGTTCTACTTATTGTAAATACAGCGAGCAAATGTGGATTTACTCCGCAGTATAAAGGATTGCAGGCGTTGTATGAGAAATATCACAAGCAAAACTTCGAAGTGCTTGGATTTCCGTGCAACCAGTTCATGAAGCAGGAGCCAGGAACGGAGGCGGATATTCAACAGTTCTGTGAGTTGAATTATGGTGTGACCTTCCCGATGTTTGCGAAGGTTGATGTAAAGGGAGTAAATGCGCATCCACTGTTTGCTTATTTGACGAAACAGGCACCGGGCATTTTGTCAGAAGCTGTGAAGTGGAATTTCACGAAAGTTCTTGTCGGTCGCAATGGAGAGGTAATCAAGCGCTATGCACCGACAACAGCCCCGGAAGCGATCGCGGGGGATATTGAGGCTATATTATAGAAGAAATCGGAACGAATGTGGAGTGGGATCAACCTGCTCCACATTTTTTAGTTCGAAAAATATTAAGAAAAAATTAAGAATATAACAAGGAACTTTCTTACAAAAATTCCGTATAATTCTTCGTGACTGATATGATATACAGAAGGGGAGAAGAGAATTGCGGAAAAAAATAATAATCGGCACCATTGTACTCGTGCTGGGTGCTGGTGGGGTAGCTGGGTATGCGGCGTTAGGAAATAAGCAGCCGAAAGGGGTACCGGTTACACTTGGCGCTGTTGTCCAAAAAGATATGGAAAACAAAATCATGACGACCGGACGCGTAAAAATGAAGCAGGAAATGACCGTATATGCAGGTGCGTCAGGACGTATTACATCGCTTGCCGTTGAAGAAGGAACTGTAGTGAAAAAAGGTCAGGTTGTCGGTATGATCGATACACAGGACATAGAAAACCAGCTTCTTGATATGGATAGCCAGCTGCTGGATGCAGCTGGACAAATTGTGGAAATCGATGCGCAGATTAAGCAAAAACAAGCTGAGATTGCAAAATTGAAAGCGAACACAGAGCCGCTGGAGATTTCCAAAGCTTCAGTTGTAGTCAAGCAAACAGAACAGGATTATGCCGGAGCTAAACGTGAGTATGAACGTATAAAACTGCTGGTGGAACAGGGAGTAGAAAAAAAGCAGGAACTTGATAAGGCCACAGATCGGCTGGATGAGAGTCGACTCAAGGTTCAAACCGCACGTTATGAACTTCAGCTCAAGCAGAAGGGGCCGAAGCCGGAAGATGTAAATACAGCTTATACAGAGCTTTCTGCTCTGCAAGTGAAAAAACAGAATGCCATTGCTAAAAAAGGTAGCGTCGAAAGAAAGCGGACGAATCTGGAAGCCCAAAAAGCGCAAACAGTCATTACGGCACCGATGGATGGAACGATTATTACTCGGAAAGCAAAGCAGGGGGAACAAGCAACCAAAGGTGGCGAACTGTTTACGATAGGTTCCGCAGGTGCGCTGTACATAGAAGCAGATATTAATGAAGCAGACAGTTCAAAAATCAACATCGGACAAGCTGCTATCATCGAGGGAAATGCACTCGGTAAAAAGAAAGTAAACGCCAGAATCACATCTGTTTCTCCAGTGGCTGTAACGACACAGGAAAAATCACAGGGTCAGCAGGAGGAAAAAGCAAAGCTTACTGCCAAGCTGGAATTGATCGAACCAGTTCCGGCACTACGGGCTGGATTTCGTGTCGATGTAACGATCGTGTATGAAAGCAGGAAGCAGGCGGTACAGGTGCCGATCGAAGCAATCCAGAAATCAGATAACGACAGCAAATCTTTCGTTTGGGTAAATGAAAACGGACGAGCGAAGAAAAAAGTGGTTGTGACAGGGATGGAAAATGAGCTGTTTGCGGAAGTCAAACAAGGATTACGTGCCGGTGATCAGATTATCACCAATCCAGGACCACAACTTAAAGAGCAGGAACCGATCATCGAATCTGTTCCAGAAAGTCCGGGGTTGAAGTAAGGATGACAGCCATGGTGGAAATTGCAGATATGTCGAAGGTGTACCGGACTGGACAGGAGGAAATTTATGCGATGAAGTGTGTGAGTACCGCGATTACCGAAGGAGAATTCGTCGCAGTGATGGGTCCGTCCGGTTCTGGGAAATCAACGTTTATGAATATGGTCGGCTGCCTGGATCAGCCAACAGATGGGCGTTATTTTCTAGACGGCATCGAAGTAACCAACCTGTCAGAGAAAGAATTGGCGCGGGTACGCAATGAAAAAATTGGCTTTGTATTTCAGACGTTTCATTTACTGCCGCGCTCTACAGCGCTGGCGAATGTTGAACTTCCGCTTCTATATGCTGGAGTAAATCGAAAAGAACGCAGGAAGCGAGCAGAAGAAGCCCTTGCCCGGGTTGGATTAGCGGAGCGAATGCAGCATAAGCCAAATGAGCTGTCAGGGGGGCAGCGACAGCGAGTGGCAATTGCCCGTGCGCTTGTAAACCGCCCCTCTATTATATTGGCGGATGAACCGACAGGAGCACTCGATTCGCGGACAAGCGTGGAGATTATGGGGATTTTTCAGGAATTGAATGACCAAGGCACGACCATTATTTTAGTTACACATGAGCATGACATCGCCATGTACGCAAAGCGCCTGATTCGGTTCCGGGACGGGATGATTATAGCGGATGATCCGGTGACAGAGCGCCTGTATGCTGCTGCACAGCAGGCCGGGGAGGTGCAGGCATGAGCATTCGGGAGAGTCTGTTTGTCGCACTTGATGGGATCAGAGCGAATAAGCTCCGATCGTTTTTGACGATGCTTGGCATCATTATTGGTATTGCGTCAGTTATCGCAATTATGACATTGGGACGCAGTGGACAGGCAGCGATTATCGGTGAGGTGAGCAAATTCGGAATTAGTAATTTTGATGTGTGGACCACATATGATACACAGGAGGAAGCGGACTCGAATGCGCTCCTTGTCGAGGATGCGGAATACTTGCCGCAGATCAGTCCGTATATCTCATCGATTGCTGCGTATATGGAGATGGGCCGCACAACTTTGTACAACCAGGATGGGAAGAAAAAGGCGGCGCGTGTAAGTGCAGTGACGGCTACGCTTCTGGATGTTAAATCAACCACCCGCGTCGTGCAGGGGCGATTTTTTACAGAGGAAGATGATAAGAGCCGCCGCGCGGTTATTGTACTGGATGAGAAGCTCGCTCGTGACTTGTTTGGCTCGCAGAATCCGATCGGACAGCGGGTGCGGTTCGAGAAGGTGAATGTCACCGTTATTGGACTTGTTCGGGAGGAGAAATTCCGGTTTGATAATTCGCAAGTACAGAATGCGTACGTACCGATTCGTTTTTTGCAGGACGTATATGGAACGAAAAGTGTGTCAAATCTGGAGGTAAAAGCAACAGGCAAAGAAGCGGTTACTCCAGCAATGCAGCAGGTAAAAAATTTTTTGAACCGAAAACATAATCATAAAGATTATTACCAGACTGTAAGCTTGGAAGATCAGATTGCTTCTTTTACAAAAGTAACAGACGTGATTACGCTTGTATTCAGTATTGTAGCGGGTATTTCATTGGTTGTAGGTGGAATCGGCGTCATGAATATTATGCTTGTATCGGTGACGGAGCGAACGCGGGAGATCGGCATTCGTAAGGCACTCGGGGCACGCCGACAACACATTCTACTTCAATTCTTACTCGAATCACTTATTCTGTCGCTCATCGGTGGCGCAATCGGAGTACTGCTTGGAGTTGGTGCTTCCGCTGCTGTATTCTTGTATGCAGATATGCCGTTCCTACTGTCATGGGAAGCGGTCATCATTGCGTTTTCTGTATCCAGCTCAATTGGGGTGTTCTTCGGCTTGTATCCAGCAAATAAGGCAGCAAAACTACATCCAATTGAAGCGCTTCGATACGAATAAGAAAGGACGTGGGCAAATGGCACGATATCACTGGCTTTCACTTGGTCTGACGACTGTGCTGGCTCTAACAGCAGCGGGCTGCGGCAATCTAACAGAGAAAACGTCTCCTTCTCCAGCACAGTCCACGGAACAGCAGGCCGAGCCTGTGTCCGGGCAGAACAATGCCAGCTACCTTGCTCCCTTGACTGGCCTGCCGGTTGATCACGAAATAAAGGATCGGGTTGTCATGGTCATGATTAACAATCACGGCAAGGCACGGCCGCAATCCGGGCTGGATCAGGCGGATATGGTGTACGAAATGCTAGAAGAAGGACTGATTACTCGCTTCATGGCATTCTATCAGAGTCATTCTCCCAAAATAGTCGGTCCAGTGCGCAGCATTCGCCCCTATAATGTCGAGCTTGGTCAGGGATTCGATGCGATTATGTCGCATGCAGGCGGCAGTGTTGCCGCTCTCTCCATGCTTAAAAGCGGGCAGTATGCCGACTTAGATGAGATTTATGCTTACAGTAAGGCATACTGGCGCGACAAATCCCGCCGTGCGCCGCACAACTTATACACGAGCATCGCCAAGCTGCGAGCAGGGGCGGAAGCGAAAGGCTACAATCTCGGCGGTACGACTCCGACCTTTTCCTTTCACACAACGGATGAACCAATGAACGGGAAGGTAGCGACCACCATTACCGTTACGTATTCGAAGCGCAACAATGCCGGATATGAATACGATGCTGCGACGAAGCAATATAAGCGTCTGACCGCAGGCAAACCGCATCTGGATAAAGAAACCGGCAAACAACTGACAGCGACCAATGTACTTGTAATTGCTGCGCATCATCGGACACTCGATCGAGAAGGACGACTTGAGATTGATACTACCGGGCCGGGGCAGGGTTACATGTTCCAGCGTGGCAAAGTTCTTCCGGTTACATGGGAACGCCGGGCTGATGGGGCAATCCGTGCCTACCAGAATGGTGTGGAAGTCAAATTATATCCGGGTACAACCTGGGTGAACGTTGTACCGGACACGCCGTCTCTAAAAGCGCATCTTAGCTTTAAGTAAGAATGGCTTACAGAAAACGTTTTCCTTGTCAAAAAGCAGGGAATTTCTTATTATAGACATAACGGCTGCTTTACTTCTTAACTTATGTAAAGTGTTGCCAAGTTAAAGTGTGAAATGGCAAGGGAACGGAGGGGTCACCCGTGCAATTGGATAAAATCAGGGGACGAGAACTGGAGCAATTATTTGAAGCGGTTCTTGCACTGGAGACGATGGAAGATTGCTACCTGTTTTTTGATGATTTGTGTACCGTTAATGAGATGAAATCAATGGCACAGCGCCTGGAAGTCGCACGCATGCTGCGAGAGAAACAGACGTATAGCCAGATTGAAGAAGAGACTGGCGCGAGCACGGCAACGATTTCGCGTGTGAAACGCTGTCTAAACTATGGAAACGGCGGCTATCTAGCGGCGCTGGAGCGACTAATTCCGAAACAAAAGTAACGAACAACAACCTCCCAAAGTAACGGGAGGTTTTTTCTTTTAATGGGGGAAGTAACCGAAACATAAAAAAAATGTAATGGGAAATAATACAACTACATCATTGTCAGAAGGAGGAGGGATTATGAAGAATTCCGAATCCATCACAGTATTTCAGCTCACATTATTAGGAATGACGGCAGTTGGTTTTAACAATCATGTCATTGTCATTCCGCCGTTAATCCAAGCTGCAGGAAGAGACTCATGGATGTCGGTCCTGATTTCATTTGGCTTCATGCTACTTTGGGGCTTTTTGTTCGTTTATATACATAAAAAAACGAGGCAGCAGCATCTATTCCTCTGGTTACAGCAGCATATCGGGAAGTTTTTCTCGATTGTGATCGTCATCAGCATTTGTTTGTATGTAGTCATTCTCGCAGCTTCTACGTTACGAGAAACGATTATATGGGCAAACATTGTTTTTTTACCAGCTACCCCTGTATGGGTTTTAGCTTTTCTGTTTATCTTGCTTTGTGTACTCACGGCAGCATCAGGACTGCGAACGGTGTCGATTATTAATGTATTTCTTTTATTTTTCATCATTATTCTTGGCTTTTTTGTGGCAACGGCCAATCTTCAATTCAAAGACTACTCGTTGATTTTGCCGCTATTAGAAAAAGGATATTCTCCTGTTTTCAAAGCGTCTATATATGCTGCATCAGGAATGATTGAACTTATTATGTTTTTATTTCTCCAGCAAAAAATTGATGCACCGATTCGCTACCGCCACTTTCTTGTGAATGCACTGCTCCTAACCGGATTAACGATAGGTCCATTGATTGGGGCGATTGCCGAATTCGGTCCAGTAGAAGCGTCCAGACAGCGATATCCTGCTTATGAAGAATGGGGGCTTGTCCAACTTGGACGTTTCGTCGAACATGTTGATTATCTATCCATTTACCAGTGGATGTCAGGTGCATTTATTCGGGTTTCGTTATTTCTATTTATCATGCTTGAGATCCTGAATCTAAAAGATAAAAGAAAAGTATGGTGGATTCTTCTTCCCGTTTTTGCTGTTCTTATGGGACTGACATTATTTCCAGTTAGTGATATGCAGTCTTATGAATTTTTGAAATCCATTTTGTTGCCATCCCTTTTGCTTTTTGTCGTTGGCTTGTCTGTTTTGCTTGGAGGTATTGTGATTATGACCCGGAATAAAGGAGGGAGACAACCAAATGGATGAGCAAGAAATTCGGGGCTTATTTGCCAAATGCTACGATGTTCAACTTCGAGATGTATTCTTCCTGGATAATCCCGTTCTCCTTGTGTACTGTCCGGCAATGATCAATGGCGAGATACTCAATACCTTGATTTTCGAACGATTGGACGTGTTTTTCAGACAAAATCAAGAGCTTACAGCAGACATTGTGCAAAAGGAGCTACATGTACCGGACCTGCAATCGATTAACAACAAGGACCAGGCAACAGCTGATGTGTTCTCCGGAAAGTTATTGCTTGTATTTAAACGAGAAAAATGGGTATTTTCTACAGATATTTCACATGTTCCGCAAAGGAATCCTGAGGAGACGAAGACAGAAGTCTCCATTAAAGGACCGCGGGATGACTTCATTGAGGATATTGCAATAAATGTAGCTTTAATTCGTAAGCGCTTACGTACGGATACACTCTGTTATGAACAGGTTGAAATTGGCAGGCGTACAAGAACAAAAGTCGGCATTCTATATATGGACGACATTGCCAGCAAAGAAATCTTGCAGCAAATTCAGGACAAGCTTCATGCGATCGACATTGATGGCATCTATAGCGGCAATCAATTACACGAATTAATTACCGAAAATCCGTATCCTTTTTTTCCGAAATATCAGTATACGGGGCGTCCTGATTTCGCTGTTCAATCGCTGCTTAGCGGCCGCTTTCTTTTATTGGTGGATGGTGTGTCATATGTAATGATTATACCGACGAATCTGTTTCTGCTGCTTAAAACAGGGGAGGATACGGAGTACACGTTTGCTTACAATTCATTTGAAAGAATTATGAGGATCGCTGGTTTGGCAGCGGCCACGTTTTTACCTGGATTTTGGGTCGCACTGACCGCTTTTCATCAAAATCAGCTTCCGTTTACTTTACTGGCGACCGTTGTGGAAGCACGAAGAGGAGTTCCGCTTCCTAGTGGATTAGAGGCAGTTCTGATGCTTATTTTGTTTGAGTTATTCAGGGAGGCTGGGATGAGACTTCCGCTTGCTATCGGTCAGACGTTGAGCGTAGTGGGTGGACTTATTATTGGAGATGCTGCGATTCGCGCCGGGCTTACCAGTCCTGCGATGCTGGTCATTATCGGTGCCTCTACAGTCGCCACTTTTACTCTTGCCAACCAATCGCTCGTTGGAACGATCACGTTATTACGATTTTTTGTGCTTTCCTTTGCTGCCGCATTAGGCTTTTTCGGTTATTTCCTTTCCGTTTACTTTATCTTTCTTTATGTAGCGAACATTCGAACATTTGGTGTGCCGTATCTTGAACTTGCCACTCGTTTGAATACAATGAATATCCTAAAAGCAATTTTTCGCTTGCCTGCACAAAAGTTTTTTAGTCGTCCGCGTACACTCGATCCACGAGATCCGACCCGAATGAGAAGGAGAAAGTCATAATGAGACATTGGAAGTTTATGGCCATTATCGTTATTCTTTTTCCTTTATTAGCTGGATGCCTGGATTCGAATGAACCGGAGCAGATGGTTTATATACATGGTTTAGGAGTGGATTATAAAAAGGGTCGCTATATCATTTACTTACAAATGGTTAACTTGGGAAAGTTAGCAAAGTCCGAAGTAGGCGGGGGGGAGAAAATGCAAATGGAAGTGGGCCGTGCTTCTGGCAAAAGTATGGACGAGGCCTTGTTTGCTTTATACAAATCTATACAACGAAAGGTATTCTGGGGACATTTGAGTTTTATTGTGTTTACAGAAGAAGCGCTTAAAAATAAGGCGCTAAACGATACGATTGATCTGTTTGATCGTTATCGGGAAACACGGTATCGGATCTGGATGTTCAGTACGAAAGGAGATGTCAAACAGTTGTTACTTTCGTCTCCAATGCTTGGCATCTCCACAGCCCTTACCAGAGTTGCAGAGCCTAGAGGTAGTTACGACCAGAGCTCTATTCTTAAGCCGATGAATATGAGGGAATTAATCATGCAGCTGGATGAACCAGGGTATAACGCGGTCATACCAACTGTCAGTATAGCGAAGAATACTTGGCAATCTAACGAAAAGAAACGAGCTGCCATTCAGGCAGACGGTGTAGCGATCATTACACCTCGTAAGCTGCAAGGTTTCATTTCGAGTAATGATGTAAAGGGACTGCGGTGGATGACAGAAGAATCGAAGCGGAATGGACTTCTGCTGAAAAAAAAGGGGAGGCGAGCAGCTTATGTTCTTCTGCTTAGCCCTAGTGTTACCATTCAGCCAGAAGTAAAAAATCAGGATGTGTATTTTACGATCAAGATCAAGGTTTCCGGTTACGTCAATGAAATCGACCAGAAAATAAGTGAAGAATTTTTGTGTCGGGAAGCAGAGAAAGTGATCGAAAAAGAGGTACAACAAACGTACCTCAAGGGTCTGGAGCTTGATGCGGATGTATATCGCTTGTCGAATACCCTGTACAAAAAAAATGTGGACGCTTGGAAAAAAGTCGCGAAAAATGGCGTGATACCGTTACGCAAAGACTCGATTTCTGTTCAAGCACAAGTCAAGATTAGGCACGTTGGAAAGCAGCGACTTAGGCCTACGATTCAGTAATAACATAAAAGTCAGCCGGTCATAGTGACTGGCTTTTCTTGTTTCCACTTCTTTTTTACCGTACTGTGGTTCGAGTATAATGGAGAGCAGACATGAATTGAGGAGGACAACAAACGTGGAGATGTACACCTGGCAGCACGTATTTAAACTAGACCCGGACAAGGAGATTAGCGACGATGCGTTAGAAGCGGTATGTGAGTCCGGGACAGATGCGATTATCGTGGGCGGAACGACGAATGTAACGTTTGACAACACGATTGATCTGTTAAGTCGTATTCGACGCTATGCCCTGCCGTGCGCACTCGAAGTGTCTAATATGGATTCAATTGTACCGGGCTTTGACTTTTATTTTGTACCGCTTGTCCTGAATGCGCAAAATCCAGACTGGATTCTGGGTGCACATGTGCAAGGCTTGAAGGAACATGGCCCGTTTATTAGATGGGAAGAAGTAGCGGTAGAAGGCTATGTTGTCTGCAATCCAGACTCTACGGTAGCACAGTTAACAGAAAGCCGTACGGAGATCGATGAGGATACGATGAAAGCATATGCTCGCCTGGCAGATCAGATGCTCCGCCTGCCTGTACTCTATATTGAATACAGTGGTACATACGGGAATCCTGAGATGGTGAAAGCAGCTCGTAAAGTTGTGCAGAACAGCCAGATTTTTTACGGGGGCGGTATTCAAACGCCAGAGCAGGCACAGGAGATGGCACAATGGGCGGATACTGTAGTCATTGGTAATGTAGTATATGAAAATATCGAACGTGCGCTCGCAACAGTAGAGGCTGTAAAGCGTCAAAAATGATATAATCAAAGGATATTGATGGAGAGTGAAAGGGGTTTTTAACCTTGTTTATACAGGAAAATGATCCGCTTGCGGGCTTAAATCCGCAGCAGCGGGAAGCAGTGCTTGCCACAGATGGCCCACTGCTGCTGCTTGCCGGGGCGGGGAGCGGAAAGACCCGCGTGCTGACGCAGCGGATCGCGTATTTATTGAAAGAAAAAAATGTCGTGCCGTGGAGTATTCTCGCCATTACCTTTACAAATAAGGCGGCGCGTGAAATGAAGGAACGGATCTCGTCCATTGTTGGCCCGGATGCAGAAGATATCTGGATTTCTACGTTCCACTCCATGTGTGTACGTATCTTGCGCCGTGACATTGACCGTTTGGGATATAACCGGAACTTCACCATTCTTGATTCGAGTGATCAGTTGTCAGTCGTGAAGCAGTGCGAGAAAGACTTAAACATCGATCCGAAAAAATATGATCCACGTGCTGTACTGGGCATCATCAGCAGCGCCAAGAACGAGCTGAAAACAGCAGAACAGTGCGCAGATATGATCGTCGGTCCGGTTGAGCAGGTCGCCTACAAAGTATATACACAGTACCAGAAAAAGCTGAAAAATAATAACTCACTTGATTTTGATGACTTGATCATGAAAACAATTGAGCTGTTTAAAGCTGAACCGGAAGTGCTGGAATTCTATCAGAAAAAATTCCGTCATATTCACGTTGACGAGTATCAAGATACGAACCGCGCCCAGTATATGCTTGTTAAAATGCTTGCATCCGCCTCTAAAAATATCTGCGTTGTCGGAGACTCGGATCAGTCTATCTATCGCTGGCGTGGGGCGGACATTACGAATATCTTAAATTTCGAAAAGGATTACCCGAACGCTCGAGTGATTCTGCTGGAGCAGAATTATCGTTCGACTAAGAAGATTCTCGAAGCGGCTAACTATGTCATTAAGAATAATGTGGGCCGCAAAGCGAAAAATCTGTGGACAGATAACGATGAAGGGGCAAACATTCGTTATTATACGGCGGATAGTGAGCATACAGAAGCGTATTACATCGTAGGTCAGATCCAGAAGGCGATCGAGAATGGTCGTCAGTACCGGGATGTGGCGGTTTTGTATCGAACAAATGCTCAGTCACGGGTTGTGGAGGAAGTGTTCGTTAAGTCAAACATCCCGTACAACATCGTCGGCGGCACGAAGTTCTACGACCGCAAAGAGATTAAAGATATGCTTGCGTACTTACGTCTCATCTCCAACCCGGATGATGACTTAAGCTTAACGCGCATCATTAATGTGCCGAAGCGAGGCATTGGGGCAAGTACGGTCGAGAAGATCGCCGCGTATGCCACACAGCACGGTCTGTCCATGTACCAGGCGATTCAGGAAGTGGACCAGATGGGACTATCCGCTCGTGCAGCAGGCCTTGTCACGGGGTTTGCTCGCCTTGTATCGGAGCTTGGGAGCATGCAGGAATACGTGAGTGTAACCGAGTTAGCAGAAGAAGTGCTTAATCGGACGGAATATAAGGAAGAGTTGCGCCGGGAAGGAACACTTGAAGCACGCAGCCGCCTGGAGAATATCGACGAGTTTCTGTCCGTGACGATGGAATTCGAGCGGACGAGTGAAGACAAGACGCTTGTCGCATTTCTCACCGATCTCGCACTTGTCGCTGACATCGACAAGCTGGATGAGACAGAAGAGGACAAAGGCAATGCGGTTGTTCTGATGACATTGCACAGTGCCAAAGGATTGGAGTTCCCGATGGTGTTCCTGGTCGGGATGGAGGAAGGCATCTTCCCACATTCTCGTGCTTTGATGGAAGAGGCGGAGATGGAAGAAGAACGCCGGCTTGCATATGTTGGCATTACCCGTGCCGAGCAGGAACTATTCCTGACGCGGGCACTTATGCGGACATTGTACGGTCAGACCAAAATGAATTCACCGTCTCGTTTTATTGAAGAAATTCCTGAGCATTTGCTAGAAGCCGAAGGAAGTGTGCAGCAGCGGATCGCAAGCCGCTATGGCAGCACGGGTACGGCTTCGCGCGGCAGCTCGTACGGTAGCAATAGCAGTATGTCTGCTCCACGCACAGGGGTTGTCCCGATGCGACGTGCATCCAGTACTACTTCTACACCATCGTCTGGCGGGACGGATATGTCCGTAGATTGGAAAGCGGGCGAGAAAGTGAAGCATAGCAAATGGGGAGAAGGCACCATTGTGTCGACGAAGGGAAGCGGACAGGATCTAGAGCTAACCATTGCATTCCCGAATCCGGTTGGCATTAAGAAGCTGCTGGCTAAATTCGCCCCGGTGGAAAAAGCGTAACGGAGGAATGTCTATGGACCGAACGGAAGCAACCGCACGCGTTGAAGAGCTGCGTGCTACAATTGAGCGGCATAATTATTTGTATTATGTCAAAGATGAACCAGCTATTGCAGATTATGAATACGACAAGTTGATGCAGGAGCTGATCCAGATCGAAGGAGAGTTTCCCGAGCTTATTACAGCTGAATCGCCGACCCAGCGCGTCGGAGGGACGCCGCTTTCCTCTTTCGATAAAGTGGAGCACCGCATTCCGATGCTTAGTTTAAGCAATGCATTTAACGCGCAAGATTTGCGAGAGTTTGATCGTCGTGTGCAGCAGGGGATCGGTACAGAACAGCCGGTACGCTATGTGTGCGAATTAAAGATTGACGGGCTGGCTGTTTCCCTGCGCTATGAGAACGGACGATTCGTGCAGGGAGCGACACGCGGGGATGGAAAAACAGGCGAGGATATTACGCAGAATCTGCGCACCATCCGTTCGCTGCCTTTAGTGCTCAAGCAGCCGCTCAGCATTGAAGTTCGCGGGGAAGCCTATATGCCGCGGAGCGCATTCGAGCGGC
This sequence comes from Aneurinibacillus uraniidurans, assembly GCF_028471905.1. Lineage (NCBI taxonomy): Bacteria > Bacillati > Bacillota > Bacilli > Caryophanales > Paenibacillaceae > Aneurinibacillus > Aneurinibacillus uraniidurans. Next base: position 3,395,835 of record NZ_CP116902.1, on the reverse strand, counting down.
TCAATCATGAGCGGACCGAACGGGAAGAAGCGTTGTTTGCCAATCCGCGCAACGCCGCCGCAGGTTCCCTGCGCCAGCTTGATCCAAAAATCGCCGCAGAGCGCTCGCTAGATGTATTCCTGTATTCGATGGTCGGGGACGAAGGGCTTCCTGCCTCTTCCCACAGCGGTGCGCTTGCATTAATGGAAGAGCTTGGTTTCAAGGTAAACCCGGAGCGGCGTGTATTTGATGGAATCGAAGCGGTCATTTCGTTTATCGAGGGCTGGACAGATCGACGCAGTGAACTTGCCTATGACATTGATGGCATGGTTGTAAAAGTGGACAGCTTCGCTTATCAGGACGAACTTGGCTTCACCGCCAAAAGCCCGCGCTGGGCGATTGCATATAAGTTTCCGGCAGAAGAGGCGGTGACTGTCCTTCGGGATATCGAAATTACAGTCGGTCGCACAGGTGCGATCACGCCGACGGCTATTCTAAATCCGGTCAGTTTGGCTGGTACAACGGTGGAGCGGGCTTCTCTGCACAACGAAGACATTATTCGTGAGAAGGGGATTATGCTCGGGGATCATGTCATCGTCAAAAAGGCAGGCGATATTATCCCACAAATCGTCGGTGTGAAAACAGAGATGCGTGATGGCAGCGAACAGCCATATCAGATGCCCACTCACTGTCCGGCATGTAACAGCGAGCTCGTCCGCCTGGAAGAAGAAGTAGCCCTGCGCTGTATCAATCCGCAGTGTTCGGCGCAGATTCGTGAAGGAATCATTCACTTCGTCTCCCGCAATGCGATGAACATTGACGGGGTAGGTGAGAAAGTCGTCAAACAGCTGCATGAGCACGAATTAATCCACAGTGTGGCTGACCTATACAATTTGGAACGGGATAAGCTGCTCGAGCTAGAACGCATGGGTGAGAAGTCGGTTGACAACATGCTGGCAGCGATTGAGAAAAGTAAAGAGAATTCATTAGAGCGCCTACTGTTTGGACTTGGTATCCGCTTCGTTGGCGAGAAGGCAGCCAGCATTTTGGCTCGTCACTTCGGCACGATGGATCGCCTGCGCGAAGCGACAGAAGAAGAGTTGACTGCTGTTCATGAGATCGGTACGAAAATGGCGGAAAGCATCGTGAAATATTTTGCCAAGCCGGAAGTGACGGAGACGATTGAGCGCTTGCGATCAGCAGGTGTTACTATGGAATACAAGGGCCTGCGTGTAGAGGACATTCCGACAGATTCCCCATTCTCCGGGAAGACGATTGTACTGACAGGAACACTTGAGCAGATCACACGTAAAGAAGCACAGCAGATAATCGAAGCGCGTGGTGGCAAAGTGTCGGGAAGCGTTAGTAAGAAAACAGATCTCGTCGTTGCAGGTGAAGCAGCCGGTTCAAAACTAGTGAAAGCGAATGAACTAGGCATTCAAGTAATTGATGAAGCAACATTTTTAGCATGGATACGTTCGTAACGAGATAGAGGTAGCGGTCTTTAAAGTGGAGATGGCAGGATAAAAAAAGGGTGTGGAGAGACCAATGGTTTCCCACACCTATTTTTAATTATTGATTGTAACGTGTAACCAGTTGATCAATTCTTTCATAGATTTTGGTGGCAATTGCTTGTTTTGAAAACTGAGGAAACAACGTCTGCCTCGCTTTTATTCCCTTCTGTTTTGCTTGCTGCGGATTCTCATAGATAAAGCGCAGTAAGTGCCGTAAATGCTCGACACTTGGAAGTGCCCATTGATGACCGTGGAAATGAGGGGGCATGCTATCCTTTTCAATAGAAGTGAGCCGTTCCACATCAATTAAATAGCTGTTTTCATCATTCATGAAGTCTAGCTGCCCGCTCCATCTCGTTCCGATTGTCGGTAAATTCATAGCCATAGCTTCCATGTAGGGGCGTCCCCATCCTTCTCCCCGAGAAGGCAACACAAATGCATCCACTGATCCGTATAATTGAATCATTTCTTTTTCAGTCAGACGAGATTCAATCACATGAATATGTGGTAGTTTGCTAACCCCGAGTCTTTTGGCTACTTCCGCGATTTTAGTAAAAGGAGTCGCGTTTGGTTCGTTGATTTTGGACACCTTTAAGATAAGAGAAACATCGTCCTGTGCGCTGAATTCCGTAAAATAAGCTTCAAGCAGAAGATCCCATCCCTTTCGGATACTCCAATCAAAAACGGAGAGGAATTTAAACGTTTTACAATCTGGTAACGGATAGGGCCGTACGTCTGTTGGTGTATACAAGTTATCATCTAACGGTTCAGGGAGAATGAAAATTTTTTCACTTGGAATGCCAGCGGCGCAAAAAGTTTCATAATTAAACACAGAAGGAACCCAGATTTCCGTCATTTCCTTCAACATAGGAATCCAATCTCCAGGTACCGAATCCGTTTCAAACATTGTTCGGCCGATCGCGATAGGCGCAAGGGGTGTCGTGAAAAAATTAGCAGGTGACGCTTGATAATGAATCAATGGTTTTCCAACGGTTTGTTTCTGAAGCGTAGAGAAGTAATGATCCAGTTCAGACGATGAATGATTGGCTTCGTTTGGAGCATCAAGTGGAAAAAGCTTAATTTTTAATGGAAACGGTCGCAGCCCATCTAAAAAATGTCTCTGTTCTTCGGCATAACCACTGGCATTGAATAAAGGAGTTTGCCAGAGAATTTTATACGGTTTGGTAACGGTTTGTGGGGAGTTTCTTATATGCAGATAACACGTTTTGATGACATTCTGTACAGTAGATTGAAAATCAGGTTCCAGTTCCGCCATTATGCCAGATAGGTACAGGAAATGCTGGAGTGCAAAGGCGAACTCTTTTTGTTTGACAAGGATGATTCCGGCATTATATCGTGCCTCGATGGAGTTAGGATATACAGCAAGAATGCCCAGAAATTTTACCAGGGCCTCTGCATACAGCTCCTTATGGAACAAAGTCATCCCCTGGTTCAGTTCCTGTTCCACAATTTCCTCATGGGTTGCTTTCTGTGAAGAAGGGGTGATACATAATTGGTGCAGATGATGTGAAACCATCGCTTCGGTTTGTTTCCAGGTAAAAGAAGATAAAATTTTACGACTGGCGTTGCGTCCTTTTTCTTTCACGAGTGCCCGATTTTCGTAAGCAAATCTCATTGCTTTTCTTACGTCCGTTTCATCCATCGTAAACCACCACGGAAAATCAACGGTTTCTAAATGCCCTATCTTTTTTGGGGACAGCTTTTCTTCCTGGCACGGCAAGAGAAAGGCGGTGTTCTCATCACTAAAATCACTGCTTGGTCCAAGACATGGTGCGATGATGGGGGTTCCGCAGGCCATCGCCTCAATCATAGGAAGGCCAAAGCCTTCTCCGTGATACGGGTGCACAAGACAATCACATGTTTTGTACAGACTGGCCAGCTCATTGCTAGTTAAGTGCTCTTTTATATACAAAATATGTGGATGATGGGGATTGCGCCGTACGTCTTCAATTGTCTCCTCTAAAGTCATCCCTTTGTAGAAAGAATCGTTCCCCACATCTTTAATCACCAGACAAACATCTTCATGTGCCGTAAACTCCTCAAGGTAAGCATGTAACAGGAGATCAATTCCTTTACGGGCAATGGTTCCTCCAACAAATAGAAAAGCAAAAGATTTTTTTCCTTCTAGGTTCATTGTATCAACATCATAGTGAAAGGTACGATCATCTACACCGAGCGGAATGACCTTCACTTTACTTTTCGGAAGCCCAGATCGGACATAACACTCCTTGGTGTACGTGCTATTCACCCAGATTTCATCTACCCAATATTTCATTGGAATATACCAGTCTAGTGGAAGAGCACCGTACTCCCAGGGCTGCATACAAACCCATTTTTCGCTTGATGGTGGCGTGAAATCAGGCGGCCATTGATGGCGAACAGTAATATCAGCTACAGGAGGACATGTTTCTAGTAATTCAGTAGGAGAGCGAACATGCAGCTTAAATTGTTGATTGGTAGAAAGATGCTTGTATATGTTTTGATTGACAAGTGCAAAGCTGCTGCCAGTATCCCAGGGTCCTTCCCAAATGATGCTGTGTTGTGTTTTCAAATCGAACACCTCTTTGGTAAGCAGTTTATCTCCATCCATATTTCCTCGTTATCTTATGGCATGGCAGCGTAAATCGTGCCTGTTTTTCATAACACCTCTTCCTACCCGCCTTAATAGGATAAAGCATGGGAAATGCGTTACGTATTCAAGGAGGTGTTCATGATCCCATGAATGATTTGCGGCTGTCCTTATGTATGATTGTCAAAGATGAGGAAGCTTCTATAGGCCGTTGTCTATCGAGTGTTAAGGGGATTGTAGATGAAATCATTATTGTCGATACAGGCTCAACGGATCGAACAGTAGAAATCTGCCAATCGTTTGGTGCACACGTACATTCATTTGCTTGGAATGAGAGCTTTGCAGACGCACGAAATTATGGGTTAGCTCGTGCGACAGGAGATTGGATTCTCTGGCTGGATGCTGATGAAGAAGTGGATGCAAATGACCGGGACAAACTGCGGGATTCCCGGTATTTTCACGAGTATGATGTGCTGCAGATTCAGTTGATTAATTATGTCGGTAACAAGGTGGACGAAGATAAAGCATTAAGCATCGGGCATTTCCGGCTCTTCCGAAATAACAAAGGGTTTGCATTCGTCAACAAAATTCATGAATGGCTCAACATTGACAAAGTATTGTCTTCTCCGGAAGATCAAAAAAGGATTGGCTCGTTACCGATAAAATTTCATCACTACGGATATCTCGATGATGTCGTAGAAAACAAGAACAAGTTCACGCGCAATCTAGAAATGCTTAAAAAAGAGTTGGAAGAGGAAGAAAGAAGCCCGTGGATTCATTATCACATTGCAGCAGAATACCATCGCGCCAAGCAGTATGAAAAGGCATTTGAACATGTGAATCTAGCAGTCGTTGACTTTTTGATGGCCGGGTTTACGCCGCCTTCTCTACTTTACAAACTAAAATATTCTATTTTACTTACGCTAGGAAGCTGGGATGGCGCATTGGAGGGAATCAAGCGGGCGTTAATACTGTATCCCGATTATGTAGATTTACAATTTTATCAGGGTGTGATTTTGTACGGGAAAGAAATGTACGAAGAAGCGCTTGAGGCGTTTGCACGATGTATTGATTTAGGAGAGGACAATTTCAATTATCTAATCATGAAAGGGCTTGGAAGTTTCCAGGCCTGGCATTGCAAAGGTCACTGTTATGAAAAGCTTGGTCAAACGAAGGAAGCTGCTCTTTCCTATATTCGTTCATTTCAGCTCTCACCCGAATATACTCCGGCTATTGAATCGCTAGCGGATCTCCTTCAAGGAGAAAAGATTTCGCTTCAGGATGTAGTTCCTGAGGATATTGATGTGAATACGCTTATTCAAGCTATTCAATCGCAAAGTTAGGTATGCGCCGTTCCCGATATGGTCCATGATCAATATCATTTACTATTAACCCAAAGGAGGAAATGCAATGTCTTTTCCTAATATCCCGAATGTTACTCCCGTGATCTCCGTAACACCGGGTGAGACTGTTTCACTGCTTCTTGCATCGATTGCTTTTGAGGAATTAGCCTTAGCTCATATTATTAATGCGGAAGCAGAGAAAATCCAGTTTGTTTTAGGAACGTTAACACCATGTAAGACAACGCTTCATTCTTCTGTTATTACTTTGCGTGATTTATTAGAGGTCAATAAAAGTGTACGCCAGACCCTTCAAGATGTCATTAAAAAGGAAATGCTTCTGCAATTCAAGTTTGAAAACGTACTGGAGCTGATTCGCTCGCGTCATAAGTGTTAAGAGTATTTTTCATAGCAAAAGAAGTGAATAGTAGCGTAGCTACCGTTCACTTCTTTCCTCTCGTTTTATGATTTTCTTTTTTCGCTGGCGGAAGCTGCTGCTTTTGTTTTTTTCACCAAGCCATGGGGGCACTGAAGGAGCGGACTTCATCGTTAGGCTTGATAAAAACACTTTTTCCTTATAGTAATTTTTTAAATCGTACAGGAGCAAGTGAGCACTTTCTCTTACGTGTGCCATAAAAAAGCAGTCGGACTGAATGAGAGTGGCGAGTTGTTCGGTCTCGTGTCGAAAATTGGTCTGGCTATCCATATGAAGAGCCGGATCGATATTGTGATTTTGTAAATAATTTGAGTATAACACTTTCTTACGCAGCAAGATCCGCTGTAGATCAATCAGGTTCCTGATAAATAAAAAAATCGAATAGCGCGATTGGTATTCCTCTGTTTTTTCTAACGCGGGAGAGTCAATGCTTCTTTTCCGTAATCCTTTAAGCAGTAATGTGGCTGATTCCAGCATTTTGCGTAAAGTATCTTCTGATAGCGAGAGAGCCTGGCTAAATGACAAATTATTCATCTTTATTCTCCCTGTAAGATGTTATTCCTCAAATTCAATGAAGCATTCTACTTGATGATCCTTTAACTCCAGTATGTTTTCTAGCTTTCGTAACAGCAGCCATTCCTTCATCACAATCGTCTCCAATAGAAGCGTAACGTTTTGATTGAATTTAATAATATCCCTGGTAGATGGACAGGTTGGGAAGTTAAGATGTTTCCCGACAAAAGCCTGTATTTTTTCTGCTTCTGCATTCATCAGATGGGACAGGGCAATTTCTTCAAGAGCAATCGACTCTAATAGATCAATGACGACTTCCTTGCCTGAAGGTCTGAATTTTCCTTCAGGTATATGAGGCATACTCATGCGGGCTTCACCTTCCTATTATATATGGCTAATATATGCCCCGCATTTTTAGGTGTTACAAAAAGCCCTTTTCCATAAAAATCATGGAAAAGGGCTGAAGCTGGTGAGAGTTAGCTAACTACTAGCTGCATGAAGGAGGATTGAATCCCCCGCAAGAATTGATGTGTATGTTGCCCTGTCCTGGTACAGTGCCCGCAAACACTTCGTTTCCATTTAATGTAAGTGTTACGCTCTTACCCTCTAGAACAAGCGTAAAGCCCACAGCTGTTTCAATTCCATTCTCTGTTCTCAATCCCGTACCTGAAATCGTGAAACGGAGCACACCGTTGTCTGAACAACATGTGCCTAACGTGCCTGCAGCTGTTGGAGTAAAGGAAGTTGCCTCGAAGTTGATAGGGGCGGCACCTGAGTTTGGTGTAAATTCAAAGAAGAATAGATCCGCTTCTGTTGGGTCACATTGTTGGCAGATCATTACTCTTGCACTTGAACCAGGATTTTTCCCAAGCTGTCCGGTTCCGGACACAGATGGGTTGCCGTCAAGTGTTTCAGTAAATGGTGAGTTGGCTGGAACGTTGAAGGATACTGAACATTGGCAAGTTTCGGACGGCGGAGTAGGTGGAGTAGTTGGCACGAGTACAGATATATTTTCAAGAATATTTTCCAGTTTGAATTGCAGCAGCATTTCTTTCTTAATGACAGTTTGAAGAGTTTGATTCACGCTTCGGTTAATATCCAGGATATTCGAGATGGTAACTGTAGGAGTATCGGAAGTGGAAGCGAGTGGTCTACTTGGTTCTAGTGTTCCCAAAACAAACTGGATTTTCTCCGCTTCTGCATTCATAATATGAGCTAAGGCTAATTCTTCAAAGGCAATCGACGCAAGAAGCAGAGGGATTGTTTGCCCCACTGTTACCGAAATCTTTGCGGTAACATCTGGGATGTTAGGAAAAGACATTCTGTTTCCTCCTTTTAATTGATAATAAAGTATATGAATTTTTGCTAGATGTGAAACGGCATATGCCTTTATTCTCTCTACTTTTTGCTTTTGTTTTTTTCTTTCTGGTAGATTTATACATAAGAAAAATGGCAGTGAGCGTAGCTCACTGCCATTTCGTTTGAATAATAGGTTTTCACCTTATTTTGTTTCTTCTTTTTTATTTGCATGTGAACCATCGCATTGTCCCTGCGGGTTCTGAGTTTGTCCACAACCACAAGCAGCCATCCGGATCACCTCCCTTCAATACGCATTTTTTATTGTTGTTCTCCACGTTTGAAGAGCTTACGATCAAGCGAGATTGCCGAAGGACCGGCCAGTACGAAGAATACGGAAAGCACAAGTAGTACAAGCTCAAATTCATAACCTGGATGTGTTCCATCGCCCATCAGTCCGGCAGCACCTTTGACGGTAGCAATCGCTCCTACCATTACAGCGGCGAATAGTGCCGCAACTACGCGAGTGCCAAGACCTGCGATCATAAGCAAGCCACCAACTAATTCAATAGTCGCTACGACATAAGCGAGTCCGGCTGGAAGACCAATGCTTGCGAACCAGCCTGCGATGTTGCTAATTCCTCCCTGGAATTTGCCGAGACCGTGCATGAAGAAAATAAATCCGAGAATGAGCTGTACGAGAAATAATGCTTTTTCTTTGTTATTCATGTTGAAAATCTCCCCTTTTGTATAAGTACATACATATTACTCAAATTTCCAAGCACTTAAGCTAAGTGAACCGTATTGATATACTTGGTGCAGCAGTGCTGCCTGACGTGTACGATCGCCTGCTCCCATGATCGGGAGGAGCGGGATGAAATGCTCATTGCGTGGAACAGCTTCCCGCACATGTGGAGCGAGTTCGTCATAGCGGAACATGTCCTCTGTATTCCATGTGACGAGCTTTTCATTAACCCACTGATCAAACTCCATCGCCCATGGCTCAGGCTGCCCGCCACCCCATTGGAGACGCCGTAAGTTGTGAACGGTGCCGCCGCTGCCAATAATAAGAACATCTTCATCACGAAGCGGCGCAAGTGCCTGCCCGATGCGATACTGTTCAGCAGGAGGCAGGAATGGATTCACTGACATTGCGACAACCGGGATATCGGCATTTGGATACATCAGCTTAAGCAGTGCCCATACACCGTGATCAAGTGGTCGCGTATCATCCTGCCGGGATGGAATTCCCTCGTTGGCTAACAGCTTTGTGATGCTTCCAGCAAGTTCAGGGTCACCTGGTGCCGGATATGTCATCTCATACATCTCAGCAGGAAATCCTGAGAAATCATACAGCGTGCGGTGTGTTTGGGCACTGCTGATGAGCTGCACATCCGATTCCCAGTGTGCAGTGAAAACGACAATCGCTTTAGGACGTGGAAGCTCAGCAACGAGCTTGCTCAGAAACTCTGTATAGGAATTTTCCTCGATCACAAGTGAAGGTGCTCCGTGTGCAAGAAAAAAAGCTGGCATCATACGTATAACCTCCTTTTAGGTTTTATTTTATGAATTAAAGTTTTGTATTACAAAACATAGAAGGAAAAGAAAATCCGGTATATAGTTAAGAGAGGAAGGATCATCTCTTTGTATCCGGGTTTTGTAAAAGTGAACTATGTTTTATATTTAAAAACTATCACGATGGTGGTAATATGTCAAGTATGAGGTGAAAAAAATATGAATATAGGTGAAAATATTCGCAGCCTGCGTAATCGCAAGCGGATTACGATTGCAGAAATGTGTGAAGGAACCGGATTGTCTAAAGGATTCGTCAGTCAGGTCGAGAACGGAAAAACATCACCCTCAATTGCGACACTGCAAACGATTGCTGATTTTCTTCATGTACCCCTTGCTTATTTGTTGCTAGAGCCAAGTCAGGCGGTTAAGGTTGTGCGAAGGGAAGAGAGAGTCGTTCATGAGTTTGGCAAGAATGGGATTCGCGTAGAATTACTTACCCCACAAAATCGGGATGGGCTTCGTATGATGATTACGTATACGCCACCTGGTGTAGGTACTGGAGATGAACCGCATGCTCATAAAGGGGAAGAAGCACACCTAGTACTAGAGGGAACGTTTCTTATTCAGCAGGGAGAAGATGAGTTCGTAGTCGGTCCGGGGGATAGCTTCTATTGGAAAGCATGTATTCCACATCGGGTTGTCAACATTGGCGACACGATGGGCAAAATGCTGATCTCGGTTTATGCGGCACATTCAGACGATATGATATAGGGATGGGAACTGCCTGCACATCGTGCAGGCAGTTTGTATGATAAAATGTAGGTTATATAGTGATTCCGGTAATGAGATATGGGGAATGAACGATGATTCAGTCTGTTTTATCAAATATAGCAGTCATTTTAATGATGCACGCAGCCCTGAATTTTATGATTATGAGCGTAAAAGGCAAAGTTTCACAAGGGGTATTTCGCTTTTTAATCGTGGCGATTATTTCTGCTACTTCTATTTCCTTGTTTTATCTGCCGATTACGTATGAGGAATACTGGTTTGATTTGCGAATCATTCCACTTGGATTTGCGGCATTGTTTAGAGGATGGGAAGACACCTGGCCTGCTCTGGCCATTGTTTGTATGTGGAGATGGGGAATGGGTGGGGCCGGTGCTGTACCGGGCATTGTCTTTGGATTGGTTTTGCCGACTCTTTTTGTGTTGTTTTTTTACATCAGGAATAAGACAAAGATCCAACCGTTTAAAATTTGGGCGTTATTTAGTATGATGTGGCTGATTTCTGACCTCCCTATTATTATATGGTTTCCAAATGGATGGGAAGTTTTTATGATGATTGCGCCGCTTCGATACATATCGATAACAGGTTCTGCGATTATTCTTTATCTTTTTGAGATCTGGTCAATGCGACAGATGGAACTGCAACGTAAGCTGCAGTTTTTTGCTGAGCATGATCCGTTAACAGAGTTGTACAATCTGCGTAAGTTTTTTGATTTACTGAACGTTGAATATAAAGGGAAGCAGCCTGTCAATTATGTTGCTTTGGTTGATATTGATTATTTTAAAAAAATTAACGACACGTATGGCCATTTAACGGGAGACCGTGTGCTGCAAAAAATAGCACAAGTATTTTTGCAGGTGTGTAGAACAATAAATAGCGAAGGGCACAGGGCTTTTGTGGCAAGGTATGGAGGAGAAGAGTTTATTCTCTATGTATCTTGTACATCTGTAGAGTATTTGGAATCCTGTCTTGAGCAGATTCGCCAAGCGGTCGCTTCGGCGAAATTCCAGGCGGAAGATGGAACGCGTATTCCACCTGTTACGATCTCGATTGGATGCGCAGAATTGTCTTCTATAGATCATGTACAACAGACGATTTTATATGCAGACAAAAGTTTGTATGAAGTAAAAAACAATGGACGGAATGGTGTAAAGGTCCTTGGTGAGTAAGAAAATAGGGGAAGAAAGAGGAGGGGGGAAACGTAGGCGCCATTATGTTTTCCCCTTTCGCTCTTCCCCCTCCTTTATTGCGTGGCGTACTCTTCTCTGGTATGATTTTACGTAGATTTAGTCATGCTGGCGTATGAGGAGAGCAGCGCCAGAATCATATGCAGGAGGTGGAAAACATGAGTGCGATTACACGCAATGAAGTCGAATATGTAGCCAAGCTTGCCCGTCTGAATCTGACGGAAGAAGAAGCCGTGAAATATACTGAACAACTGAACAGCATTCTTGAGTTTGCAGGAAAATTAAACGAACTCGATACAGCGGATGTACCGCCAACTAGTCATGTGCTTAATGTGTATAACGTTATGCGCGATGATATCGTCGTTCCGTCTTTGAGTCATGAAGACGCTCTGCGCAATGCGCCGGATGAAGAGGATGGACAATTCAAAGTACCGGCTGTTATCGAATAGGAAAGGGGGACAACCTGCGTGTCTTTGTTTGAAAAACGGTTGCAAGATATACATACCGAACTGGAAAAAGGAGAACTTACTGTCTCCGATCTCGTAAACGCTTCGTTTGAGCGCATCGCTCAGACTGAAGATAAAGTAAAGGCGTTTATTTCCCTCGATGAGGAGAATGCGCGTGCTCGCGCAAAACAGTTGGACGAGCAGCAATCCCGTGGAGAAGAACAGGGATTGCTTTTTGGTTTGCCAGCGGGGATTAAAGATAACATTGTAACAAAAAATGTAATCACTACATGTGCGAGTAAATTACTGGCTAACTATAAGCCGGTTCATAACGCTACTGCGATGGATCGTTTGCATGCATCCGAAGCTGTCATGATCGGGAAGTTGAACATGGATGAATTCGCGATGGGTGGCTCGACTGAGAACTCTAGCTTCCATAACACATACAATCCATGGAACCTTGCGTATGTACCAGGTGGTTCGAGCGGTGGTTCGGCTGCATCGGTTGCGGCTGGACAAGTATACTTCTCGCTTGGCTCGGATACAGGTGGTTCCATTCGCCAGCCAGCGGCGTACTGCGGCGTAGTTGGCCTGAAGCCGACATACGGTCTCGTATCTCGCTACGGTCTGGTGGCGTTCGCATCTTCGCTTGATCAGATCGGCCCAATTACGAAAAACGTTGAAGACTCGGCTTATGTGCTACAGGCGATTGCTACACATGATCCGGTTGATTCCACATCAGCGGATGTAGAAATCCCGGATTACATCTCGGCACTGACAGGTGACATCAAAGGCTTACGTGTTGGTGTACCGAAAGAAATGATGGGCGAAGGGATCGACCCGGAAGTGCGCGAGAAAATTAACGCAGCGTTAAAAGTGCTGGAGAGCCTGGGTGCAACGGTAGAAGAAGTAACACTGCCGCATACAGAATATGCGGTACCGACGTATTACATTCTTGCACCATCAGAAGCGTCATCCAACCTGGCACGCTATGACGGCGTACGCTATGGCGTACGTGCGGATAGTGCCGAGAACTTGATTGATATGTACCATGAGACGCGCAGCCAGGGACTTGGCCCGGAAGTGAAGCGTCGCATCATGCTTGGTACGTATGCATTAAGCTCAGGTTATTATGATGCATACTACCGGAAAGCTCAGCAAGTGCGTACGCTCATTAAGCGCGACTTTGACCAGGTATTTGCGAAATATGATGTGATTATCGGACCAACTGCGCCGACAACAGCATTTAAGATTGGCGAGAAAGTGAATGATCCGCTGACGATGTATCTGGAAGATATTTGTACAATTCCAGTTAACCTTGCAGGTATTCCGGCAATCAGCGTTCCATGCGGATTCGCAAGCAATGGGATGCCAATCGGTATGCAAATCGCAGGTAAATCATTCGATGAAGCAACTGTACTCCGCGTTGCACACGCGTTTGAACAAAATACCGAACATCACAAAGCTCGTCCAGAGCTGTAAAAGGAGGTTAGACAGACGATGGAATTCGAAACGGTCATTGGACTTGAAGTTCACGTGGAATTGTCCACGAATACAAAAATTTTCTGTGGTTGTTCAACAGAATTCGGCGCACCGCCAAACACGCATACATGCCCGGTCTGCCTCGGACATCCGGGTGTTTTGCCGGTACTGAACAAGCGCGCAGTAGAATTCGCAATTAAAGCTGGACTCGCACTCAATTGTGAGATTGCGGATGAAAGTATTTTCGAGCGTAAAAACTACTTCTATCCAGATTCACCGAAAGCATATCAGATTTCCCAGCTGGATCAAGCAATTGCAGTAAACGGCTGGATTGAAATCGAAGTAGACGGTAAGCCGAAGCGTATCGGTATTACCCGTCTCCAGCTAGAAGAAGATGCGGGCAAACTGACACACGCAGACAGTGGATACGCATCGCTCGTTGACTTTAACCGTGTGGGAACGCCGCTCATCGAGATTGTCTCCGAGCCGGACCTCCGTTCACCGGAAGAAGCACGCTTGTATTTGGAGAAGCTCAAATCAATTGTCCAGTATTGTGAAATCTCCGATGTGAAAATGGAGGAAGGTTCATTCCGTTGTGACGCTAACATCAGTCTGCGTCCAGTAGGTCAGGAACAATTCGGTAAACGGGCCGAGCTGAAAAACGTGAACTCACTCCGCAACGTACAGCGTGGACTTGAATATGAAGAAATTCGTCAGGCAGAATTGCTGCGTGACGGAGAAGAAGTTGTACAAGAAACACGCCGCTGGGATGATAACACAGGCCGTACCTTCTCCATGCGAAGCAAAGAAGAGGCGCATGACTATCGCTACTTCCCGGACCCAGATCTGATCAAGATGAAAATCGATCCGGCCTGGATTGAAGAGATTCGTGCCTTGATCCCGGAACTGCCAGATGCACGTAAAGTTCGTTATGTGGAACAGTACAGCTTGCCGGAATACGATGCGGGTGTACTGACGATGTCGAAGGACATGTCTGACTTCTTTGATGCGACTGTGCAGACTGGTGCGGATGCCAAAGCAGTTTCCAACTGGCTCATGGGAGAGACGATCGGATATTTGAACGCCAATAACCTGGAATTCAAACAGATCAGCCTGACACCGGATAATCTTGGTGCGCTCGTACAGCTGATCGAAAAAGGCACCATCAGCAACAAGATCGCCAAGAAAGTGTTCAAAGAGATGATGGAATCAGGCAAGTCGCCGGAAAAAATCGTCGAAGAACAAGGTCTGGTGCAGATTAGCGATGAAGGGGCACTGAAGCAGATGGTAGACGAAGTGCTCGCTGCAAATCCGCAGGCGATTGAAGATTTCAAAGCCGGTAAGGAAAAAGCAATGGGTGCGCTTGTGGGTCAGATCATGAAAGCATCCAAAGGAAAAGCAAATCCGGGTGTAGTTAATCAGCTGCTCCGTGATGCGCTGGCAAAATTGTAGGTTTCTACAAAGGAATTTTTTAGAAACATTTTCCTCCCCTGGATCGTCTGAAGGGCGAGGAGGGTGAAATATGAAAAAGTATATGATAATCGGGTGCTTGGCTTTATCATGCAGCTTTGCGACGGTGGTTACGCCTTTTGGAACGGAATCGGTTTTGGCAGCTGCGAGCAAGCAAACGGTACATCCGACACAAATCAAAAACATAAATGAGAAGAATATTATCTCGCTTATTGTAGCGGCACAGAAGCATTATGTTTATACAAGCAGTGGCGGCAAAGGTACGGGTAAGATCGAAAGTTTCAAAATTAAAAACGACCCGAATGCGCAAGAGTACAGGTTCCTGTCTGCTGATATAGGTACGCCGAAAAAGCTGAGTGCTTACTTGACACAAGTATTCACCAAGCAGGCAAGTGAGACATATATCAAAGAGCGATTCATTACGTATCAAGGCAGAACAGCACAGCTAAATGCAGATGGGGGAAACTTGCTGCAGTTCGATAAAGCAACTGCGAAGCTTTTGCGAAGTTCGGGAAATGTACGAGACTATCAATTGATCATTCCGTATCCTGCTGACGTCGGGATGAAGCCTGAAGTGCAAATTGTGACCGTACAAAAAGAAAAGGGAGTCTGGCGGATTGCAACACCGCCGGAGAAGCTTTTTTAAAGCAGGATAAAAGACGAACAGCCAGCTCTTCCATCAGGAGAGCTGGCTGTTTTCATGTTGTTTTTCTTTTGCCATAATGACAAGCACCGCTCCTGTGAGGACAATCCCTCCACCGAGCATTTGTAGCGCCGCCATCTGTTCATGCAGCAGGGCAAAAGAGAACAGGATCGTCACAATCGGTTCCACCATACTCACAATAGAAGCACGTGTTGGCCCGGTTTTGTTCATGCCAACAAAAAATGTGAGCATCGACACAACGGTCGAGAAGAGTGCGACACCGATAATCGCCATCCATCCGGTTTTGCTAAATGAAAAATGCAGGGAGTCAGTGAAGATTCCCCATACAAAAAACGATGTCGAGGCAAACAGGGCGATATACGCACTTGTGACAATTGGAGGTACGGATGATGTTACCCGATTGCCGATAATAATGTACAGCGAATACACAGCCCCCGCGCCGAGCGCGAATAGCACGCCGAGTGTGTTAATGTCTCCATTTGGCGTTCCAAGCACGAGCCCCATGCCGCCAAGCGAGATAAGAACAGATAGGACCAGCTGCTTTGATAGCGTTTCTTTATTAAAGAAGAACGATAGAATTGCAACGAATACAGGGTACAAATAAAATAAAAGCGTGGCTAGTGAGGCTGGAATGTACTTTACAGCTAAAAAATACGCCGACGACTGCAAAGTGTAAAATACGCTGCCGAGCAGCAAAAGTGATATCAGCTGACGCCGTGATACGTTCCAGGTGCGTGAGTACAAGAACACACAGCCAAAGAAAATAACCGCTGCAATGGCAAAACGTAAAAATAACAGCGTCGTTACACTTACGCCACTGTCATAGGCAAACAGCGCAAAGATCGGCAGCAAACCGAATCCGACCGCCGATAATAGCACAAGAAGATATCCGGAAACCACGAACTCCCCTCCTTTTTTCGTATGCATATAAAGTTATCGGTAAAATTATTGTAACAAAATTTCGACTTTATTCCAGAGGAATTTCTCTACCATGGAAGATAGTTGGCTTGTTTTGTCGAATAGATATTATATAGGGGAACAATATTATAAACGTGAAAGGGGTCATAGCTATGACACTCGAACTCTGGTATGAAAAAGGAATGACGTTTGAACAGTATCGTATGAACATGCAAGTCAATCAACAGGAACTAACACGGGTCTACGAACAAGTAGTTTTCTCGGAAGAGGATCAAAATACATGGAACGATGCTGCCGAGCGTAACTGGAGAGGAATTGTCCTTACTGCGGATTGGTGTGGAGATGCGGCTTTATGTGTTCCAGTCCTGCAGCGAATCGCAGAGGCAAGCAAGATAGAATTACGCTTTTTGATTCGTGATGAGAATCTGGAGCTTATGGATCAATACTTAACGAATGGAACATCGCGCTCCATTCCAATTTTCATTTTTATCGATCAAGATGGTAACGAAAAAAAGGTCTGGGGTCCAAGATCATCAGAGGTGCAGGAGATGGTTACAGCCTTACGAGCTGAACTACCCGCAGCAGACTCACCAGATTTTCAAGAGAAACAAAAAAATATGTATCGCCAATTTAAAGAAAGAATCACGTCCGACCCTTCCGTGTGGCGTACGGTTATCGAAAGTGTGAAAGCGAAGGTACAGGAATAAAATTCTGTGGAACACAAGGGATTTTATTACAAATATCGAATATAGCTAATAGAGTCTGGTCTTTTTCACTATCGGTCTGTGTATTTGGTGCGTTCTATTGACAATCTAGACGTTCATTCCAAGGAGGTTTTATGCCATGTTTAGTTTAAAAGATAAAGAGTATATCTTGGTATTTACAGGACCCGACGGAGCAGGTCGTAAAACGATTGCGGAAATGATTTTTCGCAGTCTTCATATTCCGCCGGTTATTTCCTATACAACTCGTCCGAAGAAACCGATGGAAGTGGAAGGGCAAGACTATCATTTTATTACTGAAGAGCAATTTCATCAGGCAGCAGCAAATAATGAGTTTTTAGAAAGCGTTGCGATGGACGGCTATCACTATGGCATCAAAGAAGGAGATATTGCCGCATTGTTTACCGAACACCAGAGTATTATTATGGTGTTGAATGCGGAAGGAACGGAGAAAGTGAAAAAGCTGTATGGAGATAACGTGATTCGCTTCTTTATTTATGCAGACAGTGATACGGTTGCCGAGCGCCAAAAGCAGCGTGGCGATTCAGACAAGGATATCGCACGACACCTAGCACATTATAACGAAACGATCGCCTATAAAGATGCGTGCGAGCATGTATTTGAAAACTTTGATTCATCGCATACGGCTTTCGAAATTACGAAGCTGCTGGAGAAGTACTTAGAAGCTAAATTTCTGGAAGACTAATTGCAAACAACCGGTACCGTAAGAGGTAAAAATCCTGGTATACCCCTTCTTTGTTCTTATGAGAAGGGTGTATATCAGGATTTTTTTGTGTACAAATACGAGGAAAAGTGCTATAAAGTTTACAATACACAGAAAAATAGTCGGTTTTAATGGGAGGGGATTGCATGAAGCAAGGAGTCATCATTATTGCACATGGTTCGCGTCGGCCAGAGTGGAACGAGCTTGTGGAAAAAACAGCAAGACAGCTTACTAGCAATGTGCAGATCGAGGTAGCTTTTCTTGGTATGGTCGAGGGAAAGTCGATTGTGAATGGAATCCGAAGGTTGGAAGAGAAGGGGGTTCAGCATATCATCGCAATCCCGCTATTCGTGTCAAGTGGCAGCACCCATTTATCCGAAATTCGTTATGCGCTTGGTCTTGCGGATAGCTGTGCCGTGCCGACGGATTTAGCACGCATTTCGTTGCAACCTGGTACCGCTATCACCTGGGCTGCACCGATGGACACACACCAATGCATCCGTACTTTGCTGCGGACGCGAGTATGTGAGCTGTCTAGTCGCCCAGAAGAAGAAGCATTACTGCTTGTGGCACACGGGAGCGAGGAGACTGGTTATCAAGAACGATGGGAGCGGCTGCTGCAGGAACTTGCGGCGAGTTTGTGTGATGAAGTTGGGCTGTGTGCTGCTGCATACAGTACATTTCATCCAGATACCATTCGACAGCAGGCGTCCCGACTAGCAGACAGATACAAGCCGCTCGTTGTCCCCCTGTTTCTTAGTTCAGGTTATTACACAGAAAAAGCCATTCCGCAGCGTCTGGCCGGGATTTCGGTGCGCTATGACGGACGCCCTTATCTCCCTGATCCAAACGTGGCAAAATGGCTTGCGAGTACGATCCAGATGTACGTATCTTAACGACCTGTTTCGAGTACCTCACGTACGCGGGTAAGATGCTGTTCAATCAGGTTACGTGCTTCTTTGCTGTTCTGGTTTTGAATGGCCTCAAATATTTCCCGGTGCTCATGATAGAGACGGGAGGTTGTGCCTTCGCTTTCATATAACCACAGGTTACGGCTATCCCGAATCGTTAGGTTGAGTGCCTCCGCGATGCTTTCCATCATGTTCTGTAAATACGGATTTTTTGTGGCGTATGCGATGGCAATGTGAAATTCAATGTCGTATAACCGACTCAGCTCTTCATCCGTTAGTGCAGCTTCCATATTATTTATAATAGTAGAAAGACGCTGCATGTCCTCTTCATCTCGGTTCATCGCTGCAAGTTCCGCACAGCCGGACTCCACAATCTGGCGTACTTGCATCAGCTTCACCAATTCTTCGTGATTGCTGGCGATGATAGGTGGAATGGCTTTTAATGCCGCTGCTGCACTTTTTTTCACAAAGGTACCCTCGCCTTGACGTGATTCAATCAGGCCGCGTGCCTTGAGCTGGCTAAGTGCTTCCCGGACGGTAGACTTTCCTACATGGTACTGTTCGGCGAGGCGATCAATGGTGGGGAGCCGCGTTCCGGGTTCTAGCGTTCCATCTTCGATCAGTTTCTCTATTTGTTCCGCGATCACTTCATAACTTTTTTTAATAAGTGACATAAATGTTTCGTACCCTTCTATTAAATTCTTTTCTTTTATTCTACACAATTTTTCTGCGTTATGCTAAAATTATTATCAAATTCGTCAGATGACCTGCTGAATAGGAGAGGAGGATTCGAATGAATCAAAATATTAAAAATGAATTGCGGAGTATTGTCGGTCGCGATTATTTTCTCGATACACCGAATGAGTTGTATGTGTATTCGTATGATGCAACCCCGCTTTACCAGGCAATGCCGGATGCTGTAGTGATTCCATCTAGCGTGGAGGAAATAGCAGCGATTATGAAGGTCGCCAGTCAGCATCGGATTCCGATTGTATCCCGTGGTTCTGGCACGAACTTGTGCGGTGGGACGGTACCGGTCGAAGGTGGAATTGTACTCAATATGAATCGCTTAAATGCTTTTAAAGAAATTGATCAGGATAATTTGACTGCGACATTTGAGCCGGGTGTAATTACGGCAGATGTTCATAAAGCGGTAGAGGCAGTGGGGCTATTTTACCCACCGGACCCAGGCAGTATGCGGATTTCGACCATGGGTGGGAATGTCGCGGAATGTGCAGGCGGTATGCGCGGCCTAAAATACGGTGTAACAAAAGATTATATTATGGGACTGGAAGCCGTTCTACCGAATGGAGATATTTTACGGGTAGGCGGTAAGAATGCGAAAGATGTAGCGGGATACGATGTCACCAAGCTGCTCGTTGGATCAGAGGGAACGCTGGCAGTTATTACGGAGATCACTGCAAAATTGTTACCGCTTCCAGAAACCAAACAAACGATGGTGGCGTACTACAATGACCTGACGGATGCGGCCCGAAGTGTACAGCGGATTATCGCTTCCAAGATTATTCCGGCGACGCTGGAATTCCTTGATCAAGAGACGATGATCGTAGTGGAAGACTTCGCACATATTGGATTGCCGTTAGACATGAAGGCCATGCTCATTATCGAACAGGATGGAACCTCGCTTCAGGTTGAGCACGATATTGCGCGGATGGCAGATATTTGCCGGGCAGAAGGCGCAACAGAAGTACGGATGGCACAGACGGCAGAAGAAGGAGCGAGTCTGATGGCAGCGCGTCGTTCGGCACTCTCGGCACTTGCCCGCGTCAAACCGACGACGATTCTGGAAGATGCTACTGTACCGCGTGCCAACCTGGCGGCGATGGTGGAGCAAGTTAATCTGGTAGCGAAAAAATACGACCTGCAGATTTGTACATTTGGTCATGCAGGAGATGGCAACCTGCACCCGACCTGCCTGACAGATGAACGGGATAAGGAAGAAATCCACCGCGTGGAGCAGGCATTCGAAGAGATTTTCCATGCAGCAATCAAGCTCGGCGGCACCATTACAGGCGAACACGGTGTTGGTATGGCAAAAGCCGATTACCTTGATCTAAAAGTTGGTCCAGTTGGCATGGACATCATGCGACGAATTAAAGAAGCGTTTGACCCGTACGGAATTATGAACCCTGGCAAAATTTTTGCGAAAAGCTCAAGAAGAAGGGTGGTCGTGAATCATGGCTGTGGATGTGGACAAACGAGAGAACATGCGCATGGAAATGAACAAGCAGACAAATAATCCAGACTGCTCCACTGCCAGTGTATCCCTGCTGAACAAGTTTGACACGAACGAAATTATGAACTGCATGCAGTGCGGCTTCTGCCTTCCATCCTGTCCGACGTACCGGCAGACAGGTAAAGAGGTGGCAAGCCCGCGTGGTCGAATCGCTCTCATGAAAGGCGTAGCCCAGGAAGCGCTACAGGTCGATCAAGAGTTTGAGAACAACATGTATTTGTGCCTCGGCTGCCGCGCCTGTGAGACGGCCTGTCCAGCAGGTGTGCCATACGGCAGCCTCGTGGAAACCGCACGTGAAGTGGTAGAAACGAACAAAAAAGAGCGAAGCAAATCGCCATTTATCCGTGACATTGTTTTTAATAAGATCTTCAAGCATCCAAAGCGGATTGATACACTTGGTACGGCACTTTGGGCAGCACAGGCAGCTGGCCTGCAAACATTAGCAGATAAAACCGGACTTGTGAATGTATTGCCACGTCCAATGGCAGAAATGCAGAAAGCCGTAGAAAAAGTAGCGTCCCCAGCTGAGCGCAAAAAGCGTCAAAAAATCGTAAAACCGACCGATCAAACAGCTAAGCTCCGCATCGGCATGTTTAAAGGCTGTATTATGGACGTGATGTTTTATGAAACGAATCAGGCGACCTCCCGTGTGCTTGCGAAAGCCGGCTGTGAAGTGATCTTTGTCGAGGATCAGGCATGCTGCGGGGCGCTGCACGCGCACTCCGGAGAAAAAGACGGAGCAGTTGAGCTTGCGAAACGTAACATCGAGGCATTCGAGAAAGCAAATGTTGACTTCATCGTCAACAACGCTGGTGGCTGTGGAGCCGCACTTAAGGAGTATCATCACTGGTTCCACGATGATCTGGAGTGGAAAGAGCGTGCGCTGGCATTTGTCGCCAAAACGCGCGATGCAAATGAACTGCTGGCTGAACTGCCGCAGATTGAATTCAAGAATTCCTTTGATGTTCGCGTAACGTATCAAGATTCGTGCCATTTAGCACACGGCCAAGGCGTTCGCAATCAGCCACGCCAGCTTATCCGCAGTATTCCGGGTGTGGAATACATCGAGATGATAAATGCTGATAGCTGCTGCGGTTCGGCAGGGATCTATAACATCACAAACTTCGATATGTCGATGCGTATTCTTGATGACAAGATGAAAAATGTCAAGCAAACGAAAGCGCACCTTATCGTAACGTCCAATCCAGGTTGTCTGCTTCAGATGAAGCAAGGCATCATTCGAGCTGGCATGCAGAATGAGATGGAGGCGATTCACATTATGGATTTGCTTGATCGTGCCTTGTAAGTCGCCTCATAACAGGCGGCTTTCTTTTTTCCTTGAATTAGGGTAATCTTTGTAAAGGAATAGTTAAGTTTATGGGGAAATAGGGTGGCTGGATGTGAAACGTGCACGTTTAATTTATAATCCGTCTTCCGGACGGGAAGAAGTGAAAAAGTGGATTCCAAGATTACTCGATACACTGGAGCAGAGCGGCTATGAAACCTCTTGTCATGCGACGAAAGGGGCGGGCGATGCGACGCTTGCGGCACGTATGGCGGTCGAGCGGCGCTTTGACCTTGTGATTGCAGCCGGAGGAGATGGAACGGTATATGAAGTGGTGAACGGGATTGCGGAACAGAAATACCGTCCGGCACTTGGCATTATTCCGGCAGGAACGACGAATGATTTTGCTCGTGCGCTTGGCCTGCCGCGCAGCATTCCAAAGGCGGTAGAAGTCATTGCAAATGGAACACCGATTCCAATCGACGTTGGCAAAATTAACAATCGTTACTTCATTAATATTGCGGGCGGCGGTGCGTTGACAACGCTCACATACGAAGTACCTAGCAAGCTGAAAACACTGCTTGGTCAACTCGCTTATTATATGAAGGGCATTGAGAAGCTGGCTTTTCTCTCTCCTATGCACGTCCGCTTAGAAGCAGATGATCGGGTAATTGATGATGAGATTATGCTGTTTCTCATTGCTAACAGTAACTCAATCGGCGGCTTCGAAAAAATTGCCCCGAATGCAAAAATGGACGACGGTCTGCTTGACTGCATTGTGTTGAAGAAAACATCGCTTCCGGATTTCATCCGCATCGCTACGCTGGCGTTAAAGGGTGAGCATGTGAATGATTCGAAGGTTGAATATTTCCAGACCCGGAAGCTTGTCGCGATTTCTAATGAGAAGGTGAAGCTGAATCTCGATGGAGAGTTCGGGGGCACGCTTCCGTGTACGTTTACAACACTGCCGCGACATATCAAGCTTATTCGTTAATTACGTATAGAATATAGGTGGATGATTTTGAGAAAAAAACAGCGCAGGCAGCCGACAGCCGATCTATCCGGCCTGCCACTTACGAAAAATGAAACAGTAGAAATTACGATTGAAGACATCTCGCATGAAGGAAATGGTGTGGGCCGCTACGAAGGCTACACGTTGTTCGTGCCGGGTGCACTTGCAGGAGAACGCGTTCGCGTTCGTGCTACAAAGCTAAAAAAGCAGTTCGGCTACGCTCGCATACTTGAGATTATCGAGCCGTCTTCTGCTCGTATGGAACCGCCTTGTCCGTTGTACGTTCGCTGCGGTGGCTGCGGCATTCAGCACATGGAGTATACGGCTCAGCTCGAATTCAAGCGCAAGCTTGTGGAAGACAACCTGCGTCGTATCGGAAAAATCGAAGGTGTACCGGTCCATCCGACAATCGGGATGGAAAACCCATGGCGCTACCGAAATAAAGCTCAGGTGCCTATTGGTGAAGAAGCGGGCGGCTTAATTGGCGGTTTCTACGCTGCTCGTTCGCATGAAATCATCGATATGGAAGCCTGTCTGATCCAACATGAAACTGGCGATGATGTAATTGCTCGCGTGAAGGAGATCGCCTGGAAGCACGGTGTTCGTGCTTACCAGGAGGAAACGCACACAGGTCTTTTGCGCCATGTCGTCACAAAAGTTGGCTTTGCGACTGGCGATGTGATGATTGTATTGGTCACAAATGGGGACAAGATTCTGAATCAGGATGCGTTGGTTGCAGAGTTAGCGCAGGCGGTGCCGGGTGTGAAAAGCATTGTACAGAATGTGAATACGAAGCGGACGAATGTGATTTTTGGTGAGGTTACCCGGGTTTTATGGGGTGAAGAATATATCTACGATACGATTGGGGACATTACATTTGCGATCTCGGCTCGTTCTTTCTATCAGGTGAATCCGGTGCAGACGGAGCGTTTGTATGGGAAGGCGTTGGAGTATGCGGCGCTGACGGGAGAAGAGAATGTGATTGACGCGTACTGCGGCATCGGAACGATCTCGTTGTTTTTGGCGCAGAAGGCGAAGCAGGTGTTCGGCGTGGAGATTGTGCCGGATGCGATTGAGGATGCAAAGCGGAATGCACGGTTGAACGGAATTGAGAATGCGACGTTTGCGGTTGGTGAAGCGGAGGTTGTGATTCCTGCGTGGTATGAGGAAGGGAACCGGGCGGATGTGATGGTGGTTGATCCGCCGCGCAAGGGCTGTGATGAAGCGTTGTTGCAGACGATTCTGGATATGAAGCCGGACCGTGTGGTGTATGTGTCGTGTAATCCATCGACGCTGGCCCGTGATCTTCGTTTTCTGGAGGGTGGCGGATATAAGACGGTTGAAGTGCAGCCGGTGGATATGTTCCCGCATACGGTGCACGTCGAGAGTGTCGCGCTACTCATAAAATGTGTGTAACCAATAAATAAAGTTCTGCTTTTGGCAAGGATAAAAGAAAGAGGGGAAAGGGCGAAAACGAGTCATATCAAGCCTTTTCCCCTGTTTTTTATCAAAACATTATTACGAAAAAAATAAAGTTCTGACAGAAAAAATGAGAATAAAAAATCGAAAAAAGCCGGATTGGGTGGTGGGGATTTTTTGTTTGGCGAAATTAATTTGAATTTTTATCGAATAAAGGTATGTTTTACTCTCTTGGACTTTAAGAAATACGGCACCCAGACCACAGGGTATACTATTGCGCTTATTAATGATCCTGATACCTTCTCTCTTATTTCATTAGCATCCAGGTTTAGGTTAATACCGATATCCTTGAAGTGATTGATTAATGAAATATACATTGCTAAATCTACGATTGCATAGGCTGAGGAGAATACGATATAAATTATAGCGATTTTCGGAACGAATTTTCTTTTTTGAAACAAAAAGACTAATAGAATGATAGCAGATATGGAAATTATTATGCTCATAAATAATTCTATGTATGTTATGCGAGTGAATAATGGATCATATAATTGTGAACCGGGAGTTATTAAAATAGAACGTTGCTTATCTAAAAATACTGGTAATAACTCATTAATAATAACAAAGAGCATTATGATAAAAGTTATGATCAAGCTTGTAACAAATAAAATTAACCATCCACCTATTGATTTATACTTTTCTGTACTTATAAAAGAGTTGCTTACAGATATATTAGCGTTTTTGTCTGTTTGCTGCTCCATAATACTAAAATCCTCCCTTATTTTGTTTGCAGTATATAAAGTCCATAAAATTAAACTTATATACTAAATTTGTAATTTTATGGACTTTAACGCTATTTTAGTATATATTTGTAAAAAAATAAACCAAATAATGGAGGGTATATGATAAAAAAAATAATAGGCATTATTTCCGCTATTATAGTCATGGTTATAGTAGGTATGGCTACGTATATTGTAACAAGTGAATATTTCGGGAAATGATATAATTCATTTTAATTACTTGATTGTGGATCTAGATGTAACGCTTACCTTTATGACACAGGAATTAAGAAGAGCACGGAGCTAACCGGGCTTTTTGTTTTGACCACTGACCATATTCTGACAGAAAAAATGAGAGTAAAAAATCGAAAAAAGCCAGATTGGTTGTAATCGTTTATCTGTTTTGTACATTAGAAATGAACACAAAAGGCCATTGGAATGAAGTTTTCCAATGGCCTTTTTGCACTTACTTATGTTTGGTTATATCTTACTTTTGTACTTTAACCATGGTTTGCCCAACTACTAAAGCTCCATTTACATAACCACGGAACTCAACAGCAACTTCAGGTGTAGACCAGGTAAAATCGGAACGTTCAAACTTAAACTGGCCAAGTTTTGCCTGATTGTAGTATCCATTATTCGAAGATAATGCTTTCACACCATTAAGTTCTGCTGTATTTAAATCAAAGCCTTGAGTGCTATAGCCTGAAGGAAGATCAACACGGACTGTGAACACTCCACTATTTCCTTTTACAATTTTAGGTGTAACTTCAATTGTGGCAGGAATGTATACGGAAAACTTTCTTTGAATTGTAGTGCTAAGGCCTGCAGCATTAGTTACCGTTACCGAAACATTATAGACACCCTGTTTATTAATCGTAATAGAGCTACCGTTCATTACGGTACTAGATGTCCCAGTTGGATCGGTGACAACCATCTTTTCAGAAGCAATACCTGATTGGTCATCTTTTGCTGTGTATTCTAGTAACAGACTAGTGCCAAGCTTGATTTCCTTATTTACATCCATTGTGACAATTGGAGCTGTACGGTCAATTTTTACCTCAGCATTTTGAGGCTTTTCAATGTTTCCAGTCTGGTCAACTGAATAGTAGGAAATTTGGGTAATCCCTTCTTTATCTACTGTAAAGGATGTCCCTTCCTTATATTCAGAGCCATTAATCGAGTAGAATGTCTTAGATATACCACTCTGTGTATCTGTTGCAGTTAGAGAAACTGTTACATTGTCCTTACTCCATGTTGTAGGAGCATCAGAAGTAGTAACAGGAGCGGTTTTATCAATCTTTACCTCGATAGTTTGCGGTTTTTCCGTATTTCCAGTTTGGTCTATTGAATAATAGGAGATTTTGTTAGTTCCATCTCCGCTTACCGTAAAGGATGTCC
Organism: Aneurinibacillus uraniidurans; assembly: GCF_028471905.1. NCBI lineage: Bacteria > Bacillati > Bacillota > Bacilli > Caryophanales > Paenibacillaceae > Aneurinibacillus > Aneurinibacillus uraniidurans. The sequence continues at coordinate 3,369,189 of NZ_CP116902.1, read as the reverse complement.
CTTCCTTATACTCAGAGCCATTAATCGAGTAGAATGTTTTGGCTACACCACTCTCTGTATCTGTTGCGGTTAGAGAAACTGTTACATCGTCCTTACTCCACGCTGTAGGAGCATTAGAAGTAGTAACAGGAGCCATTTTATCAATCTTTACCTCGACAGTTTGCGGTTTTTCTGTATTTCCGGCCTGGTCTATTGAATAATAGGAGATTTTGTTGGTTCCATCTCCGCTTACCGTAAAGGATGTTCCTTCCTTATACTCAGAGCCATTAATCGAGTAGAATGTTTTGGCTACACCACTCTCTGTATCTGTTGCGGTTAGAGAAACTGTTACATCGTCCTTACTCCATGTTGTAGGAGCATCAGAAGTAGTAACAGGAGCCGTGTTATCAACCTTTACCTCGATAGTTTGCGGTTTTTCCGTATTTCCGGCCTGGTCTATTGAATAATAGGAGATTTTGTTAGTTCCATCTCCGCTTACCGTAAAGGATGTTCCTTCCTTATAATCAGAGCCGTTAATCGAGTAGAATGTTTTGGCTACACCGCTGAGTGCATCTGTCGCACTCAGTTTAATGCTGGATGACTGAGTAAACGTATCGCTAATTTCATTTGCTTTTGTTACCGGTGCTGTTTTGTCAACTTTGATGTCAATTGTTTTAGCTGCTTCTTTGTTGCCAACTTTGTCGACAGAGTAGAAAGAGAGTTTGTGAATGCCTTCCTCGCTAATTGTCAGGTCTGTCCCTTCTACAAATTCGCCACCATCAAGAGAATAGAATGTTTTCGCAACGCCTACCTCGTTGTCTGTTGCAGACAATGAGACAACAGCGCTTTGATTCGCCCAGCCAGTTGATGCAGAAGCAGGAGTCACTTTAGCCGTTGTTACCGGTGCTTCCGTATCTATGATTAGCTTGGCGATTACAGTATTTGATCGTTCTGATTCTCCAAACGAATTACTGAACGAGGTAACATAGTATTCATGGTCTGCATACGTAAGGTTAGAAAGCTTATACGATAGATTGTTTAGATTTTTAGTTAATTGTACCGGTTTACCGTCAATAATTTCATACACATTATAGCCGTTTGCATAGGTGATAAAGTTCCATGAAATTAAAGCTTCTGTTGAACTTAGCAGCTTTATGCTAGCTGTAGGTGCTTGCATAATCGGGTAAACAATTTTCTCGGTAATAAGATTAGAAGGCGCAGATTCACCAAAGCGTGTGCTGTATGCAGTTACCTGGAAAGAATGATTGCCTTCTGCTAAATTGTAAACCGTGTTAGTAAGCGCTGTTCCTTTATAAAGCAGTTGTTTGCTATCACCTGTTACCTTGTAAAGACGGTATTCATTCGCCCAAGTAACTGCCTTCCAGGTGAATGTCATATTGTTTGCATTGAACAAAGATGATTGCAGCACTGGTGGTTGCACTACAGGCCATGTAAGTGTAAAGCTCAGGGTACCGGCTGCTGGTGATTCGCCAAAACGATCACTGAATGAGTGTACTTCATACGTATAATCGCCTTGAGGCATGTCGGTAAAGGTTACGCTTGTACTCGTTACCGTCTTTTTCAGAACGGGCTGTCCATCAACAATTTGGTACACTTTGTAAGCAGTTGCGTAAGTAGCACCGTTCCATTTTAAGGTGATGTCATTTCCATTTGTAATACTCTGCGTCAGATTGCCCGGTGCCTGCATCGTTGGGAAGTCCAGCGTAAATGAGAGCTTAGCACCTTCTGATGATTCGCCAAAACGATCACTGAATGAGTGTACTTCATACGTATAGTCGCCTTCAGGCATATTTGTGAATGCTACGGATGTACTCGTCACCGTCTTTTTCAGAACGGGCTGTCCATCAATAACCTGGTAAACCTTATAAGCAGTTGCATAAGTAACACTATTCCATTTTAAAGTGATATCATTTCCGTTTGTAATACTTTGTGTCAGGTTGCCCGGTGCCTGCATTACATTTTGAGTAAGCTTGATGGAAACCTGGCTTCCCTCTGGTGATTCGCCAAAGCGGCTGCTGAATGAGCGTACTTCATACGTATAGTCACCTTCAGGCATATTTGTGAATGTTACGGATGTACCTGTCACTGTCTTTTTCAAAACAGGCTGTCCATCAATAATTTGGTAAACATTATAAGCAGTTGCATAAGTGGCAGTATTCCACTTTAAGCTAATATCGTTACCGTTCGCGATAGTATATGTTAGATTATCCGGCTTCTGCATTGTAGGGAAGACCTGGGTAAATGAAACCTGGCTTCCTTCTGCTGATTCGCCGAAACGAGAGCTGAAAGAATGAATCACGTAAGTATGTTCGCCGGCAGGAATGTTAAGCAGTGTTGTAGTAAGAGTTGTCACCGTCGTTTTTAATACTTTCTGCCCGTCAATTAACTCATAAAGTTTATAGCTGTTTGCATTAGGAACAGCTCCCCATGTAAATACAGCATCGTTAACATTTTGAATCTTGTATGCAAAGTTTCCTGGGGCATCCATCGTCGGTAAAGTCAGGGAGAAGCTAGTTTCAGCCCCACTTGGTGATTCACCCAAAAGGGTCGAGATGGAGGTAACAACATATTTGTAATCACCAGCCGGCACGTTTGTATACGTAACGCTTGTACCTGTGACTGTACTTTTTAAAACTTTTTCTCCATCAATGACTTGATAGATTTTATAGCTTGTAGCATAAGGTACGCTAGCCCATTTCAGGGTAATGTCATTGCCGTTATTAATACTGTACGTTAGGTTTGCTGGTGCTTCCATCGTTTGGCCATTTAAAGTTACGGTTAGTTTACTTCCCTCTACCGATTCTCCAAAACGGGAAGAGTAGGAATGAATCTCAAAATTGTATTCACCAGGTGCCATGTTCGTATACGAAACACTTGTACCTGTTACGGTACTTTTTAAGACTTTTTGTCCGTTTGTAATTTGATAGACTTTATAATTTGTTGCATAGGCAGCAGGGTCCCAGCTTAGGCTAAACTCTGTAGCACTTTTTATTGTTTGAAGCAGATTTGCCGGTGGCTCCATAGTAGGCAGAGCAAGAGAGAAGGATACTTGGCTACCTTCCTGTGATTCACCAAAACGAGTAGAAAAAGAGTAAACTTCATATTTGTAATCACCAGCTGGCATGCTGGCATACGTAACTGTTGTGCTAGTCACTGTACTTTTTAAAACTTTTTGACCGTTTACGATTTGATACACTTTATAGCTATTTGCATTAGGAACAGAATTCCAGGTTAGTACAATATCATTACCGTTTTGAATTTTATAGGCAAAGTTGCCTGGCGCAGCCATTGTAACTGCTCCAACTGTAATGGAAAGCTGACTGCCTTCTGCTGATTCACCGAAACGATCACTGTACGAGTGAACTTCATAAACATAATCACCAGCCGGCATATTTGTATATGTAACTGTTGTGCCGGTTACGGTACTTTTTAATGTTTTTTGTCCGTCAATAACTTGGTAAACCTTGTAGCCGGTTGCATTTGGTACGGCTCCCCAGGTTAAGACAAGGTCATTAATGTTTTGTAACTTGTACGTAAAGTTGCCTGGTGCAGCCATTGTAACTGCTCCAACTGTAACGGAAAGCTGACTGCCTTCTGTTGATTCGCCGAAACGATTACTGTATGAGTGAACCTCATATTTGTAATCACCAGCCGGCATGTTCGTATACGTAACTGTTGTACCGGTTATTGTGCTTTTTAGCACCTTTTCCCCATCAACAACTTGGTAAACCTTATAGCTGTCTGCGTAGGTAACAGCATCCCATCGCAGGTTAACATCATTACCATTCGTTACCGTATACGTAAAATTACGAGGGGCATTCATTGTCGTGGGAGTGACCTCGACCTGCACAGGTGCAGAAAGTGGTGATTCCCCATATGCGGAATTTACTGCAGAAACTGCATATTTATAGTTTCCGGCAGGAACATTGCTTACAGTATAGGTTCGTCCAGTTACAGTTGTAAGTAATGTCTTTTGGTCTTCCGGTGAGATTTGATAGACATTATAGCTTTGAGCATTCTGGGAGGCGGACCAGTTTAGAACAATGTTGTTTCCGTTTTGAATCGTATAAGTGAGAGTGGAAGGAGACTGCATATCTGGATAGACAATTTCAGCCTGTACAGGGGCGCATGGACCCGACTCACCTTCTGCGCTTAGAGTAGATACAACATAGCTATAGGTTCCTTCAGGGAGGTTATTAATACTGTAGCTTGTTGTTTTGCTTGTTCCTGATAGAGTTAACTGACCATCGGTTATAGTATAGATGTTGTAACCGGTTGCCCCATAAACAGAACTCCACGTTAGTTTAATGTCACTCGGTGTCACAAGCTGGACTGCAAGGTTACTTGGCGGTAAGATACCTTCCGCAAATACGTTTGGTATGGAGATAAATACCTGGAATACGAGAAGAAAAAATGCTAAAAACGAAGATTTTGATAAAAAACGTTTTCTCACGATAGCATCCCTGCCTTTCCATGAAAAGGGACAAAATAAAAATGAACCTTAAACAAGGTTCATAGGTAAGGAAAACTATGAGTCCTTGTGGTAACCGGCTGCCATGCATATTAAAAAACAGTCATGCTTTAGGCCCTTGGCTTTGCGTCTCATGGTTTCCCGATGATTTGCCCTTTTCACATTAGTTATTTTTTATAAGTCTATCATAATGCGTCTAAACGATTGGTTGAATAGGTATTTTTGATTATAAATCTTATTAAATAGTGTCAAGGGGACTAAATGGAAATCTAAGATTATGGATAAGAACACATAGTCTAGAAATGAGGATTGTGGGCATTTTTACCTTAACTATATTTGTTTATTATTTAAGTAAGGGTGGAATTGAGCGGTGAAGAAAGGGTGATATGCAGGAAGACGATAAATACTTTATAGTCAGAGTAGGAGAATAGTTAGAGGGAGCAGTTTCTATGCTAAAGATTTCATTCGAGGGAGGAGTAACATGAGAACGATTGGTCTTATCGGAGGAATGAGTTGGGAATCATCGGTTGAATATTATCGGATTATTAATGAAGAAGTAAAAAATAGAGTAGGTGGATTACACTCCGCAAAGTGCTTGTTATATAGTGTGGATTTTGCTGAAATTGAGCATTATCAGTCGATGGGAGAGTGGAACAAGGCTGGAGAAGTATTGGGTGATGCTGCATATTCTCTGGAAAAAGGGGGAGCAGACTTTATTATTATTTGCACCAATACGATGCATAAGGTAATAGATGTCATACAGCAAAAAATCAGCATTCCGATTTTACATATTGCGGACGCAACTGCTGTGGCGATTAAACAGCAAGGAATCGATTCAGTAGGTTTGCTAGGTACAAAATACACGATGGAACAAGATTTTTACAGGTCACGCTTGGAGTCGAATGGAATACGAGTGATAGTGCCAAATGAGAGTGACAGAGAAGTTGTGAACAAGATCATTTATGAAGAGTTATGCGTAGGTAAGGTCCTACCGACATCTAGGGAATGTTACAAGAAGGTAATGAGAAGTTTAGTGGAAAATGGAGCGAAGGGCATTATTTTGGGCTGCACTGAAATCGGATTACTGGTAAAGCAAGAGGATGTGGAAGTTCCAGTGTTTGATACAACAGCACTGCATGCAATTGAAGCAGTAAATCAGTCTTTGAACGAATAGAGATTACAGGAGATAAAAAAGCTTTAATTTGGTAGTGGTGGAATTTGGGTTAGAGGGCTGTTAACATGTAGGATAACAATAGAAAATAAATAGATTATATAAGGAGGTATGGAAATATGAGCTTTTTCTCAAGATCTTCTTCAAAAAAGAGCCATTATAAATATGGAAATCATGGAAGTAGTCACTACAAGAAAAAAGGAATTTTAGGCAACTTGTTTGATATGATTGGTTCAAGAAGCAGTTCTAGAGGCCATTATGGTCATTACAGACACCAACACAACCATTCACCTATGCAAAATCAGCCATTTCCAAATCAAGGATCGCTAAATTGCAACAAGTGCAACAGTCAAATCCCGGCTGGCTCAAAATTTTGCTTGAATTGTGGAGAAAAGGTTAAAGTGGAATTGTTCTGCTCAAATTGTGGAGGAAAAATGCCACCGAACTCTAAATTTTGTTCTCAATGTGGAAACCAGTTGAATAGGTGATCCTATGCGTTATTTTAGTGAAATAAAATATCGTGGAAAAAAACTTGGAGAATATACGATTGAAAAAATAGTTGGCGAAGGTCGATATGGGTTATGCTTTCTTGCCAAAACCGACACAGGCAGCAAGGTTATTATTAAGAAGTTCAAAAAAAGCTTGTTTATCAAGGATTCAAACAAGAATATATACGAGGCGGTTATCCTTTCAAAACTCAGGGATGAAAGAATCCCTGAGTTTTTAGGGGTAATAAACCAAGGGAGCTTTTATGGATTTGTCCTGGAACTCAAGTCAGGAGTTACGGTTAAGGATATGATTTTCAAGGATCATCATGAATTTTCAACTGAAGAATTTTATAATATTGGCATCAAACTCATAAATATTATAAAGTACCTACATGAAAATAGTATTGTACATCGGGATATAAGGATACCTAATGTTCTTATAGATGGCTATAACGTAGTTCTTATTGACTTTGGATTGGCAAGATTTGCAGATAACAATCGATATAGATATGACCTAGACTATTCGTATCTGGGAGATTTTTTCTTGTACTTGCTTTATTCTTCTTTTCAAAGAGATGGAGGCAAAAAGAATTTACCCTGGTATAAAGAGTTACCATTACAGGAAAAGCAGAAAATGTTTTTGAAGAGATTAATGGGGCTTGAGACAGTGTATGAAAGCATTAGTGATATAGAGACGGATTTTATTCATGCGTTTGGATGCTAATGAAATCATAGGTTACGTAAACAGCACGGCATTATGACAAGGAGATTTCGATGAATATCGTAGTATCATTTAGTAACACCCTCCTGATAAGCTTTGTAGAAATGCTTTATTTGGTAGGTGTTTTTATTTTTATTGGCTTTCTCTTAGGATATTTGGAAAAATACTCAAATACATATTTGGTTCGAGCGTTGGGACGAAAAGGAGTGCTCCTGACCGCCTGGATAGGTACCCCGATTCACGAAATTGGACATCTGATCCAATGCATCCTATGGGGACACAAGGTAACAAAGGTAAAGCTGTTGCAGCTCAATAGTCCAGATGGTGTGCTTGGCTATGTTGAGCATCAATATAATCCAGCCAGTGTTTATCAGCAAGTCGGCAACTTCTTTATCGGGCTAGGGCCTATATTTAGTGGAATTGCTTCTTTAATAGTAGGCATGTATCTTCTTGTGCCGCAATCGTATGCTACTTTTAAAGCTCAAATTCATCAACATATATCTATAGAGAAGGTAGATATCAATGTGTTAAAAACGATAGGTGAAGCAGTGATCGTGATAAGTAAAAGTCTCTTTACTCTGCATAACCTGACGACTCCTTCGTTTTGGCTGTTTATTGTGCTGGCTATCAGTATTTCTTCCCACATTGCGTTAAGTAAAGCAGATATCCAAAATTCCGCAAATGGACTCGTCATGATTTTCGCTTTGCTTGTTGTGTTTAATATTATTGCGGGATTTCTACATGTGAACAGCTATAAGATGATTGTTCAACTTGCAGAATATAATGCCTATGTTCTTGCATTTTCGAGTATAGCGGTACTCTTTTCACTTATAACGCTAGGGTTTAGTTATCTTCTCTATAAACTAAAAGTAACATAAAAAATGTGCAGCGATCTTTGTTTGAAAGGGGCTGCACATTTTTTTGTCTCCTTAATCATTCTTATGTGCTCGTTAACTTCTGTCACAGCTTGTTTGATACGAGGAATATCGGATACAATCTTCCTTGGCTGGTGATTTTGGATTTGAATTCTTGATTGTGTTTTTTTTAAAATAATCTGCTTATAATAAGTCACATGAAATAAATAAAAGGTCGGCCTAATCTCGAGTTCGAGAGCGGAAAAAACAATCAATTATAATTGGAGTGGAAAACGGGATGAAAATCAAACATTTTTTATTCGGCCGCCCGCTGTCAACAGAAGCGTTGCAGGAAGAGAGAATGCCGAAATGGATGGCCTTGCCGATCCTTTCATCCGATGCTTTATCCTCGGTAGCATACGGGACAGAATCGATTTTAATTGCGCTTGTTGCTTATGGAGTAGCCGCCAGGTGGTTTAGTCTTCCTGTTTCATTGATCATTGTGATTCTCCTCTTTACCCTGATTATTTCGTATCGTCAGGTGATTAATGGATACCCGAGGGGGGGCGGGGCGTATGCGGTAGCGAAGGAAAACTTTAATCCGCTGATGGCACTGATTGCCTGTGCCGCACTGCTCGTCGACTATACGTTAACAGTAGCTGTATCCGCTACAGCGGGAGTGGCTGCTATTACATCCGCCTTTCCGAATCTGATACCGTGGAATGTTGAGCTTTCTGTGCTGGGTGTTCTTCTTGTCGCTTTTATCAATATGAGAGGGGTTCGAGAAGCCGGCACAGTTTTTGCTTTTCCAACATACTTTTTTATTTTTAATATTTTTGCCTTGTTACTTGCTGGTCTGTATCAGGTGGTCGTGCATGGCATTCCTTCTACCTCTATTCCGATGCCGGCGCACATTCCACAGGGAGTTACCCTCTATGTTCTGCTGCGTGCTTTTTCATCGGGCTGTTCGGCTTTGACCGGTGTAGAGGCGATCTCCAACGCCACTCCAGTCTTTCGAGACCCAACGGTGAAGAATGCGAAAACCACGCTCTTATACTTGGGGATTTTGTTGTTTGTCATGTTTATGGGTATCACAATTCTGGCCAATTTATATGGAGTTGCACCAAGTCCAACCGGGAATCCAACGGTTCTTTCTCAGGTTGCTTCTCACCTGTTTGGACATTCCTGGATGTATTATTCGACACAAATTTCGACAGCGCTTGTCCTGTTTCTGGCTACGAATACAGCCTTTGCGGGCTTTCCACTTCTGGCTGCCATTGTGGCACAGGACGGCTATATGCCCCGACAGTTTTCCACGCGGGGTGACAGACTTTCGCTTAATGTCGGCATTATGGTTCTGTCGCTCATGTCAATTTTGTTGATTATTGGATTTGATGCTGTGACTGATAGTCTGGTTCCGTTGTATGCCATCGGGGTATTTCTTTCGTTTACGATCGCGCAACTGGGTATGGTTAAGAAGTGGAGGATAGAAAAGCCTTCAGGGTGGAAATCGAAGGTATTCATCAATGCTTTAGGCGCGATCATGTCCTTTTCAGTTGTAATCATTTCTCTTGTGGAGAAGTTTTCAGCAGGTGCCTGGACCATCGCCATTATTATTCCGGTTCTTGTATGGATGATGTTTAGCATTAAAAGGCATTACGTAAGCGTTGCTACCCAATTAAAGATGGAGATCGATCACCCGCTGCATCTAAAGAGTACGCTGATGATTGTTCCGGTAGGTGGAATCAATCAAGTCGTACGCAACTCGATCGAATATGCCTTAGAATCTAGCCCGCCCGAGCAGATTATCGCGTTTCATGTTTCCATTGATAAAGACGAAGATGAGAAGTTCAGGGAAAAATGGCAAGCGTGGAATCCTGGGATTCGTCTGGAAACTTTTTATTCACGTTATCGAAGCATCAAAAATCCATTGCTTCGCTTTATTGACCAGGTTCAACGGCGTGTCGATGGGAAATATGAAATCACCGTTGTTCTCCCGATCTTTATTACGAAAAAAACGTGGCACCGGATGCTTCATAACCAGGCCGCTTACTTTATTGAACGTGCGTTGTTGAATCGGGAGGATATCATAATTGTTAAAGTGCCATTCCATTTAAAATCCTAACAAAAAAACAGTCAGGGCGTTTCCTCCCTGACTGTTTTCTTATTTTGATATGACTGTTGTAGATGTGGCAGACCCCTCTGATGAGAAGGACAACCATACGAGAAAAAGACTTATGAGCACTGACGCTCCTCCAACCCAACCGAGAGGGGCAACCGAATAATGATTCACGATCAGACCACCCATTCCTGCTCCTGCGGCCAATCCGAATTGGAAGATAGAAGTATTGACACTTAGCGCGATTTCGGACGACTGAGGTGACAAGGTAATTAGATAATATTGCTGGGCAGGCACAGTCATTTGTACGGCACACATCCAAACCATCACCGCAAGCATGGCACCAAAAATAAGCTGCGCCATGAAGGGGAGGATGATCAAAATTGCTGCATGGAGGAATAAGCTTATGTAAAGCGTGGGTCGTATTCCCCGTTTATCCGTGGAAAATCCTCCTATACGTGACCCTGCTGTACTGGCCACGCCGGCCAATAATAGCGTTGTGCTGACAACAGCTGTCGACATCCCTGAAGTAGTTTGCAAGAGTGGTGTAATGTACGTATAGACTGTTGAGTACCCCGTCACAAAAAGGAACGAAACCAGCAAAGCCGTGATAATCCTATTGTTTTTGAGAGAAGCAAGCTGTGTCCGCAAAGGGATAGCCTTCTGTCCTGACAGCTTGGGAAGGTACAGCGAAATACAGAGAACCGGGATGATGCTTAATGCCGCAATGATGGCGAAAACAGAACGCCAGCCCCACAGTTCGCCTGCTATGGTCCCGGCAGGTACTCCTAGAACTAGCGAGATACTAAAGCCCATGAGAATGATCCCAATCGAACTCCCTTTTTTCTCGGGTGGAGCGAGGTTGGCAGCGACAGCAAGCGCCACCACGGTATAGACGCCTCCACTTAAGCCGAGCAGGATTCGGGAAGTCATCAAAACAGAAAAGCTAGGACTGATAAATGCGAGCAGATTGCCAGCGATGAAGAGAAGAAGAACTGTGATAAGCAGTTTCTTTCGCTCCATACTTGCGGTAAAAGCGATTACTAGCGGTGAACCAAAGGCAAATGCTAGAGAAAAACCGGTTACCAATTGCCCGGCGAGTGAGAGTGGGACCTGCGTGTCTTTCGCAATCATATCGATGATTCCGGTGACAATCGATTCGGCAGTGCCCACCATGAACTCACCCAAGGCAAGTAAATAAACTACTGTATAGCAAGACAATAGCGTCACTCCTTAAACGAAAAGTTTTGCCGATTCCCGCGCGGGTGCGACAAGTGTTTGATCTAGTGACATATTACGCAAATAATTCTATAGTTTACATAGATAAATGAAGTTATTTCTGCTATATCGCTTTAAATATTCAAGTTAATTAGAGTTATTTACTTAAAGAAATGAAAGGGTGATTCATCTGGATCAGATAGACTACAAAATTTTACATCTTCTGCACGAAAATGCTCGTATTTCAATGGTTGAAATAGGAAGAGTTATTGGGATGACGCAGCCCGCGGTAAAAGAGAGGGTAAGAAGGCTAGAAGAGCAAGGCGTGATTACGGGGTATCATGCTGCCATCTCTCAGGCGAAGCTAGGTAAAAACACGACTGCTTTCGTCATGTTCCGGACGAAGAAATGCTCTGCCTTTATTGAGTTCTGCAAGCAATCGCCCGAGGTGACGGATATGTATCGGATCAGCGGAGAGTACAACTACATGCTGAAGGTAGTCACTGAAACCAACGAAGAACTAGTGGCTTTTTCGGAAAGATGCGCTGATTTTGGCTATTCCTATACCTTGATTGCGCTGACAGCTCCATTTGAGCAAAAAATGATGTTGGATGACAGTCGTGTTGATTAGCCAAATTTTCGCTAGCCATTTGGGGGACGGACAACAAAGGACGACTTTTGTCAGTCGCCCCTTAGATTTGGTGATATCAATTAATTTAAGGTAAACGGTAAAAAGCAAATGGTTTACCATAACGAAATGGATTACTGAGTTCATCCAGTTCTTTTGTTATTTCTGAATCGAGATTTATGTTTACGCTTTTCAAATTATCCTCCAGTTGTTCGATGCGTGTAGCACCCACGATAACGGTGGAGACAGCGGGTCTATCCATGAGCCAGGCCAGCGAAATCGCACTAGAAGTATAACCATGTTCGGCTGCCAGCTTGCTTACATTTTGTCCGAGTGTAATGGCTCGATCATCAAGAAATCTGCTGAAGTTGGGGTCTGTATTTGCTCTGGAACCTACAGGTACCGTCTCTTTTTCACTATACTTTCCAGTTAGAATCCCTCCAGCTAGCGGAAAATACGGAATAATACCGACACCTTGATCTACACACATGGGAACAAGTTCATTTTCAGGTGTACGATCGGCAAGAGAATAACTAATTTGAGTGGAAATATACCGGGTAAATCCTTTCCATTCACTAATACCTAATGCTTTCATTAACTCCCAGGCAGCATAGTTCGATGCTCCAATATAGCGCACCTTCCCTGAACGAACCATATCATCTAAAGTACGCAGCGTTTCTTCAAGCGGAGTGTACGGGTCAAATGTGTGAATTTGATACAGGTCGATATAATCCGTTTTTAAACGTCTAAGGCTGTCTTCTAACTCCTGTTGAAGATGAAAGCGAGATGAGCCACTCTCATTCGGCCCTGTTCCTCGCACTAATCCAGCCTTTGTCGCTAACACAACGTTTTGTCGCCTTCCGTCCAGAGCTTGTCCAATAATTCTCTCTGATTCAGAGTTAGCATAAATATTTGCCGTATCAATGAAATTAATACCACTGTCCAAGGCATGATGGATAATCTTGATTGAAGTGTCTTGATCAGCTCGTTTTCCAAATGCATTTGTGCCCAATCCTAATATCGATACTTCAAGTCCACTTTTTCCGAGACGGCGATATCTCATATTTCCTTGCTCCTTTGCAAATTTTTATTTACTGTATCATATCACGTGTGGAGTGCGTGGTAAGACTATATTTGAAGGATGGATTTTGTGCTGAGTTAGATCAAACAGCGACAAGCTTATTATTAATATAATTACTGTTTGTATAGGTAATTTGCAATATAATCGCTACTTGATTGGTAAAAATATTAATGACATAAGTCCCTATTTCATATTACTATGTGAATACACAACAATATTTTATGTGTGTAATTGGGGGAGGATATTTTGGCAAATTTACTTTGGTTAGAAGGGTCGGCGTGTAGCGGGAATACGATGGCTTTCTTGACGGCAGATCAGCCTGATGTCATTGATTTGCTGACACAGTATGGGGTGAAACTGTGCTGGCATCCGTCGTTAAGTCTGGAAATGGGAGATAGCGTAAAGAAAATTTTGCGAGATTTCATTGATGGACATGAGCCGCTAGACATTTTGGTGATTGAAGGTGCCATTGCGCAAGGGCCGAACGGCACCGGCAAATATGATGTTTTTTGTGAAAGGCCTTTCAAAGATTGGGTAGCAGATCTATCCAAAGTCGCTCGCTTCGTAATCGCTGCTGGTGATTGCTCATGCTTCGGGGGAATTCCGGCAGCTGATCCAAATCCGACTGATGCGACTGGCTTGCAGTTCCATCGGAAAGATAAAGGCGGATTTTTAGGAGCGAATTATCGCTCAGCAAGTGGATTGCCTGTCATTAATGTGTCGGGATGTCCAGCGCATCCGGATTGGATTACACAAACGATCATTGGCGCTTTAACTAGACCTCAAGATTTACTCCTCGATGAATACCATCGTCCACTCGATTTATACTCCACGACTACTCACCAGGGATGTACACGAAATGAGTACTTTGAATATAAAATTGCAGCTGAAACATTAGGATGCAAGGAAGGGTGCCTGTCCGTTAACTTTGGTTGTCAGGGGCATTATACGCATTCCTCGTGCAACCGAATTTTATGGAATCGTCAATCCAGTAAAACAAGAGCGGGTGTCCCTTGTTTTGGCTGTACAGAGCCTGACTTTCCTACTTTCAACTACTTTAAAACAGAAAAAGTCGGGATGATTCCGAAAAAATCTCCTCTGGGTGTTCCGACATTACCGTATATTGCTGCTGCAGCTGTTTCCAAATTGGCGGCTCCAGAACGCTTGAAAGGCAAAATGATCAAGGGGAGAGAATAATATGGGGAAAGAGCTAACAAGAGTAAAGCTGAATGTCAGTCCGCTTAACCGCGTGGAAGGCGATTTGGAGATTAAAGTCGTGATTGAGGAAAACAAAGTGGTACAGGCAAGTGCCATGGCGACAATGTTTCGTGGCATTGAAGTGATTTTACGTGGAAAAAGCCCACTTGATCCGCTTGTCATCACACCGCGAGTTTGTGGCATATGCGGGCAGGCTCACTTGCGAGCTGCCGTAAATGCTCTGGAAAACGCTTATCAAGTTTCACCTCCAAAAAATGCGACACTGGTGCGTAATATTTGTCAGGCGACGGAAAATGTACAAAGTCATGCGACATGGTTTTATGCATTGTTTGCAGTCGATTTCGTCAATGAGAAATATGCAGAGTCGCCTTTTTATGAAGAAGTGAAAAAGCGATTTGCTCCTTTTACAGGAACATCGTACGCACAGGCAGTGAAGCAACGTAAGCGCTTACTCGAGGTGAATGCCATTTTCGCCGGGCAATGGCCGCATAGTAGTTTCATGGTTCCAGGTGGGATTACAGGCTCGCCTTATTTAACAGACTTGACCAAAACAATGGCGATTTTCAAGGAATTTCAGAATTTCGTTGAAACGGTTATTCTCGGATGCTCCATTGAGCGCTGGCTAAAAATTACCGGAGAAAACGATTTACGGGTATGGCTTGCGGAGAGTGAATCACATCGCAATAGCGATATCGGTCTATTCATTCAGTTTGCTCTTGATGTAGGACTGGATAAGCTGGGGGTTGGACCTGGAAAGTTCCTCTCTTCGGGTGTGTATGAAGACCCTGATAATCCGTATAACCATAAAGTAGAAGAACGTACCGCATGGTTGCCTGCAGGCTACTACGACGGCACGAAAACACACGCTTTTGACCATTTAAAAGTGGAAGAGCATATCTCTAGTTCTTTCTATAAAGGATACGAAGGTGGAAACCATCCGTGGGAAGGTGTCACAGACCCGGATTATAAAGAAGATGATGAGGATAAGTACAGTTTTGCGAAGGCGCCGCGTTATGATGGGCAGGTCGTGGAAGCCGGGCCGCTGTCACGGATGATTGTAGAGGGCGATCCGCTTATGATGGATTTACTTACGGTACATGGTCCGAGCGTTTTCCTGCGTGCAATTGCTAGATTCCAGGAGTCGGTGCGTACGCTTCCGAAAATGTATGAATGGTTAGCGGAGATTGATCTGCAGAAACCATTCTATATCAAGCCTGCTGAACCGCAGAATGCAAAAGGTGTTGGATTGACGGAAGCAGCCCGTGGCTCCTTGATGCATTGGAATGTGATTGAGGACGGTAAACTGGCTAATTATCAGGTGATCACACCAACAGCATGGAATGTCTCGCCGCGTGATAGCATGAACCAACTGGGTGCGATTGAGCAGGCGTTAATGGGCACAGAAGTAGTAAGGCCTGATGATCCGACTGAGTTAGGTAGTGTGGTGCGTTCCTTTGATGCATGTCTCGTATGTGCGGTTCATTCTATCCATGGAACTCATATCCACCATATGCGTTTAGGAATTTAAGATGGAATATTCATACGAATTGTTACTAGTGGGACTGGGAAACACGCTTCATGGTGATGACGGGTTCGGTCCAAGAATCATTGCGGAATTGCAAAAGCGGTATACATTTCCGCAAGACGTTCGCCTAGTAGATGGAGGGATCTTAGGTCTCTCCATCCTCCCACTGATAGAAGAAGCAAGAGAAATCGTCGTAATAGACACAGTTGTTTTACAAAAAGAGCCAGGGACGTTATATCAATTCCCGATCTCCGCGTTGAAGATACCGGATGAAGCACCGCTGTATCTGCATGAGATGGGGATTGCAGAAGTGTTACACATCGTTAAGAGCAGCGGAAGGGAAGTTGGCGGTCTTGTCATTGGTATCGAGCCGGAAGAGGTCTCGCCGTGGACGCTTACACTCTCTGATCGGATAGAAAATAAGGTAGAAGAGACGGTGGAACTTGTGATTCGTGAACTCAGACAGCGGGGCTATCAACTTGCCGAGGTGTGTGCACAAAACGGAGGATCATCATGCATGAAGTAAGCCTGATGTCAGAAGTGATTTCTGTTGTTTCTACGATTGCTAAGGAACGGAACTTGCAGCATATCCACAAAGTGAAAGTTGTGGTCGGCGAGCATACGTCTGTCATGATTGATTCACTGCAATTTGCTTTTACGCTTTTGAAAAAAGCGCCACTCAGCGATACAGCCGTACTTGAAATCGAACGGGCAACCAGGGACGAGTTTTACATCGATTATATCGAGGGAGAGTAGGGACTTATATGACGGAACGAATTTATATTGAAAGGCATGTTCTGCAGGGAAATAAGGACATGGCTAAGGAAAATAGTGACCGTTTACGGCAGCATGACATACTTACACTCAATTTTCTCAGCTCACCCGGGGCAGGGAAAACGACATTGCTTGAACGAGTAATAGATGAAATGAAAAGCAAGTATGAGATCGCGGTTATTGAGGGGGATGTAGCGACGACGCTTGATTCGGAGCGAATTGCCGCTCATGGTGTTCATGCGGTGCAAATTAATACGCATGGTGCGTGTCATTTGGATGCCAAAATGATCGCACAGGCGTTGGACCGATTTGATCTCGCCGCAGTCGACCTGCTCATTATCGAAAACGTGGGGAATCTGGTGTGCCCGGCTGAATTTGATTTGGGTGAGGATTTGCGGGTTGTGATGTTAAGTACGACAGAAGGTGTCGATAAAGTAGCCAAATATCCGGTTGTATTCCAGCGGGCTGATGCTGTTATTTTGAATAAAACGGATTTATTGCCGTATATCCAGTTTGATGTGGAGCAATTCAAAGCGGATGTCCATCGGTTAAATCCGGATGTTCCTATTTTTTACGTGTCGGCGTTGAATGGGGAGGGAATGCACGATTGGATCGAATGGCTTACAGCGAAGGTAGTGAAGGCGTAACGATACAGCGGTATCAGTTGCGTGTCGCAGGAATTGTGCAAGGTGTCGGCTTTCGCCCACTTGTGTATCGTCTTGCCCAGCAATATCAGCTGAGCGGTCATGTATCCAATCAACGGGGAGAAGTCATCATTGAGGTCGAGGGGACGTTCGGGGACATTCAGGCCTTTCTTGATTCGCTATCGTCCCAGGCAACCGAGCCGATGCGCATTCAGACGCTAAGCAAAACTCAATTGCCGCCTATTAGGGAAACGGGCTTCCGGATTCATTCGAGTAAACAGGAGGGGGATTCTTCCTGTTATGTTTTGCCGGCTGATCTTGCCCTCTGTGACGCATGTGCACATGACATGTCAGACCCGGACAGCCGCTTTTATCGCTATCCTTTTACAAGCTGTACCGATTGCGGGCCGCGTTATACAGTTATTGAGGCGCTGCCGTATGATAGAGGGCGAACTGCCCTAGCATCGTTTCCATTGTGCGAAGAATGCTTGCAAGAATACGAGAATCCGCATAATCGGCGTTTTCATGCACAGTCGATTGCTTGTCCGCGCTGCGGTCCGCAGATTACTTTGTTGAATGAGCAGCAAAAAACAGTGTCCGGTGATTGGCTTGAAACGCTGCATTCGTTACTGGGAGCTGGAAAAATCATTGCGCTTAAAGGACTAGGTGGCTTCCACCTTGTGTGTGATGCAAGCAATGAGGCAGCGATCAAGGAGTTACGCCGACGCAAAAATCGATCACGCAAACCGCTTGCTCTGATGGGATGGGATATTGAGACGATTGAACGATACTTTTATGTATCACCAAAAGAGAGAGAAGTCATCCTTACGAGACAGGCACCCATTACACTGCTGCAACCGAAGCCAGAATTAGGGGAGATCTTGCCACTTTCTCTTCTGGCACCAGGCATTCGTCGGATGGGGGTCATGCTTCCGTATACACCGTTGCATCAGCTTATGTTTGATTCGACGTGCTTATTTGTAGTTGCCACAAGCGGCAATAAGAGCGGCTGCCCGATTGCACAGACAAATGAAGAAGCATTGCGTGACTTGCGCGATCTTGCAGACGGCTATGTGCTTCATAATCGTGACATTGTCGTTCGTGCTGATGATTCAGTTGGTCAGGTAATTGAAGAAGAATTTTATCTTATTCGTCGTTCGCGCGGGTTCGTCCCTGAAGGAATACCATTCCCTATTCCCGCTACATCATCTGCACTTCCTGTCGTTCTTGGCATGGGTGGTGAAATGAAAAATACGTTTTGCCTTTTGCATAATGGTAAGGCGTTGCTCAGTCATCACGTAGGAGAGGTCGACAAGGTTGAAGGGATCGAGAATTATCGACAAAGCATCGCTCATGTTTTACATCTGGTAGAAGCAAAGCCTGATGTCATTGGCTATGACCCGCATCCTGCTTACCGCGTTTCGCAAGAAAGAGAAGCGTGGAAGAGCAAGCATTCGATTGCGGTATACCATCATCATGCTCATATGACGGCATGTATGGCGGAACATATGCTTAAGGAACGTGTGATTGGGTGCATATTGGATGGAACTGGATATGGACGCGACGGTACGATGTGGGGCTTTGAAATACTGGTGGGCGATTACCTTGATTTTGAGCGAGTACATTCCCTTAAGCCGCTTGCGTTACCAGGGGGAGAGACGGCGATTCGGAATCCATGGCTACTGGCCGTATCATGTCTGTATGAAGCACTGGGAAATACAGACGATATGCTTGCTTGGGCTGAGCGATTGTTTTCTGCTTATCGCGAAAAAATGCCATTCGTTATGGCACAGCTTGATGGGCGCATTCCAGTAGCTACGAGCAGTGGTGCAGGCCGTCTGTTTGATGCTGTTTCGGCCTTGCTGGGTATTTGTGTAGAAAGCTCGTATGAGGGCGAGGCTGCTATGCTGCTAGGAGAGTTAATTGGAGACGATGTGCAGGGCACTGAACATGATAATCGGGTCTACCCTTTTTATAGCAGGGACGGGAAATGGCATGTGGATCGGCTGTTTCTAAGCATTCTCGAAGATTTTGAACAGGGCGTTTCTCCGCAGAGCATTTCGCGAACCTTTCATCATACGATTGCGGAAATGGTGCTGGATGGTGCGAAAGAGGCACGGGAAAAAACAGGGATTCGCTCAGTCGTATTAAGTGGTGGGGTATGGAACAATCGGTACTTGCTCTCGTATACAAAACGACGATTACAGCAGGAAGGATTTACGGTTTATACACAGCAGAAAATACCGGCTGGAGATGGGGGAATTGCCTTCGGGCAGGCAGTCTCAGCTTTATGGAGGTGGCATCAGGAGCATGTGTCTTTCAGTTCCAGCAAAAGTTGTTGAGGTTTATCTGCAGGAGTGGCGTGCTAAAGTTGATTACTTAGGGAGTACCAAAATCGTAGGCATTGGCTTGTTGGAGCAGGTAGAGATAGACCAGTATGTCCTGGTCCACGCAGGAGAAGCTATTCAGGTCATTGATGAATCAAGCGCACGGAATAGTCTTGATGTGTGGAAAGAGGTGCTCGATTTATGACGATGAGTAACCTTCTGGCTTTTCGGGATACGGAGCTAAGCAAAAAGTTAGTGGAAAGACTTATTCCATCCTTGGAGAAGGAAAGAGAAAAGTTGGGCAGGAAGCTTCGGTTTATGGAAGTGTGCGGCACTCATACGGTTGCTATTTCAAAAACAGGCGTCCGTGATATTTTATCCCCGTATGTTGATTTGATTAGCGGCCCAGGATGTCCGGTATGTGTGACGGATCAGGCGGATATCGACCATATGATTGCGTTTGCCAAGCGGCAGGACGTAATTGTTACGACATTCGGCGATATGATGAAAGTGCCGGGCTCGTCTTCTACTTTATATGAAGAACGAGCGAATGGAGCGGATGTTCGAGTTGTGTATGCTCCTTCGGAAAGTGTGGACATTGCCCTGCGTCATCCTGATAAGAAGATCGTATTCCTGGGAGTTGGGTTTGAAACGACTGCTCCAGGCATTGCGCTGAGTATGCAACGCGCTAAAAAGCTTGGGGTGACAAACTTCTGGGTATATTCGGCTCATAAGTTGACCCCACCAGCGGTTGATATTTTATTACAAGATTCGTCTTATCAATTTGACGGGCTGCTCTTGCCAGGGAACGTGTCCGTCATTGTTGGTCGGCGTGGTTGGGAACGTTTGGAGAAGGAGAACATTCCCGCTGTAATCGGAGGTTTCGAACCGGTCGATCTGTTATCATCCATTTCGCTTCTAGTCGAGGAGTTAAACAAAGAAAAACGATATGTTGTGAATAACTATGAGCGTGTCGTAAAGGAAGATGGAAATCGCAAAGCGAGAGAACTGCTTGCGGAAGTGTTTTCTGTTCAGACGGGAACATGGCGGGGAATTGGCGATCTTCCGAACAGCGGCTTAGTACTGAGTGAGGCGTACCGAACATTTGATGCGAGAGAGCATATCGAGGTGGAAAAGCCTGCAACAAAGCGGATCAAAGGATGCCTGTGTGGTGAAATCATTAAAGGAAAAATGCGTCCGTTTGATTGTAAACTGTTTGCCGGAATTTGTACGCCTGAGAATCCGATTGGTCCCTGCATGGTATCGGGAGAAGGTACTTGCTCCACCTACTACAAATATGAGCGTGGAAAAGTGGTAGCTCACGGATAGAGGGGATGAAACGGATGAAGATATTGCTATCGCATGGGGATGGCGGACTGCTTACCCATCGGCTGATTGAAGAAGTGTTTGCGGAAGCGTTTTGCGATGAAGCTCTTGCTGCGAAAGGGGATGCCGCTACAGTTGCTGTCGGAGCGGGTCAGTTGGCGATTACGACGGATTCTTTTGTTATTCAACCACTGGAGTTTCCAGGCGGGGACATTGGGAAGCTGGCTGTTGCCGGAACGGTAAATGACTTGGCTGTCAGCGGTGCCACACCTGCATACTTATCGGTTGGCTTTATTTTGGAAGAAGGTCTGGAAATTGATTTGCTGCGGAAGATGGTGCGCTCCCTCGCAGAAGCGGCACGGGAAGCAGGCGTGCGAATTGTGGCCGGAGATACGAAAGTTGTAGAACGCGGAAAATGTGACCGCATGTATATTAACACGACAGGAATAGGCTTCAATGAGCAGCCTAAGCGACTCGGATACGAGCAAATTCAGCCAGGCGATCGAATCATTATTAATGGTGGCATTGCTGAACATGGGGTGGCTGTTCTAGCAGAACGAGCAGGTATCAGTTTTGATCCACCGTTGCTTAGCGATTGCCAGCCGCTTAATAAGCTGATTGCCCGTGCGCTGACAGAATTTAAAACGATACGCTTTATGCGCGATCCAACCAGGGGAGGCGTGGCAACAACTCTGAAGGAAATCGCTGTGAGCGCCGGTGTGCGGATGATTGTGGAAGAGGAGAAAGTGCCGATGCAGTCAGCTGTTAAAGGAGCGCTTGAATTGATGGGAATGGACCCGCTTTATATTGCGAATGAGGGGAAAGTATTATTCATCGTATCAGAGCAGGAGTCGGAGACATTGGTTGATTTTATAAGAGCGTTTCCGGGATTTCATATGGCGGCGGAGATTGGCCGAATTGAACCGGGGAATGGTGAAGTGTTGCTAAAAACGGCGCTTGGAGGAACGCGAGAGCTGGATATGCTTTCTGGGACGCCATTGCCGCGAATTTGCTAATTTATAAAATGGAGGAGATTAAAATGTGTAAAGAAATCGTTAATACAAGTGAAGCTCAGCTTGCTTTACGTCAGATGGAAGATTTGGTGCGCCATGTGAATACGTATGTTTCTTCATGGGGAGATTTTGTCGAAAATCGCGGTTTGCATGGGCTGCGGACAGATTTTCTGGAAGCAGAGGAGTTAGCTGTACAGCTGCGCAAAAAGCTGCATCAACTTCAACATAAACTTCAGGATCAGCATCAGGAGACATCCGGGGTTACCGTGACCGATATGAGAGGCTAGGCAAGGGAACGGGGGGAAGAGATGATGGACGTTAGTTTTTTATCCGTTCTCGTATTTGGTTTTTTAATGGGAATCAAGCATGCGATTGAGCCCGATCATATTATTGCCGTATCGACGATCGCAAGCCAAAGTAAAAAAATAGGGCGTTCTGCGCTGGCGGGTGTGTTTTGGGGAGTTGGCCATACTACTACGCTGTTTATTTTAGGGATCACACTTATTTTGCTGAAAAGCCAAATACCTGAAGTGTGGGCGATGTCGCTTGAGTTTTTGGTCGGTATCATGCTTGTGTATCTAGGGATTGATAGTCTTGTAAGAATTAAAAAGGAAAAAATTCATGCCCATGCTCATCCTCACCGGGACGGGTATGTACACAATCATTTTCACTCGCACGGAACATTAGTTACCCATGAGCATCAACACAAAAATGTATCGTATTATAAATCGGCTGCTATTGGCTTTATTCATGGTCTTGCCGGAAGTGCGGCGATGATCCTGCTTACGATGGAAACCGTTCAAACAGTCTGGCAGGCAGCCGCCTACATTATCGTTTTTGGCCTGGGAACTGTTTGTGGGATGTTATTATTTACGACGGTGTTGGCGATTCCTTTTGTTATGAGCACAAGAAGTACAGGCATCCATTTTTGGCTGGCCAGGGTGACCGGGGCCATTAGTATATGTTTTGGCTTTTATTATATGTATCAGCTTGGTGTTGTAGAGGGATTATTTCGTCTTTGGATGTAATCTCTAGTTTGTAAGAGCAAAAATAGACCGTAGACCTCTGGGGAGGGCGGTCTATTTTTTTTATATGCAATATTGCAATTTTTACACTATGCTAAAAGGTATTTTATAGATAATATTTATTTATTGAATTATACAGTTTATATTCACAGATGTTAGTAAGAGGGGTTGAGGTATATGATGAATTGGATTGCATCAAGTGTAGGAAGAAGGTTACAGGTTGCGTTTATTCTCCTTTTACTGCTGCCGAGTCTAGTTATTGGAAGTTTCTCGTATAATACCGCTAAAGACCGGATACAAAACGACATGGTCAATTCTGCGGAACGAAACGTGAAATTTCTAAACGACTTAATTAATAATACGATAGAAAATGAGAAGAAGAGTGTAGGTTTTTTATCTCAGTCTATTGATGCAAGCTTATATGATGGAAAACAAAATCCACGTGTTATGGACATTATACATCGTTTCCAAAATACGCATCCAGAAATTACGTCTGCATACGTTGGTACACAAACGGGCATCTTGATTGCAGACGGGGCAGACAAACTCGCGCCAGACTATGATCCGAGGAAGCGCGTATGGTATCAAGAAGCAATGCAAAATAAAGAGAGCGTAAGTGTTTCAGAACCATACCTTGATAAGCTTAAAAATGTAATTGTTGTAAGCGCTTCAAAACCGTTGAAAGATGGGAGCGGGGTTGTTGCTATCGATTTAGATCTTACCAATCTGAGTAATTCCGTGAAACAAACAAAAATTGGCGAACATGGGTATGGATTTATCATCGATCAAACAAGGAAAGCCATTGTTCATCCTACGATAAAAAGTGGTGATGCGATCCCTGAACAGACTATGGGAGAGCTCTTTAAAAAGGATGAGGGTACATATATAGGTAACGAGGATGGAGAGCAAAAAGAAACATTTTTTACAACGAATACGACTACAGGATGGAAAGTAGCTGGCACGATAAAATTAGCAGAGATTCAAGAGAGTGTTCAAGGTATTTTCTTTACTACGGTTGTTACGATTATCGTCTCGCTGCTGTTGGGAGCTGTTGTGACGTATTGGGTGATTCTTTCCATTACAAGACCGCTCAAATTGCTAAGTGATGCTTCGGATAAAATCAGCAAAGGTGATTTAACAGAGAGAGTTAGTGTGAACGCTAAAGATGAGCTTGGTCAACTGGGAAATCACTTTAATCATATGGGTGAATCCTTACAGACAGTTGTACACCAGGTAAAAGAAAGGGTAGATCTTTTGGCGGTTGCCTCCGAACAATTAATGGCAAGTTCTCAGGAAACAGCTAAGGCAACGGAGCATATTTCTGGTACGGTTCATGAGATCGCGGTTGGATCAGAGGAGGAGGCGAGAAACGTAGAGGGGATGTCAGCAACGATTGCTGAAATGTCTGATACACTTCAGGAAATCGCTCAGCATACGCAGACGACCTCTGTATCGATGACCAAAACTTCTGATATAGCATCTAAAGGAAATGAAACCATTCTTACAGCCGTTCAGCAGATGAACTTCATTCAAAACTCGGTTGATGAGTTAGCTACTATTATCAAGCATTTACATGAAAGTATCGATCAAATTGGAAATTTTGCCGGGCTGATTACAGATATATCAAGTCAAACAAACCTTCTGGCTTTGAATGCTGCTATCGAAGCAGCGAGGGCGGGAGAACATGGACGAGGATTTGCTGTCGTAGCGGATGAGGTTCGAAAGCTGGCAGAGCAATCCTCTCAATCAGCCGGCAGTGTTACAGGATTAATTGATATGATTAAAACTAAAATGGATACGGCTTTACGTTCGATGGAGAATAGTAGGAAAGAAGTAGCGAAAGGGATGGAAGTTGTCGATGATGCTGGAGCCTCCTTTACGCAAATCTACCAATCGATAGATGAAGTAAGCAATGAAATTCATGAAGTTTCCGCTTCGGTTCAACAGATTACAGCAAGTACCGAGCAGTTTGTGGCGTCCATTCGCTCTGTAACAAAGACAGTAGAAAAAGTATCAGAAGGTATTAATGAGGTGTCAGCTAGCACGGAAGAGCAATTAGCTTCGATGGAAGAGGTGTCTGCTACGGCAGCATCCCTGGCTAAAATGGCGGAAGAACTTGAGGAGATTGTAAAACAATTTAAAGCATAGTGTGCAGATAAAAACCGCTACCTGATCGTTTATCAGGTAGCGGTTTGCTGTGTCTTACGTCTTATAGGTAGCGTCGAGCTTCTATGAAGCGCTGTGTATACCAGGAAGAGTCTAAGTTTGTGATTTGAACAGGTCTGCCCGGGGCAACCGCATGAATGAATTTATTATTTCCAATGTAAATTCCTTCATGGTACCCGCTGTGAGAATTCTCGGAGCGGAAGAATACAATGTCCCCTGGCTGCAAGTCTGACTTACTCACCTGTGTCCCTTGCTGCAGTTGGCCAGCTGGTCCTGTAGATAAGGTAATGCCAAAATGTTTGTATACATAATAGGCGAATCCTGAGCAATCAAAGCCAGTTTGTGGAGAGCGGCCCCCATGTGTATAGTTGACACCGAGAAATTGCTCCGCGTAGGCTGCAACTTGCTCTCCTTGTCCCTGCTGCCCCTGTGAGGCCGTTGCAGACGATGGGATTGCGGAGTGGTGGTGAGAGCGATGGTGAGAATGGTGATAGGTTGCTGCGCTTGCATTTGGAATAGCTACATTGCATATACCTGTCACGAAAGCACTAGAGAGTACGACAACAGAAACGACTTTTTTAAACATAAAGAAAAATTCTCCCTTTCGTATGCCGCCGAGGTTAGCTGCCGGGTTCGGTTGAAAGGCTTCCCGATCGCAATTGCGATTTCACCCCAAGAAACGGTTCCCCCGTTCTGGTTTCCCAGATTAGGCACTCATTTAATTTCAACTTACATTTTTACAATAACGAAAAATTACGGGGAGAACATTAGGCCGTTACTGGTTATGTATCCATCATGAGGAAAGGGAAAACTTTTTACGTCATGATCATACATTGATCATATTTTTGCGATAAGCTTGCGTAGATCAGTTTGCCGTATTTTGCGAAAAAAGATCTTCCTGGTGTACTATTAACGTGTACCCATCGGAATTTTATGCACGTTATGATGCAAAAAGGAGATCTGTTATGTCGACGAACAATAATCTGAAGTTAACTGCCTTATCAACGAAGGGAGGTTGTGGATGTAAAATTGGTCCTATGGATTTGGCGCAAGTACTTCAGCGTTTACCTAAGACCGAGCCGCATCCGAATCTGCTTGTTGGTCTGGATACGAGTGACGATGCCGGAGTATTTAAGATTTCAGACGATCTGGCACTCGTGCAAACACTCGACTTCTTTACGCCTATTGTGAATGATCCGTATTCATTTGGACAGGTTGCGGCAGCGAACGCCCTCAGCGATATTTATGCAATGGGAGGAAAACCGCTTACGGTTATGAATATCGTAGCCTTTCCTATCCACAAATTGGACAAACAAGTTCTTGCGGAAATTTTGCAAGGTGCAGCTGAAAAAGTGCGCGAGGCCGGAGCGACTCTCGTTGGCGGCCATTCGATCGATGACAATGAGCCAAAATTTGGTCTTGCTGTAACGGGGCTCGTTCATCCAGATCATGTGAAAACGAATGCAAATGCCCAGGCGGGAGATCAGTTGATTTTAACAAAACCGATCGGGGTCGGCATTTTGACAACAGCGATTAAGAATGATCGGCTTCATGAAGAGGAGATTGAACGTGTTACGAAGGTTATGACCACTTTGAATAAAGTGGCTGCGGAAACAATGGCGAATTATACCGTACATGCATGCACAGATGTTACGGGCTTTGGTCTGCTTGGACATGCACTGGAAATGGCAAAAGGCAGTCAGGTTGGGATTACCATTGAACGATCTAACGTACCAGTTTTGCCCCGTGTACGTGAGTTGGCTGAGAGTGGGTGCATGCCTGGAGGTACGAAAAATAATTTTGCACATGTTGAAAGTTCGGTGCAGTTTGCAGATGATCTTGACGCGATCGATCGGTATGTTTTGTGTGATGCGGTCACTTCAGGTGGATTATTGATTTCGGTTGCGAATCAAGACGCGGAGAAGCTGCTAGAAGCATTGGTGCATGCTGGCGTTGAGGCGAAACGGATTGGATATGTGACGGATGAAAATCCAAGACGCATAACCGTTTTGTGATAGGGGGCGCACTGCATTGTTTCAAGATATAAACATTCAGGAATTACTTGAACGACATGCTAGAGGGGAGCTTATGCTAGTCGATGTTCGTTCTCCTGCGGAATTTGCAGAAGCTACCATTCCGGGAAGTGTGAACATTCCTATTTTTGATAATGCGGAACGGGCCGAAGTCGGTACACTCTATAAGCAAGTGAGTGTGGATGCCGCGAAAGAACGTGGGTTAGAAATTGTTTCAAGTAAGCTACCTCGTTTTATTAAACAATTTCAGCAGTATGATTCTCAACTGGCTGTTTTTTGTTGGCGGGGAGGCATGCGAAGCAAAACAACGGCGACGTTACTTTCGCTTATGGGCATACGTGCTTTACGCCTAGCTGGAGGAGTACGGGCCTATCGGAAATGGGTAGTCGAAAGGCTTGCGCAATACGATCTTCATCCACGTGCGGTTGTTCTGGGAGGAAATACAGGCTCTGGAAAAACGCATATTCTTCACCGCTTAAAAGAGCAAGGTTATCCGATACTTGATCTGGAAGCAGCGGCCGGGCATCGTGGTTCGATTTTCGGGGAAATTGGATTGCAATCGAATAATCAGAAGTCTTTCGATGCCTTATTATTGAATCAGCTTGAGGAAGTGAAGGATGCTCCTTATGTAGTGCTGGAAGCGGAAAGTCGACGAATCGGTAAGATTTTGCTTCCTGAGTTTATCATGCAAGCTAAAATTAGCGGCGTCCATATCATCGTGCAATTACCGCTGCATGAACGTGTGCGGATTATCATGGAAGACTATCGTCCCGAGGAGCATAAAGAGGAGTGCCTAGGGGCTTTCCTAAAAATAAAGAATCGAATTCATACCCCGGTCGCAGCGGAAATTGAACGTCACCTCCTGAACGATGAATACGAAGCGGCGATTCGCTTATTAATTGAGTATTATTATGATCCACGCTATCAATATATGGAGCGGATGTATATAGAAGAGCCTATTCTCATTCAGGCTGACTGTGTGGAAGAAGCTGTTGAAGCGGTGAAACGTCATCTGAACCTCTCTTTTTCAGTTTGATTTCAGATTTCCGTGGTAAAACATTAATGTGATACAAATACGTATAGATTGTTTCATTACGGAATGGAGAGGATACGATCATGAAAAAGAAAATGGTTATTTTGTTTGCGACTTCTATTGTAACAGCTTCCATGCTAAGTGCTTGTGGAACGAGCACGAAGCAGGCTGACAGTTCTTCGGCTCCTGCTACAACATCATCAAGCAGTCAAGCATCAGCTCCGGCTGCGACATCATCAAGCAGCCAGACTCCTGCTCCAGTTGCGAAAGCTGCGAATAATCAGGCTCCTGCTGGAAAAACAGTAGAAGTCAAAGTCATGGCAAAAGATTTTGAGTTTGATAAAAAAGAAATCCGTGTCAAAAAAGGGGACAAGGTAAAAATCACCCTGATGAGTGACGACGGTGGACACGGCTTCGAAATTCCAGACTACAAGGTGAACATTAAAGGAAACGGAAGCGCAGAGTTTGTCGCAGATAAAGCTGGTACGTTCCAATATGACTGTTCCGTGATGTGCGGAAGTGGTCACGATAAAATGACTGGAAAATTGATTGTCGAATAACGCTGTTCCGAAAAGCATGGACAAAATGATGGCTTGCTGCCTGATTTTGTCCATGTTTTTTTAATTTTTTTATAGTTGTAAACGCTTTAATCTGAAATATAACAACACGAGATAAATCTTATCTGTTATAATACAAACAATAACAACGATGAGGTGATACATAATGAATGCAAAGCCAAGTAAACTTTCGCGTTGCGTTAAAGCAAACGTTGTACTTCCACCCGATACGCAACATCATTACACGCTGTTCGGGGGCCGACTGATGCAGTTGATTGACGAGGTGGCGGTATTGTCTGCTACGCGTCATGCGAGACGGCCATGTGTAACAGCCTCCACAGATTCCGTCGATTTTCTTTCTCCTGTACGAGTGGGAGATTCCATATGCCTGGTTGCGTATGTTACGTGGACAAGTCGGACTTCGATGGAAGTATTCATCCGCTCTACAGCCGAAGACTTGATGACAGGGGAACGCCGGATTGCAGCGGTATCGTTCCAGACGCTTGTGGCCGTAGATGATATGGGAAAACCAATGCCGATTCCGGGTGTTATTCCGGAGACGGAGGAAGAAAAGTATTTATTTAAAACTGCACCGGAGCGGGCGATTGCACGCAAAACGCACCGGGAACAGACGAAAGATCTGATTGAGAATCTGACACACATTAATACGAATCATCTGGATGTGAATGAGCAGTTGTACGGGGTGGTAAACGGATAGTGGATAGTTGATGATAACATAAAGAAAAGCATCTACTGAGCAATAGGTAGGTGCTTTTCTTTATATGAATTAGTATTTTATAGTAGAATCGAAATGGTTATATGAAATAAAAATAACAGCTAAAGTGGTGGGAATTATGGAACAGATTATAGAAAAACTACTTATGTTAAGGTGATGAACGAATATGGATGAATGTACCGAGTTATCTGAGATAAAAGCACACATAGAGCGCCACGAAATAAGTTTAGTGTTCATTAAAATGGCGAATTGCGGAGTCTGTGATGTTGTATTTGAGAAGACAGAGAGATTGCTTCAAAAATATCCGCGGGTCAAAAGCGTTGCGGTATCCATTGAAAAAACGCCTGCGATTGCAGGAGAATTTCTTGTATTTACCGCACCAACGATTTTGTTGTTTCTACACGGAAAAGAAGTTTTACGTCAATCAAGGTTTGTTAGGTTTGAACAATTGGAAGAAGCGCTGGATCGAACGGAAAGCATGTGAGCTTTCCGTTATTTTTTTGAAAAAATCCAATTTAATATTACCTCTTATTGTATATATAGTTTAAAATAGTAAAAAAGCACTTCTCCTGTTCTGACGATCAATATTAGGAATGGGAAGGTGCTTTTTTTGCTTGAAAAGGCTAGCGTTGATACAGGCAGACACTCTTTTGCATATTGTGAAAGTAAAAGGGGGATGGACATGACAATTACATGGGATTGGCTTGTACAGAAAAACTTTCGCCTAAATGACGCGAACTTGCACCCGACTGTCCGACAGAAAGCGTGGGATGCTATTTTCGCGTTATGGCAGCAAGGGATCTACGTTCTCATCGCACAAGGATACCGCTCAATCGCTGAACAGAATGACTTATATGCACAAGGACGGACAAAGCCAGGGAAAATTGTGACGAATGCAAGAGGGGGGCAATCGTACCACAACTACGGTTTGGCGATTGACTTCGCTTTGTACACAAAAGACGGGAAAGACGTGACATGGGACGATAGCAGTGCTGAATGGAAGCAAGTGGTGCAGGTGTTTAAATCGAAGGGATTTGCCTGGGGCGGTGATTTCAGGACGTTTAAGGATACGCCCCATTTCGAGATGACATTTGGCTATCGATATAGTCAGCTTCAAAGTGGACAAGTACCCGCACGCCCGACAGCGGCTGTCGTAATTCCTGAACCGACGAAAGTGGCATCAAATGCTTGTAGTATAGTCGTTAATGGTGCGAAGTTAGATGCGAGTGGTATTCTCCGCGACGGTGTTTCGTATTTGCCAGTGCGGGCAGTGGGCAATGCGGCAGGAGTTACGGTTGGATTTGCAAACGGGAAGGTTATGCTCGGTACGAGTGTACTACAGACGACCCTCGTGATTGGGGATACGGGATATGCACAGGGACGGGAGATCGCACAAGTGCTTGGTTATGTGATTGACTGGGATCAGAATACACGTACAGTAACACTAACAAAAGGAAAAAGATAAGGAGAGGCCCCGCTGAACATTATGTGCAGCAGGGCTTTTTAGGTTCTTCCATGACCTGTAACGAAGATCTGGATACAATATATGTTTACACGTTATCTTATGTTGTTTAATATGAATGAAAAAATGAAAAAAATGGAGGAAGTCTTATGATGCATCCTGACACAGAGTTACGGTACATTAATGATCAGATCGGATTCGGTGTGTTTGCGACCCGATTCATCCCGAAAGGAACGATTACCTGGGCATTAGACGATCTCGATCAAATTTTAGAAGAATCAGTCGTAGAGTCACTTGAGCCGCTTCGCCAAAAGGATGTGCTCAAATATTCGTATCGCAACCAGCATGGGCAGTACATTTTGTGCTGGGACATTGGAAAGTACGTCAATCATAGCTTTCATGCGAATTGTGTAGGGACCGCGTATGAGATCGAGCTGGCGGCGCAGGATATTTATCCAGGTGAGCAGCTAACAGATGATTATGGTACATTGAATGTCGATGTTCCGTTTGAATGCTTTCCAGAAGAAGGAACGGACCGGGTACGGGTCATG
The DNA here is from genome assembly GCF_028471905.1 of Aneurinibacillus uraniidurans. Taxonomy (NCBI): domain Bacteria; kingdom Bacillati; phylum Bacillota; class Bacilli; order Caryophanales; family Paenibacillaceae; genus Aneurinibacillus; species Aneurinibacillus uraniidurans. The sequence continues at coordinate 3,338,048 of NZ_CP116902.1, read as the reverse complement.
CCGGATGATTTGTTGCGGTATGCCGACCGCTGGGACCTGCTGGCACAGGGAGCATTTCAGTTTTATAACGATGTCGAACAGCCATTGAAGCATCTCGTCCGGGCTGAATTCGCCGATAAAATTCAGGCTGTGATCGCCGGTAAAGAGCCGATGCTTTCGATTAAAGAGATTCATTATGATAGAAAGAAAAAAACGGGACGTTAATCTCGCTGAAGCATTTCTTGTAAGTGAGGAGCTTGTTTTAATACGCGCTGGAAAAATTCGCGTTGCAGACTAAGCAGAATGACAGGTGTAACCGAGCGAATGGATGCGGTGCGCCGGACGTCTTGCAAGAGCGCAATTTCCCCGAAGAAGTCGCCGTCTGCTAACGATGCTACTCGTTCCTGTTCTTCGCCCTCCTTATTTTTTAACACGTCTACTTTTCCTCGTACGATAACATAAAATCGATCTCCCCAATCTCCCTCTTCAATGATAACTCGATCTTTAGCGTACGATTCAGTAACGAAGTAATGAGAAATCTCGTGCAGTAGTTCATCATCTAGCGTAGATAAAATCGGAATTTTTTTAAGCTTTTCCGCTTTAACCTCCACATAGAAGCCGTTGTCACTCATCTGGAAGCCATTTTGTTTGTCCCAAGAATCTCGATATGTTCCGTTTGGTAAGGTTAATAGTTCTTGATGGGTTCCTTGTTCAATCAGCTGACCTTGATGCAGAACGAAAATACAGTCTGCGTGTTCGACAGATGCCAGGCGGTGTGTGACAGAGATAACCGTGCGGCTGTGCGACAGTTTTTGTAAGGTGAGATTGATCGCCATCTCGGTTGCCGGATCGAGCGCGGATGTTGCTTCATCGAGAATTAAAATGGCAGGGTTGCGAATAATGGCCCGGGCGATCGCGATGCGCTGGCGCTGTCCACCGGAAAGCATGGAGCCTCGTTCGCCTACACAGGTGTCGTATCCATCCGGAAATGACAGAATGATGTCGTGAATTTCGGCAGCGCATGCCGCATCTTCAATCTCCTGGTCAGAAGCATCTGGTTTGCCCATCCGAATATTTTCCCGAATGGATGTATTAAATAAGAAGTTGTCCTGAAACACAATTCCAATCTGGGAGCGGAGGGAAGAAAGTGACGTCGTACGAATGTTCACACCATCGAATGAGATTGCCCCGGTGGATGGTTCGTAAAACCGCATAAGTAGACTAATAATCGTACTCTTTCCAGAGCCACTTGAACCGACGAAGGCTACGTAGCTTCCTTTTGGGATGGAGAGGTTGATCTGCTTCAAGTTTTGATGATCCGGCGTATACCCAAATGTAACATTGGTGAAGCGAATCTCATGCTGTAGCGGCGCAAGCGCAGGGGTGGCCACGGCATCAGGAGTCGGGGGCTCTGCTAGTAATGCTTCGATTCGTCGCATTCCTGCCGTAGCGTGAATCAGCTGGGGAGCTAGCCAGGTAATGCCACCGAGCAGGGTGCTAATGCTAAGCAGAATCGAATTAAAGGCGAGCAATGAACCGATAGAGAGATACCCTTGAAATGCGAGAATCGAACCGGAGCAAATGACGATAAGATTAAGAATGATAATGCCGATATTAGTCGAACGATCTACGAGAAACGTGGAAAAATGGGCATTCGTAAAGATTTTTGTGTAACGAGCCATAAGCGTATGAAAAGAGCTGATAGAAGAACGTTCTAGACCGAATGCTTTTAGAACGGGTTGTGCGCTTGCATTCTCCTGCACGACTTCAGCAATCTGTGCCTGCGTTTCTTTGAGCAGCAGGGTCTTGTCAGAGGCACGAGCTCCAAGCATTTTGGGGCCGAGCAGACAGAGTGGCAGGGCAATGGTGGCGAGCAGGGCAAGTTTCCATTGAAGTACGAACAAGAATATAACGTTGCAAACTAAGCCTAACACCGACAAAATTCCGTACGGAATAAGCATCAGGAAGTTCTCTATAACAGAGAGGTCCGAATTAAAACGCGCTACGATGTTGGCACTTTTTGTTCGGACATAAAAGTCCATGGACAGTTTTTGTAAGTGTTCATACATGGTGACATTCATATCTCGGATCATGGCGGTTCCGATTCGTGCGGAAAGAAAATCCCGGCTTATCCCAGCAATTATGACGAGAATTGCCCCGATTAATAGACAGCTGAGAATAAGTACTAGCTTTGGATAATCGCCCGGTATAATTGCGTTGTCGATAATGAATTTAAAGCTAAGTGGTAACAATGTCTCGAAGGCTAATTCAATGATCAGGGCAAGGAATAGTAAAGCGCTTAGTCCCTTATAAGGGACTAAAAAGCGCATCACACGTTGTATGAAAAACAAGGAGTAGCACCTCCATTTATTCAATCCATTCTTTGCGCAGGGCAAACAGCTCGCGCAGTTCATCGGTGGATAGCTCAGTGACCCAGTTCTCTCCGCTGCCTACGATTTGCTCGCTTAAGTTCTGCTTTTGCGTTAACATCTCATCGATTCGTTCCTCTAGCGTACCCATCGTAACGAACGTATGGACATGAACATGACGGGTCTGGCCGATGCGGTACGTGCGGTCTGTCGCCTGATTCTCCACTGCCGGATTCCACCAGCGATCGAAGTGGAAGACGTGATTGGCAGCGGTGAGATTTAGGCCCGTACCACCTGCTTTTAGGGACAAAATAAAAATCCCACAGGATGCATCGGCAGGCAATGTCTCATCCTGGAAGCGCGCGATCATCTCATCCCGCTTCACTTTTGGTGTACTGCCATTAAGGAAGTAAACCGACTGCTGTAATTCTTGTTCGAGAATACCCCGCAGCAGATGCCCAGTCTCGACGAACTGTGTGAAAATCAGACAGCGATCTCCTTCCTGCCGAAGCTCATCTACTAGTGTGAGAAGGCGTTCTGTTTTATGGGAGCGTTCTTTCCAGTCCGCATTTTTTCCTTCCTTTAAAAATAGCGCTGGGTGGTTACACACCTGCTTTAAGCGGGTTAAGGTCGATAAAATCAGGCCTCTTCGTTCCATCGGAGAGGCTTGTTCGATTTTGGTGAACATGTCCTGAATTAAGCCTTCGTATAATGACGCTTGTTCGACCGTTAGAGAAACGAATTCTTTCGTTTCATATTTATCAGGCAGATCGAGCTGGATTTTTGGATCTTTTTTGACCCGGCGCAGCAAGAATGGGCGAATCAATTGCTGTACCGTTTCAATTAATACTTTGTCTTTTGTCTTTTCGATCGGTGTCACGAAGCGTCGGGTGAAGGCGCTTAGACTGCCGAGATAACCCGGATTAATAAAATCATAGATGGACCACAGCTCAGTTAGCCGGTTTTCAATCGGCGTGCCGGTCAGGGCGATGCGGTGGTAGCCACTTAGTCTGCGAATGGCACTTGATTGCTTCGTATGAGCGTTTTTAATTGTTTGTGCTTCATCGAGGCAGATTGTATTCCATGTGACCGCATGCAGATCGTCTTCATCCAGATGCGACAAGTTATACGATGTGAGCACAAGGTCTACATCTTTTGCGACATTTATGAACTCATCTCCTTTTTTTCGGGAGGAGCCGTAATGAATATGCACCGTAAGGGAAGGAGCGAAGTGCTGCAGCTCCTTTTGCCAGTTGCCAAGCACCGAAGTTGGACAGATGAGTAATGACGGTGCCTGCTTGCCCTCTGTTTCTTTGACGTGCAGCAAATAGGAGATGAACTGCACTGTTTTTCCGAGCCCCATGTCGTCCGCGAGACAGGCACCGAGTCCGAACCGTCGCAGGAACAGAAGCCAGGCAATCCCTTCAAGCTGATACGGGCGTAATTCACCTTGCAAAGAGGTAGGTGCTTCTACTGTAGGAATGGTAGACATTTGTAACAGCTGGCTGACCATTGTACGCAGTGGCTTATTCAATTCTACGTCGACGTGCAGTTCGTCAGAAGAGGGTGCTTCTGACGGCAGAAGGTGCTGGGTTAACACATCGCGAAATGTCATGCCTTTTCCAGTCTGAGCTTCTCTAATAATTGCTTGTAGCTGGGCGAGCATGGTGGCGTCGAATTGAATCCATTGGCCCCGGATGCGGACAAGATGTTTCTTCTGTTCGATGATCTCATGGAATTCTGCTTCGGATAAAGTCACATCACCAACAGCGAGCTTCCAGTCAAACTCCATGATTTGTTCCATGCCGAATAAGGAATGGCGAGAAGAGCCGACGGATGAGGCGACGCGGGCTTTGAGACGCGGCTTCATCTGTTTGATTTGTTCCCACCAGGCTGGTAAGAATACCGTGATACCGGATTCGATCAATTGCTCGCTGCCTTCGGTCAGGAACAGCCAGGCTTCTTCGGTGTTCAGTGTTTGGCGAAGGGTGTGATCGGATGCCTCCTCAATCCATGGCAAGATGCGGCTAATTTTCCGTATATCTTTTTCAACGCGAGAATAGTACGGCTGCCATTGTTCCGGGTAAGGGGGAGCAGGCATATCGCTATGTTCCGATTGTGCGACTGTATACAGGTGTTCCAGCTGTGAACGATCCTGTAGCAGAATATGCAAAAACCAGTGCTGGCCATCTTCGCCTTCTTCTACCTGCAAACAGGTGCGGAACGGCGTGTCATCCTGCACCCAGCCAATCGCGATCAGCCAGTCTTCTTCCTCCCACTGTGCGCGCATTCGTACATCAGTGTGAAGTAGTGGGTGATCTTCTTTGATTGACTCTGTAAGCAGACTCTCAATCCAAGCATCAAGAAAGATCGGAGTGTTCTCGATCGAGGTTAGAAGTTTCCAGCCGAACTCCCCTTTTTGCCATTTGGAAAAATCAGGTTGTATTTGTTTTTCGGCAATCGCTTGCTTCAGAATGGGGGCTATAGCAAGTAGTTTTTTCGCCTCTTCGTCCCATTCGATTGTGGCATGCTCTAATGGAGCAGGTGAGGCAAATAAGTCCAGGGCAGCAGAAGGGGAGAGAAGCAGACCTTCTGTTCGGTCATACGTAACAGTTTCGATGAAGGTGCCGTAGTAGGACGCCTCGTGCCAGCTAAATAAAATGGATGTAAGGGTAACAGGGTCTACCAGGCGCCCATTCTGATTAGTTGCCCGGACAAAAAAAGCACGATTTTCAATCCAACAGCTTGAAATGGTGAAAGTATCAGTAAGAATCAAGGCAGAAGTTTTCCTTTCTGCAGCTCTTCCTGAAACGCACGCAAGCGAGCATGTCGTTCGGTAAGTCGGGTTATGTATGTATCCCAGACTGGCTGCTGTTTGAGTTTTCTATAGTATGTTCGTAGCTTTTTTAATAGCTTCACAGAATCCTTATAAGCGGGCCGCTTCTTCTCCAGGATGAGGCGTTCAATGGCTTGATGATAAAGCGGCAGCAAAAGGGTGCTATCATATTTTTCGATTTTGCTGAGACTTTCTTTATACATCATCAGCGGAGATGCTCCGAGAGCTAGATGTATGTCGATCCACTGTTTATATCGTTCAGTTTCAAATAGATAGCGCATGTAAAAAGGGGTGCTTTGCGGCAGCAACGAGCGCAAAAGCATGAGGTATTCTTCTTCTATGTGCAGTTCTGTAGCAGTATCGGCCCAGCATTCACAGAGGAAGTTGAATTCTTCGTGGTCGGCTTTGGATAAATAAGGGCGCAGTGTGCGCAGCCAGACAAGCATACGCTCCCATTGGTTCGACTGATGAAAGACATGAATATAGTGCAGTAAGTTTTCTAGTTTTTGTGCAGCAGTTTTTTCCCATTGCTGTAAAGCTTCCTCATCCTGTCCGGCAAGTACATAGAAGTGCACGCGTGCAAGTAGTGTGTGATCTTTTTGGAGCGAGTTCATGTCTTTCTTTTTCAATTCCTGCGTTAAGCGTGTAATTTCGGCTTGTATCCATGCTGGCTGGCATAGCAATGTGTTCCAAAAAAAACGATAGATAGTGAGCCAGTCAATTGGACTATGAGTGGTCGGGAAGCACAGCTTTGCAAGAATTGCAATGAATGGCTCTAGGTATGGTGTGTACTCCTGATGCAGTCGCTCGATATTGAGCGTATTGAGTACGTGAAACAGACGATCCAATAATTCATCTATAACGAGCGTGTACTGGTACTGATAGAATGTCGAAGCAAGCGCAATCTGCTGCTTGGCTTCTTCGGTTTTTTGGAGAAGAAACAACAGAGTGTACAACGTATATAATTGCTTGCTTTCTTTGTTCCATGATTTAGCGCTTGCCAGAATAGTAGGCAGGCAGTCTGAGATATATTGAAACGGGTTATATGTATGCGTAAGCTGACGACTATATAGGTCTTGCATGTGCTCTTGCCACTGTTCTACTGTGCCTGTTTCAAGAGAGAGAGAGGCTGAGACAGCTTTTTTCGCTGCAGGCTTCACAGCCGATTCAAGTGTGTGTATGTAATCACGTGGGTTATAAAAGGCCGCATATGCATAAAAAAAGACAGCTATGATATGTTCGCATAGTTCTGACTTATGACAGGTGCATGAGCTGTATGACAAGAAATCAAGATCAAGGGAAACACGGTGAGCCATCTTGTCCTGGACAATACCATGGATGGCTGCGTCATCGACCGTAACATTATAGACGTGTCCTTGATTCCGATAATGTAATCCGAGTTTGATAATAGGTAGTTCCACGGACTGTGCGATTTCTCTCGCTATAAAGTCGACGGTTTCTTTAGAAAGCTGATTGGACAGCATGTGTTTCTCCTTTTGTGAAAATAGATGCATCATCAAGATGATTAATAGATAGAAGAGGCGTTTGCTACCTTTTCAACTTGCAATCGGTTCTATTTCTAGTATACCCGATTCTGTCTTTTTATAGAGGGAGGTCAACAAAACAACTGCCTGAAAAATAGGATGCTAATTTATTCACAAGATTATTAATTTCTAGACTTTTTGTCAGATAATTCTAATGATATGATTGATTTATAGTCTTTATATAAATAAAAAACTAGTTATGGGAGGGTACATATTATATGAACGAGTTAGAGATTATTTTAGAGGCAATGCCCATCCTTTCAAAAATATTTTATGAAGCAGACATCATGATTGGGATTAGTGATAAGGAAAAGTACGTATACTACGCCAAGTCTCAGACGCTGGATGCGGGGGTACAACTTGGACAACCTATACTCGACTACGATGCGCTTGGTATGGCAAGAGATCAGCGGAAAGTTGTAACTATGGTTGCGCCTCCTGAGTATGGACATCCATTTCGAGGGGTTGGTCTCCCGCTTTTTGACAAGGATGAAGTAGTAGGTGTGATGGCAATGGGCATAAGTTTAGAGCGCGAATTTGCACTCGGTAGGATGGCGGAGACGCTTTCGGCATCTCTTGAACAAATCGCTGCAAGTGTAAACGAAGTGAATATAATGGCTCAGAAATTAGCTTCTACGCAAGAAATTATGAATACTACCGCAGAACAAACGAAAAAGCATACAGATGAGTCAGGAAGAATTGTCGATGTAATCCGTAACGTGTCAAAGCAGACCAATCTTCTCGGGTTAAATGCAGGTATTATTGCAGCTAAGGCACAGAACGAAGAAGGACGAAGCTTTCAAGTGGTAGCCAAAGAGATCCGCAACCTTTCTACGAATACAGGTGACGCGGTAAGTCAGATTGAAGACATTTTAGAACAGATGAAAAAACTATCGACTGAACTCCAGCAATTATCGCAAAGTATGACCCCGATTATTACATCGCAAGCTTCAGCTACAACAGAAATTAATAGTACGCTTGAGCAGTTAAATACGGTAGCTCAGCAAGTGGTCGAAACTGCAAAAAAGCTCTCCAAATAAAAACAAATACCCACTTGACATGTAGGAATAATTGAACTAAAATTCTAAATAACAAGGCAACACAAGGCAAATGAACGAACAAAACGGCATATTTTATATTCTCTTATCCAGAGAGGCAGAGGGACTGGCCCGATGAAGCCTCGGCAACCGTTGATGATTCAATTGGTGCCAATTCCAGCAGGACGCATGTCCGACAGATAAGAGGTCTTGCTTTTCCCCTTTTTGGACCTCTTATGTGCTTCGGGCAGGTAAGAGGTCATTTTTTGTTTGCTACTACCTAGAAAAGGGAGAGGGAGGCTATCATGATTGAAATCCAGCAGGTGACAAAAGAGTATAGAGGTAAGAAAAGTACAGTTAAAGGGGTCGACGATGTAACCCTTACAATCAAAAAAGGCGAAATTTTCGGGATTATTGGATATAGCGGTGCAGGGAAGAGTTCTCTTCTACGCTGCCTGAACATGCTGGAAACCCCAACGTCCGGCAAAATTTTGATCGATGGTGTCGACATTACGGAGCTGAAAGGGAAGGAATTACGACAGGAGCGTTTGAAAATCGGTATGATTTTTCAACACTTCCATCTGATCAGCTCTAAGACCGTTACGCAAAATGTGGCGTTTGCGCTTAAAGCTGCAGGGAAATCGAAAGAAGAAATTGAGAAACGTGTACCGGAATTGTTAGAACTTGTTGGGCTTGGAGACAAAGGGAATCATTATCCGGCACAGCTTTCCGGCGGTCAAAAACAGCGTGTTGGAATCGCCCGCGCATTGGCGAACAATCCGAAAGTATTGTTGTGCGATGAAGCGACATCAGCGCTTGATCCGAGCACAACGCGTTCGATTCTAGCCTTGCTTAAAGAAATCAACCGTACACTCGGGATTACAATCGTATTGATCACACACGAGATGGAAGTGGTCAAAGAGATCTGCCATCGCATTGCCGTCATGCAGAATGGAAAGGTGATTGAATCGGGCGAGGTGTATGAGTTGTTCGCTCGTCCGGTACAGCCGCTGACCCGTGATTTTATCGATACGGTTCTGCATTTTACCCTGCCGGAGAAACTGGTGGAAAACCGACAAGGAACGTTGGTTAAAATCAACTTCCAGGGCGAGATTGCGGAGAAGGCAGTCGTATCGGATGTGCTGAAAAAATTCAATGTAGAAGGCAATATCCTGCATGGCAAGATTGAATACATCCAGGATGAGCCGCTGGGGATTTTTATTATGGAACTGATTGGTGATTCGCAGGAGATCGCTCGTGCGATTGAACATATCCGGCAGCGTACAGCCGGACTGGAGGTGCTAGCAGATGCAGCTTAGTAATTTAATTGACTTGCTTCCGGAATTCGGAAAGGCATTTGGTGAGACGTTTTATATGATGGCCATATCCGTTGGTGTGGCATTTGTTGTGGGGATTCCACTAGGGGTATTGCTGTTTATCACGAGTAAGGGATTGTTTTTGCAAAATCGTTTTTTCAATGTAGTACTTGGTTCGCTCGCTAATATTATTCGTTCTGTACCGTATATCATTTTGCTTGTTGCACTTATTCCATTGACTAAGCTTCTGGCTGGTACGACAATTGGCCCGGGTGCAGCATCGGTATCACTGTCAGCAGCAGCGATTCCGTTCTTTGCCCGTCTTGTTGAGTCATCGCTTCGTGAAGTAGATAAAGGTGTAATTGAAGCAGCAATTGCTTCTGGTGCAAGTCCGTGGTTGATCATTCGTGAGGTATTGTTGCCGGAAGCACGTCCGAGTATTGTGCTTGCCCTGACGGTAACGATTATTAGCTTGCTTGGCTACACGGCAATGGCTGGTATTGTCGGCGGCGGTGGGATTGGTGATTTGGCGATTCGCTTTGGTTACTACCGATTCCAGACAGAAGTGATGGTTGCGACCGTAGCGATTCTCGTTATTTTGGTGCAGGTGATTCAGTTTACTGGTGACCGTGTAGCCCGTGCGATTGATAAACGATAAGATACAAGAGCCCCTCCGTAAAATATATTCGGGAGAGGCTCTTGTTGATCATGGTCAGTTTTATAGCTGTAGCTAAATCCTTCTAGCGTGATTCTAGTGGTAAAGATTGATGTATGCTCTTCCAATAAGGCGAGAGATGTTGTCTGCATGTTTTGATAGCATCTATCAATTCTGAGTTTACCGACCGTTTCGGAAAGCTGTGTGGGTCTTGAAAATCTACTTTGCAATATACATAAAGCACAGTTTTATTTAGAAGCAGAGTTTCTCTGCTTCTTTTTTTCTTTATGACGATAATACATAACCGCATATATCTTTTAATGTAAGCGTTTGCAAATTATTCAGAATAAATTTTATAATCTGCATAAAGAGGCAGTGGTATCAAGACATTTATTTGATCATTTGCATACGATACAGCAGGCTCGGCAGGTATACGGAATTCACATAAGGAGGCAGCATTATGTTGATTGAAAAAGATATGCGGGCTCGTGCGGCAGCGTTGACGGGTCGTCTAGAAGATGTTCGTATTCCGGAATTGTTTCAAGTGATTACACCAGATGGAGAGGTGCAGCAGGGGATTGAAAATAGAATCGATCCGGCTCTTATGGTACGCATGTATGAGCAGATGACACGAGCACGTGCATTTGATCGCAAGGCGGTCATTTTGCAGAGACAAGGTCGCATCGGGACATATGCGCCATTTGAAGGGCAGGAGGCAGCGCAGGTGGGGAGTGCGCTGGCACTCAAAGAAGGGGATTGGATGTTTCCGACGTATCGTGATCATGCGGCGATACTGACGCACGGGCAGACGCTTGAAAATTTGTTTTTGTACTGGATGGGTCGAATGGAAGGATGCATGTGTCCGGCTGGAAAGAACATCTTGCCGCCGTCTGTGCCGATTGCGACGCAGATGCTGCATGCGGCTGGTGCGGCCTGGGCGAATAAAATAAAAGGTGAGGGAGCAATCAGTATCGCGTATTTCGGAGACGGTGCCACGTCGGAAGGGGATTTTCATGAAGCACTAAATTTTGCGGGTGTCTATCAGCTTCCGGTTTTGTTTTTCTGTCAGAATAACGGGTATGCGATTAGTGTGCCGTTTCAACGGCAGTCTGCCTCGCGTACGATTGTCCAGCGTGCGGCAGCGTATGACATCCCGGGCATACGGGTGGACGGCAATGATATTTTTGCTGTATGGCTGGCGGTGAGAGAAGCGATCGAACGGGCGCAGGCAGGCAGGGGGCCGACACTTATCGAAGCGGTTACCTTTCGTTATGGCGCTCATACTACAGCGGATGATCCGAAGAAATATCGGGATCAGGAAGTACTAGCTAAAGAGTGGCGCGAACAGCGTGACCCGATTGAGCGGCTCCAGAAGTTTCTAATAAAGAAAGAATTATGGACGGAAGAGAAAGAACAGGTGCTTATGAACAAGCTTACGGACGAAATCGAAGCGGCATTCGCTAAAGTGGAAGCGTTACCAAAAACACGTCCAGTCGATATGTTTGATCACGTATATGCGGATGTACCGTGGCATATTACGGAACAGCGGCAAGAATTTCTCTCATTGCAGGATGAGGAGGGAGGACACGTATGAATCGAAAGTTCACCATGATCCAGGCCATTACTGAAGCGCTTGATCAGAAGCTGGCGGATGATCCGCGAGTTATGCTGCTTGGCGAGGACATCGGCGTAAACGGAGGCGTATTTCGGGCGACAGAAGGGCTGCTCTCGAAACATGGAGCGGAGCGAGTGGTCGATACGCCGCTTGCTGAATCTGGCATTATTGGGTCCGCGATTGGGCTTTCACTAAATGGTATGCTCCCGGTGGCAGAAATTCAATTTCTTAGTTTTATTTACCCGGCATTTGAGCAGGTCGTCTCACATGCGGCTCGTCTGCGTCATCGGACGCGAGGGCAATTCACGACACCGCTTGTGATTCGTACGCCATATGGTGCAGGGATTCGTGGACCGGAGTTGCATTCGGAGAGTGTGGAGACGTTTTTTGTGCATACACCGGGTTTAAAAGTAGTCGTACCTGCCACGCCGTATGATGCTAAAGGATTGCTGATCTCGGCGATTGAAGATCCGGACCCGGTATTGTTCCTTGAACCGACCCGGCTGTATCGTGCGTTCAAGGAAGAGGTACCGGAAGAGATGTATCGCGTTCCGATTGGCAAGGCCCGGATCGTGGAGGAAGGAAGTGACCTATCGATTTTTGCGTGGGGGAGTATGATGCGCACCGCCCAGCTGGCAGCGAAGCAGATCGCACAGGAGAAGGGATGGAGCTGTGAGATTATTGATCTTCGCTCCTTGTATCCGCTTGATCTGGATACGATTATTGCTTCAGTGAAGAAAACAGGACGTGCGCTAATCGTGCACGAAGCGCATAAAACAGCCGGACTTGGTGCTGAAATCACGTCGCTGATTAACGACGAGGCGCTCATTTATTTAAAAGCACCCGTAAAACGTATAACTGGATACGATGTGCCGGTTCCGTTTTTTACATTGGAAGATTCATATATGCCGACACCGGCACGCATTCGGCAGGGCATTATTGACACGATGCAATTTTAGTGGAGGAGGGTGAGGAGGACGCTATGGTAGAGTTTAAGCTTCCTGATGTGGGAGAGGGGATGCATGAGGGGGAAATTACCCGCTGGTTGATCGCAGAAGGCGATCATGTGGAGCAGGACCAGCCGGTAGTTGAAGTGCAGACTGATAAGGTAAATGCGGAGTTGTCTGCGCCGGTTAGTGGTGTGATTACGCAGCTGTTGTTTGCAGCAGGGGATACGGTACATGTCGGGCAGGTCATGTTTGTGATTGACGATGGGGTGGGAGAGAAAGTAGAAATGGAAACGGCTGCGATACAGTCAGAGGAAAGGGAAGTAGCTTCTTCGGTCTCCAACGTTGTTCTAGCAGTACCATCTGTTTCCGAGACTCACCGTGCACTGGCAACTCCATATGTGCGGCAGCTGGCACGCAGTCTGGGGATTGATCTGGAGCAAGTAGCAGGCAGCGGTCCGGCAGGTCGTGTACTTGAGGAGGATATACGCCGATTTGCAAAATCGGAGTCGATACAGGATAGGGAATCACAGGTGGTTGCTGTTACCACAGATCAGATGCCGCCTGAAGTAAAACAGCCTGTCATCGTTGCGCCGCACCTAGCAAGTAACCTGCCGCAAGAAGCGGAAGAGCGAATAAAACTTGCTGGCATCCGTAAAAAAATCGCTGAGCATATGGTAAAGTCCGTAACCATTATCCCGCATGTGACCCATTTTGATGATATGGAGATGGATGCGCTGATCGCACTTCGCAGCCGAATGAAGCTGCATGCTGAGGAGATAGGTGTGAAGCTGACGTATTTACCGTTTTTCATCAAGGCAACTGTTATTGCACTCAAACAATTCCGCATGTTTAATGCATCGGTTGATGACAGCACCGGCGAGATCGTTCTGAAAAACTACTATCATATCGGCGTGGCAGCAGACACCGAGCAGGGGCTGGTCGTGCCTGTCATCAAGCATGCAGATCGAAAATCGATTTTTGACATTGCCAGAGAAGTTGGGGAACTTGCGGAGAAAGCACGTACGGGCAAATTAACGCTGGCCGATATGAGCGGCGGTACATTTACGATCACAAGCGTTGGATCGGTTGGCGGTCAGCAGGCCACGCCGATCATCAATCACCCGGAAGCCGCGATTCTTGCTCTGCATAAAATAGAGCCGCGTGCCGTTGTACGAAGCCGTGAGATCGTCATTCGCGACATGATGAATGTGTCGCTATCGTTTGACCACAGGATTATTGATGGTGTGGCGTCTGTGCGATTTACAAACCGGATCAAGCAGTTGCTGGAAAATCCGGAACTTCTATTTATGGAGCTGGTATAGATGGTAGTCGGAGAAGTGGCGACAGAAACAGACGTGGTCGTGATTGGAGGTGGACCGGGTGGGTATGCGGCTGCCATCCGGCTCGGCCAGCTTGGCAAATCAGTTGTGCTTGTTGAAAAAGAAGAACTTGGCGGTGTTTGCTTGAATCGGGGCTGTATCCCATCAAAAGCACTCATTTATGCTGCCGGGGAATATGCGAAGCTATCTCGACTCACCGAGATCGGGATTACACTTCCACAGGGGGATGCACAGTTCTCGCTGACCGCCTGGCAGAAACATAAACAGAAGATCATTGAGCAGCTCAATCGCGGAGTGCGCCAGCTGTGTGAGAAAAATGGTGTGACTATTGCACATGGTCAGGCAGTGTTCCTGTCATCGGACCGTATTGGTGTGGAGACAGGTGGCGACTTTGAAACGTATCGCTTTGAACAGGCGATTATTGCCTCCGGGTCTAGGCCGATGATTCCCCCATTTCTGTCGATTGATGGGCAGTATATTCTTGATTCGACGAGTATACTGGCACTGACTGAGCTACCTGCAAGTCTGGCTATTATGGGTGGCGGTTATATCGGGATGGAACTTGGGATGGCGTTCGCCCGACTTGGCTGTCAGGTGACCATTGTGGAAGCGGCGGAAGAGGTACTGCCACAGGTGTCGGCCGTGCTCAAGAAGGATGTGTTACGTCATGCCAAGCAATGGGGGATGCGCATTTACACGGGAACACGGGTGGAGAACACTGTAATTGAAAACGGACGGGTACACCTGCATGTAAAGACTTCTACTGGTAGTGATACGATTGAAAGTGAAAAAGTGCTCGTCACAATCGGGCGTACACCATACACAGAAGGTCTCGGACTTGCACAGGCGGGAGTGCTGACGGATGAACGCGGCTATATTCCGGTAGATGAGCAGTGTCGGACAAACCGCCCACATATTTTTGCGATTGGGGATTGTACACCGGGCCCGGCGCTGGCGCATCGCGCATCCAAGCAGGGGATTGTGGCAGCGGAAGTAATTGGTGGGCTGCCGAGTGCGGTGGATTCTCCTTTTATTCCGTATGTGATTTTTACGGAGCCAGAGATCGCAGGAGTAGGTTTGACACGGGAAGAAGCCGAACAGCAGGGATATGCTGTGAAAGTGGGTCAGTTCCCGATACGTGCGAATGGACGTGCACTTGCGAGTGGAGAAGCCGACGGGATGGCCGAAGTGATTGTAGAGGCAGACAGTCATCTGCTGCTCGGTTTTCATATGGTTGGACCGGACGCATCGAACTTGATCGGGGAAGGAGTGCTGGCTTTGGAGATGGGAGCTCGGGTAGAAGATATCGCGCTGACTATGCACCCGCATCCGACAATCAGTGAGGTATGGCTCGAAGCGGCCTGTGCAGCACTCGGGCATGCGATTCATGTTGTGAATAAATAGGAAAATACACAGCGGGGACAGGGATGTTCCCGCTGTGTATTTGCAAGGAATAGGCGGTGGGCATACAATAATAAGAAAGAGGCATATAGAATAGGAGACTAACTCGTGATTACGACGCTTGCGATAACGACAACTGGAGAGTTGCTCGAAAATATTCCACTCTCGTGCCTGTCCGCTTCCGACATAGACTGGTACTGGGTTGATTTCAATGTGCCGACAGAAGACGAAGCAAAGCTGTTAGATACATACTTTCGTTTTCATCCGCTGGCGATTGAAGACTGTTTGCATTTCCTGCAGCGCCCCAAGCTCGATTATTATGAAAACTACTTGTTTTTCGTTCTTCATTCGCTGAATCAAACGACGCTTGATGTAGAAGAAGTCGATATGTTTGTCGGCCCGAACTTTCTCGTATCATTTCATTTGAAGCCGCTACATGAGCTTGATGAAGTACGGCGAAAGTTCCTTGCATCGACTTCGGGCCGTTCCAGTGGTCCGGTGTACATCGCCTATTTGCTGATTGATAAGCTGGTCGATTATTACTTTCCATCTGTGTACCGGATTGAAGATGCGCTGAGTGAGCTGGATACAGACGAGCGGCACATACCGGGGCGTAAGCTGATGGATGAAGTATTTGCGATTCGGGCTGATCTTCTGAAATTGCGGCGGACGGTTGGCTCGATGCGGGATTTGCTGTATCGTATATTGAATTCGGAGCGTTTAAAAGAGTTCAAAGAGCATCATCTGTACTTCACGGACATTTATGATCATCTGTTGCGGCTTGCAGAGATGATTGATTCAAGCCGGGAGATGACAGCAGATATGCGGGATAACTATATCTCGGTGAACTCTTATCGGATGAACAATGTGATGATGGTATTGACGATTATTTCGTCTATTTTTATTCCGTTGACGTTTATTGCGGGCGTGTATGGAATGAACTTTAAGAATATGCCTGAGCTGGATTGGAAGTATGGCTATTTTGCTGTATTGGCAGTAATGGCGATCATCGGGGGAAGTATGTTCCTCTGGTTCCGCCGTAAGGGATGGCTTGATATGCATAAATAGGTAGAACGCAAAAAAGCAGCCGCTGTATGGCTGCTTTTTTGTTGAAAATTTATTTGCGTAGACTGCCTAGTTCGGTCACGATTGCTTCCATTTCGCTAATACTAAACTGGCTGCGCGACATAACCATGTCATAAATGTCCTTGAGGTCTTCGTATTTACTGTCATCGAAGTGAGATGCTTTTACAGCGCTGGCATTTGCAATGCGTAGCTTATCCTTGATCGCTTCGATCATATATTCAATATTTTCAGGTGTGTTTTCTGTCAGGTTCATTCCGTTCATCCTTTCCTTCATGGCGTATTTCATCCATTGTAGCACGTTCTGTATCGTGTCTCTACTTGCGTTGCGCATTTGCAGCATAGCGAGAGTGGCAATCATGTGTACGCTCTGGCTATAATAGCGATAAGGAAAAATGCAGGACTTATGAGGAGGAAAAAAACAGCATGACAACAAATGCGATTTCTGCGCATGAATTTGCGGATTTGTATAAGCAAGGGGCACTAGACGAAAGTTATATTATGGATGTGCGCGAATCATACGAATGGGAAGTAGGGCATCTTAAGAAAGCAAATCATATGCCGATGAATACTGTACCTGAGCGTCTTGCGGAACTTGATCGGGAGCAGACGATTTTTGTCATGTGTGCGCATGGCGTTCGGAGCTGGCATGTGACGCAGTTCTTGTTGAATCAAGGGTTCGAGAAAATCGTGAATGTAGAAGGCGGGATGGCGGAAGTCGCGTTTTATATTGAAGAGTAAAGAGAAAGAAAGGACGGCGGAGATTGTGCGGGATTTTGCCAGACCAACGATTGTGGTAAGCAAATGTCTGGAGTTTGACGCTTGTCGATATAATGGGCAGATGATTCCGGATGAATTTGTCAGCAAGTTACAGGAACATGTCGATTTTATTCCGGTTTGCCCGGAGATCGCGATCGAGCTGGGGACGCCGCGCGAAACCATTCGTGTGGTACTGAGCGGAGAGGATCGCCGTCTGATACAGCCGACAAGTGGCCGAGATGTAACAGATGAGATGGGGCAGTTTGCTGATCAATTTCTCGCATCTTTGTCGGATGTGGATGGATTTATTTTGAAGAATCGTTCCCCTTCGTGTGGGATAAAAGATGTGAAAGTATACAGTGCCGGCGAGCGTCCAGCTGTTTTACATAAAAGCAGTGGATTATTTGGAGGCGCAATCACAGATCGGTTTCCGCGTGCTGCGATTGAGGATGAAGGACGACTGAAAAACTTTAAGATTCGCGAGCATTTTCTGACGAAGCTGTACACGCTGTCAACCTTTCGTGCCATCAAGACACAGAAGTCGATGAAAGTGCTGGTTAATTTTCAAAGCGATAACAAGTATTTGTTTATGGCGTATAATCAGAAAGAGCTAAAGGTGCTCGGTAACATTGTGGCGAATCGGGATAAGAAGTCAATCGAAGAGGTGCTGGACGCCTACGAGGAGCATCTCGGTCTACTGTTTGCGCGTGCGCCGCGCTTTACGTCGAACATTAATGTGATGATGCATATTATGGGATACTTCTCAGACTATTTGTCATCCGGTGAACGTGGTCATTTTTTGGAATTGCTGGAGAAATACCGGGATGGGAAGCTGCCACTGAGCAGTCCGCTTTCGGTGTTGAAATCGTGGGTGATTCGCTTTGAGCACCCGTATTTGCTTAGGCAGACATTTTTCGAACCGTATCCAGAGGAGTTCGTGGAGATCACGGATTCAGGAAAAGGAAGAGACTTTTAAAACAAAGAAATCCAGAGACGATTCAACATGTCCCTGGATTTTTTTGTTACCGAAGCACAAACAGATAAAATACAGCTGCCAGAAGCAGGCGGTAAATCGCAAACGGTGTCAGGCTGATTCGCTGCAAAAGCTTCAGGAATGATACAATCGCCAGCATGGCAACAACGAACGCTGTTACGAAGCCAGTTGCGAAAAATCCGAAATCACTCGCTGAAAGGAAGTGCATGCTTTTTATCAGGTCCAGTCCGGTTGCTCCCAGCATAACCGGGATCGCCACGATAAAGGTAAATTCAGCAGCCGCTTTATGGCTTGTCCCAAGCAACAGACCACCTGCGATTGTCGCACCGGAGCGGGAAAAACCAGACCAGAGCGCTAGACATTGGAATAAGCCGATCCCAAACGCCTGACGGTAGGTGATATCATCAATTGTTGGTGCGGTGATACGTGGCTGGAATCGCTCTGCTACAATCATCAGAATCGCTCCCGCCACCAGCGCCATAAGCACCGTATATGGAGAGAATAAATATTTCTTAATAAAGTCATGTAGCAGTACACCGGCAAGGCCTGCTGGCAGGACAGCGATTATTACATGCAGCAAATTCAATTGCGGACCGTACGTGCGTGTACGTCCGATTCCAATCAGACTAAGCAGGCGCCGCCAGAACACAAATACAACAGCGGTAATCGAACCAAGTTGAATCACAACCTCGAATGTTTTAGCCTTGTCCCCGTCAAAGTTGAGTAAATCCGCCATTAAAATCATATGACCCGTGGAGGAAACTGGCAAAAATTCAGTCAAGCCTTCCACGATACCAAGGATAATGGCAATCCAATAGTGTTCCATGTGTATCCCCCAAAATAAGTAGTAGCCGTTTTACGTCTTTATTGGCCAGCCTTTATTATATAATTGATCACGTACCCTAACCATATTTTTTGTGTAAAAATTTAATAAACGTACAAAACACAGAGTCGAAGGTAAAATGAAAGAGGCAATCAGCACGCTATAATACGATGCTGATTGCCTCTTTTCATTTCACGAAGCTTTGAATGGTATGGATCAGATTATCTGGCGTTTCGTACATGCTCATATGAACACAGTGGGAGTATGTTTCTCGCATAGCATGCTCGGGTGCGCCAGCCCATGTGCTTTCCGATGGAATGATGTGGTCGTCTTCTCCGGTGACAAGCAACACGGGACATTTTGCTTTTATAAGGACAGTCGTCCGGTCTGGGCGTATTTCCATGCCTTGTAAGGTGTTGATTGCTCCTTTTGGAGGGGTGGCTAGGCCGATCTGGCGAGTGTGCTCCACTACATCTTTCATCTCTTCCTGATTTTTAGGTGTGAAAAGCCTCGGAATCAGATCATTGATGAACGGCTCGAGGCCTTCTTCCTCGATAAGTGTTACCCTTTCCTTCCGCACTTCTTTCGCTTTCTTATCATCCGGCAGTCCGGTGGAGTGGATGAGCCCGAATCCTTTTACCAGCTCGGGATGGTTATCTACCAGCGCAAGCGTCACATACCCACCAAGAGAATGACCAAACACATAGGCCTGTTCAAGCCTGAGTGCCTTAAGCAGCCCGGCAATATCGTCTGCCAGCAAGTCCATCGAATACGTGCCATCGCCTACCTCACTTGCACCATGCCCGCGCAGGTCCGGGGTAATGACCCGGAATGTACGAGCAAGTTCGGGTGCGATTCGTTCCCAGTAAGCAGAGCTGCCGCAAAAACCGTGAAGGAATACAAGAGCTTCCCCCTGCCCTGCTTCATGATACGCAAGTGAAATGCCATTTGTCTGTACGGTTTGTTTCATGATCGTAGCCCCTTTCCAGAAATCGAGAAGAGTAAGGCTTAGTCGCGGTTGCGGTATAGCTGCAGGAATGTACCGGTACTGGTCACGACGAGATCACCCCGGTCGTTATGTACGTCACACGCCATCTGCCAGATCTGCTGCGCCTGGTTGATAACCCGTGCAGTCGCAATGAGCCGCTTGCCTGTACCTGCCCGATGATAGTTTGTATGCATGTCGAGGGTGACAAACTTATCCTGCCCGGAAATACGCTTTTCTAGCATCCAGCCCATTGCCATATCTGCAAGTGTTGCTGTAATACCACCGTATACGATGCGATACGGATTCAGCACTTCGCGTCCGATTGGCATGGAGCAGACGAATACATCGGAATTCTCGCTTATCTCTTCGCTCACATTAAGAAAATTGCCGAGGAAGGGATATTTGTTTTCTTTCATATTTTGTACCGCCGTCAGTGTCCGCTCAATTGCCTTGCACTCGCGGTCTGACAGTTGTTCGATGGCTGCTAATAGTTGTTGCTTGTCCATGTAAATCTCCTACTTTGTATTATTTTCGTGATGTTTCCCTTCTTCCATATGATCCATCCCTACTAACAGGATGCGATGGATGTGATCATCGGTTAGGGAATAAAAAACAGTTGTACCGTCTTTACGTGTCTTTGTTAAGCCGAGTGTGCGCATCAGCCGCAGATGATGCGATGCATTGGCAACAGAGATGCCAACTAGATCAGCGATATCATGCACACATAACTCTGCGTGTTGCGTTAATATGTAACCGATCTTTACGCGATTGGCATCGGCCAGTCCCTTAAAAAGGGCGGCCAGATGCTCAATCGGGCGGCAAGCCAGGTCTTCCCGCAGACCGTGTATTTTTTCTGCAGGAAGGTGGCATATGGCAGGTTCAATGCTTGTGATCTTCTTCATCGCACATATCTCCTTTGGCGCACATAGCGGCATCTTCAATTTGAATGGTTGTATGTTTGATGCCAAACTGATCTTTGAACAACTGATTGACCTTTCGCAAAATATCTCCAGCCTGTGTGTAATCTTGGATAACAATATGGCAGCTAAGTGATGGGAAGCTTGAGGTAACGGTCCATACATGTAGATCATGAATCGCATCTACTCCATCCAGTTCCAGCACAGCATGTCGGATGCGATCGATGTCCATGCCACTTGGTACCCCTTCCATTAACACGTTAACAGAATCTCGAATAATTCTCCAGGCGGATACGAGCACGAGAGTAGCTACGATGACACTGGCAATCGGGTCAGCAATTGTCCAGCCGAACAGCCAGATGAGAGCACCTGCCGCAATCGCGCCGACAGAACCGAGCATGTCGCCTAAGACATGCAGGAAAGCGCTGCGCACATTCAGGTTATTATGTGTATCGCCGCCCCGCATTAAAATCCAGGCAACTACGATGTTGACGATCAGACCGATGACAGCAATGAGCATCATGGTAAGACTAGCAACAGGTTGCGGTTCAAAAAAGCGATCGTATGCCTCGATAAAAATGTAAATCGAGATGACAGCGAGTGTAAGACCATTTAAAAATGCAGCGAGAATCTCTGTTCGTTTATAGCCGTATGTTTTCGTCGGAGTGGCAGGCTTGCGTGCGAGCCACATTGCCATCACACTTAAAAAAAGCGAGGCAGCGTCGCTTAGCATATGGCCTGCATCAGATAGCAGGGCGAGACTGTTCGTGAGAAAGCCACCAATAAATTCGATAATCATGAAGCCAGCAATTAAAAAGAATGCCCACAATAGAGTATTCTCATTGGCATGCTCGCCGTGATGATGGTGATGGTGCCCTCCGTGATGATCATGACTAGGGTGATCGTGATGATGCATACCCATAAAAAATCCTCCTGTTCGTAAATAAATGGTAGCTTCAGTGTATATGGATCCCTCTAATTATTCAAGTATTCATTTGAATATTAGTATAATATGCATAAAAAAATCCTGATCATCCTCGATCAGGATTGTGGAAACATGAAAACTTTGTCTACCTATAATGTTCCATTTTTTCGGTGTTTTGCTTTATTCATAAAGCCAATCCCGATTACAAGGATAGCGACAATTGCACAAACGATAGCCATAAGAAAGTTACGTTGAGCAAAAGAAATGCCAACACCCATGAAGGAAGCGACACCAAGAATCGCAATGAGAAGGGACTGTTTTTGATAAGTTGTCATCCGTTTTTCACCTCTGTCCCATTATAAACGATTCAAGCGTTAGACAAAATCATTCCGATGTGCGGAGTGCCGTAATTTTTTTACCAAGTTCACACCCGATTTGGATCAATCCCATATAATCAGCCTCATCAATCGTACATGATGGGCGAGCGATAATTGTAAGCTTTCCGTAATCTTTTTCTTCCGTTTCAATTGGAATTTGTAAAATTGATTGGCGAGCTAGGGAATCGAGTGGTGTATCCGCAGAAGAGGCAGCTAGCATAGGCTGACCGTCTGTCTCTATGTACACTCCGATCCAGGAGAAGTGAGGAAGGCGTGCAAAATTGTGCACGATTTGTGTATATAATTGACTTTCATCATTACAACGATGCATGGCTGCCAGTGTCTCTAGTGTTGTAATGGCTGTCGAAGTCGACATGATGTATCCCCCTGACAATCAATACTCTATTTCGTTATTGTAGCAGACATACAATTCTCTGTATGGTAGTAAGTTCAGGAAAATGTCGTTTTATCTGTTTATTATCTAGTTAATTAGTCTCCTAATAGTGGTAAAATAAAAGATACAATAGGAAATGATACATGTAAAAATACGATGAGATCGAGGGGGAAAATTATGTTTGGGAAAGATAAGATGGCTAACTATAGCTATTTTAATATCGATCATCATTCGGATATTTCAGCGGATGGACGATTAAAGGAGAAGCTTGACTTCCTGGGGATTTCAAAAATACAAAAAGAAATTATGCATAGTCTAAAAGATATATTTGAGAAGCACCATCAGGAAATTGTGGATAAATTTTATGACCGTTTGCATGAAGTACCGTTTTTGCATCAAATATTGGTGAAGCATGGGGATGCGCAAAAACTAAAGAAGACATTTTATGCGTATATGATCAGCCTATTTGAAGATAAGTTGGATCTTGAATACGTATTTAAGCGTCGTGCTATTGCGGAAGCGCATGCACGGGTTGGTCTGACACCGGACTGGTTCTTTCCTGCATTTACGCTGTTGAACCAATTGTTTATTCCACATATCGTGCAAGCGTTTGCAAAGCGTCCAGCTGTGATGACAGATGCTCTTCTTGCATATGAAAGCATGATTACACTCGATCAGCAGATTGTCGTAGAGGCATATATGGAGCTGCAAGCGAAAAGTTTTATTGGCGGATTGTCAACGATTATTGAATATAATGCTAACATTGACGAAGTGCGTGATTTGCTGTCCTATCAGGAGCAGCAGATGAAAGATTCGGCTGCGGTCAGCGCAGCGATGGAAGAATTGAATGCCGGGGTAGAAGAAGTATCGAGCTCGATTGCGAATGTGGCACATGATGCGACAGATACGATTGATAAGCTGGATAATGGAGTTTCTGCACTTGGGGGTGTCATGAATTCCTTGCAGGAGATGGATGCAGAGCAAGTACAGATTGCAGGCCAGGTGGATCAGCTGTATGAGCGTGTCAGTAGTATGAGCAAGCTAACCGATGCGATTAAAAGCATTGCTGACCAGACGAACATGCTCGCCCTTAATGCGTCGATTGAAGCTGCACGCGCAGGTGAACATGGCAAAGGGTTTTCCGTTGTAGCCGAAGAAGTGCGCAAGCTTGCAGATAGCACAAAAAAATCGGTAGCACATATCACAGATGATATGCAGGAACTGCATAGCATTACGTCTGAGATTAAAAATGTAACGAGCCAATCTTCGAACCGCCTGCACGAAGGTGTTAAGAAGCTGGCGAATGTATCAGATGATCTAAAAGACATGAATGGAAGCATTCATGAAATTGGTCGACACTTTGACGAGATTGCAGCCATCAGCCAGGAACAGGCAGCAGCGACGGATGATATTACGGCGCGCAATCATAATATTGTCGAAGCGATTGAGCAGGGAGCTGCCATCGGACGGCGTACCGGGGAAGCAGTTTATCAGCTAAGTAAGATGATCGATGAATATCGGGTGCGTTCGATCTCGAAAAATATGAAAATGAGTCAGGAAGACTTGCTTCAGCTCGCCATCACTGACCACCTGCTCTGGCGCTGGAAGGTGTATAATCTGCTGCTTGGCTTTGAAAAAATTGACGAGAAAGATGTGGCGTCTCATTTTGACTGCCGTCTTGGCAAATGGTACTACGGCGAAGCGAAGCGTTTATTCAGCAACAGTCCACTGTATCAAGCCATTGAAGCACCGCATGCCCGTGTTCACAGTCTGGCTAAAGAAGCCGTTCAGGCTTATAACCGGGGAGATCGCCCAACAGCTGAGCGCTGCCTGCGTGACCTGGCCGAGGCTTCGCGGGAAGTCATGGAGAAGCTTACAAGCTTGAAGGAGAGTATTATCGCCGAAAAGCAAAAACATCGTTCGTATATGTAATAAACAATACTACTGCTATGGACCCCGCAGGTCGTATCGACGCCTGCGGGGTTTTTGGTATGCTATAATGAAGCGATACAATGTGAACAACCTGCCCGGCAGGGAATAAGGATGAATGATAGCGATGCAGAAGAAAAAAAATCCGAATCAGACAGGCCCGGTACAGCTTCGTATCGGTCAGGAGATTCTCGTTACCATAAAACGAATCGGTATTAATGGAGAAGGAATCGGTTATTACAAGAAGAAAGCGGTATTCGTCCCAGGCGTGCTTCCGGATGAAGTGGTAGAGGTTAGAATTACAAAAGATGGTCCGTCATTTGCTGAGGGGCGCGTCAAAAAAATTAAGCAAGTATCCGCACAGCGTCAGAAGCCATCTTGTTCGGTGTACGAAGAGTGCGGCGGCTGTCAGATGCAGCATATTTCTTATGAGGCACAGTTGAAAGCAAAAGAAGAGATTGTGCGGGGGGCATTCGCACGCTATATGGGAACAGATCAGATCTCGCTGCGTCCGATTCTCGGTATGGATGAGCCGTGGAGTTACCGCAATAAGGCACAGCTTCAAGTAGGAATACAGGATGGGCGAATCGTAACCGGACTGTATTCTCCGGCGAGTCACAGTCTCGTTGATATTAGCGGCTGTCCGGTGCAGCATCCAGCAACGAATGAAATGGTTCAGGCCGCTCGTGATGTGCTGGAGAAACTGCATATCGCGCCATATAATGAGAAAAAACGAACAGGCATCGTGCGTACAGTTGTTGCCCGCGCCGGATTTGCTACGGGCGAGCAACAGCTTATTTTTGTCACGGCAACGAAGGAATTGCCGCGTAAAAAAGAACTTGTAGCCGAGCTGCGCATGCGTCTGCCAAAGCTGACGAGCGTTAGTCATAATATTAATTTGAAAAAAACATCGCTTATTTTTGGGGATGTAACGGTACCGCTCTGGGGTGAACCGTATATTAAGGAGATGCTTGGTGATCTGACGTATGCCTTGTCGCCACGGGCGTTTTTTCAGCTGAATCCGGCACAGACGATCAAGTTATATAAGGCGGCAGCAGAAGCGGCAGCTCTAACTGGAAACGAGCGGGTGGTAGATGCGTACTGTGGGGTTGGAACGATTGCACTCTGGCTGGCTCGTGATGCGAAAGATGTGCGTGGGATCGAGATTATTCCAGAAGCGATTGAAGATGCGAAGCAGAACGCGATACTGAACGGGACTACGAACGCGACGTTTTATGTTGGACGGGCAGAAGAGTTGCTGCCACAGTGGGTGAAGCAAGGCGAGCGTCCGGATGTAGTTGTCGTGGACCCGCCGCGTACTGGCTGCGACCGTGCGTTGCTTGATGCGATTTTGCGTGCGAAGCCTGAGCGAATGGTATATGTATCGTGTAATCCATCGACGCTGGCTAAAGATGCGGCATATCTGGCGAAAGGATACCGAATGGAGTGGGTCCAGCCGGTAGACATGTTTCCGAATACCGCGCATGTGGAATCAGTTTGCTTGCTTGTGAAAAAGTTGTAACTCCAAAATAAAGCCCCCTGCCAAACGTGTGGATAAAGGTGTGAGAAAAAAGGAGAATTCCTGATTCCTTGCACCTTTTTCCTGTTTTTGTATCAAGATTTTTTCGTCACGCTCAATTTGACCAATTGCATTTATTACCTGCTGTAATGGTGGTCATTTTGTTTTATCTATTATTTTAGGGGGATATTTTATAATATTATGGGATAGGGTACCAACTGCCAAAAGGTTTATTATAACTAGGTCGAAATAATTACGAAAAAATACAAATATTCACTCATTAATAGTCTTACACAACTATATATATTTCTGTATAATATATACAATAAAACAATAATTATGAAATGAATGATGGTAACAGTTTGCTGTAAAGATTCATATGGCTAAGGACAAGAGGAGGAGACTACCATGAAAGTAGTAAATGTAATGGAAGAACTCGTCTTACAAATATTAGAAGAGCAGTGGGGGCATATAGAGATGCCCTGTAAGTGCGACATCTGTAAAGGAGATGTATACGCCTTAACGCTCAATTCTCTCCCGCCTCGATACGCATCCAAAGATTTAGGACTTGCTTTTATCAAGGCAGAATTCTTCAATAAACAATCCCTGGCAAATATTTTGTGCGAAATTACACGAGCCACCACATTAGTGGCCAAACATCCCTCCCCGCATAAAATGCCGCTCGGCTCTTAAAAAAATAAAAGGTTGTAGAGTTCCTCAGGAATTCTGCAACCTTTGTTCTTTTAAAAAAGTAGAAGCGAGAAAGGGGTGCGATCTCGCTTCCTAAAGAGTTAAAAATCCAACAGATAGTTCGAGTAGAGATAACCTACTGTAATTATATAAGCAAGTTATATGCCAACTAAAAAGTACGCAGAAAACCACTGAATTGTCTGTATTTTGCGTCCGAGTCAGTTGATTATGAATCAAATTGAATCATTTTCGGTTCGAGAAGGAAAAGCCAACTACTTATTTTTAGCATACAAAAAATTATATTTGCTGGCATGTTTGATTTCATCTGTTAGAATTTCAAATACCATATTCTTAAACACGGTATTTGGGATCGTAAAGTAAATGGTACGATAAAGTTCGACTGCGCTTAATTCACCAAATAGGGCTTGCTCAAGACCGGCAAGATAGCTGGGTGGTTTTTTAAAAGGTTCGCTGTCAGTGGATTCAATCGTTTGTCCTGTTAAGGAATAATACATTTGCTTAAACATCTGTCGATGACGTCTTTCATCATTGCGAATAGAAGTAATGATCTCTTTGTCTTGATTGGATGGGGCATTTTGAATGAGGTAGTCATAAAAAAGCTCATCATTCCGCTCACCTTGTACAGCTTGCTGCAAGAGAGGGACAACTGCCTGCAAATTCGTCTGATACATTGCATTTGCAGGGATGGATGATTGAGTTTGATACTGTATAGGAAGAAACGAATACGGATTGTATGTGTAGAAGTCGTAATCAAAATATTGATACATAAGAAAAACTCCTCTCGTAAGGTAGTGTCGTAAGCAGTCTATGAGCACAAAACTGAAAAGTGAAAGTAGTCATAAAAAAGTCGGCAACGGCTGGATAAAATTATGTACTGCAATGTTTGCATGATGTTACGCCTATTTCCACTTTATATTTCGTGTTAATATATTCCTACTGAGGAAGGGAAGCTTGCCAGAAAGGTAATAGTGCAAAGCTGCACGGGCTTATATCTTTAGATATACCCACCAGTTATCAGG
Organism: Aneurinibacillus uraniidurans; assembly: GCF_028471905.1. Classification (NCBI taxonomy): domain Bacteria; kingdom Bacillati; phylum Bacillota; class Bacilli; order Caryophanales; family Paenibacillaceae; genus Aneurinibacillus; species Aneurinibacillus uraniidurans. The sequence continues at coordinate 3,310,568 of NZ_CP116902.1, read as the reverse complement.
AGGAGAACGGTATGAAAAGTGAAGGATGGGATCTTGGAAGAGCAGTAGGAGAGTTTTTTCTATTGCTAGAGAAATACCCTGATAAGTTAGAGCACTTAGTTGTTTTCAGGAATTTTCTAAAGTTATTCTTACGAAGTAAAACGTCGAACGGAGTGTTAGCAACAGTAGAAATCATGACTGTTCTTAAGCATGAAAAGCCAATTGTTTTCTCTTTTCTCAAAAAGCAAGCGAACACAGATAGTGTGTTAAGTCTGCTTATTCAACTTGAGATGGACGTAGAGGAAGCAAAACAAAGGCTACATGATATTGTAAATCAGGCGAGTGCTGTAAAAGTAGGACAATAGTTACTTTCAGAGAAGCAGGTTTACCTTTCCTGTACGCGTATCCAAAAGATTGATACAGCAAAAAAAGCCCACCTATGCCGGGGGCTTTTTTTGCTGTATTCAGTTTGAAAAGTTGATTATAAAAACGAATGAGCCATAAAAAGTACGGCAAAACCTAATCCAAGTCCCCAATGCCATTTTCGATCCATTTTTTTATATCGAAAAATTCCAGAGATGGCTAACGGAAGAAGAACTAAAAGAGAAAGCAGCCCTGTAGTATTTGTAAAGTCGAACGTAAATCCGTATAACAGAGCTCCGATAGCGTGAATCAGTACGATCCCTATCGCTATAATTGCTACGGGAACATGCAGTTGACGGGCAATTCGTGAAAGCGAAATAACAAGTTGTTTGATTTGTCCAATGCCATCTACATATCGTTTCCGAAGAATAAACATAAGGACATAATGAGCTAATACAATGAAAAATCCAATCCGTGCATATGAGCCGAATTCCTTAAAAAAGTACCTGAAAGATCGCGTATGAAAAGAGTCTGAAAAAGAATGAAACGTATACCAAATCCCTACTATTAGAAAGGCAAGGGTAATACCGAGTGCCAAGAAAACGCGCGTTCTTTCTTTTCGATTTTGTATGATAGGTTGCTTCGGTTGTGACATTGCTTTTAGTTCCTCCTTATTTCACTTATATCCCATCAGTATATTGTGAAATAGAGTATATCATTTTCAAATGAAAAATTCCTGAAAATGCATCGTACAAGGTGAAAATAAAAACCCTCTGGATTGAAATCCAAAGGGGGAGTGATCAGAATCGTATACAAGCTGTAGTAGTCAGAAGTGAAGGGAGACTCTTTGTTTGTCTAGTCACTGGTGAGTGCTTTATGAATGGCAGCAAGCACTCTTTCTTTATCTAAAGGCTTCACAACAAAATCGGATGCTCCTGCTCTTATGGCTTTAATTACCATGTTTTCTTGACCCATTGCGGAACAAATGACGATTTTTGCTTTACTATCATACTTTTTAATTTGTTTAATCGTTTCGATCCCGTCCATTTCTGGCATCGTGATATCCATCGTTACAATATCCGGACACGTTTCTTTATATTTTTCTAAAGCTTCTTTTCCGTTTTGAGCTTCGGCTACAACTTCGAAATTATTTTCAAGTAAATATCCTTTTACGATTGATCGCATAAAAAGCGCATCGTCGACAACTAATACTCGGTACATTTTCCCCCTCCTTTTTCATTTGTTAAATAATTATAATTTCACGGACATAAAAATAATACTGTTTACGAATTTAATTTGGTAAATGGAGTAAGTCTCAAATCTTGGGAGTCTTAAAGATTATTATAAATTTCTGATATTTAGGCAATGAGTAATGAAAACTTTGTTTTTAAACCGGATTTGCGAGTATAGCAAATACAAAAGAACTATTCGTATGTAGGAGGATTACGAATCGATCGATACGAATCGGGATATCTACAAAAAAAGAAGGCTCAACCTTCGGAGTGTTACGTACACTTTGGAGGTTGAGCCTTCTATAAATTTTCACCATCAATGTATGGTTGTTTAATTTTCAATCATCAGTTTTGCAGCCTGGCCAATTGGTGGCAGGCTTCTCGTCATGATCGGACCGTAGAATGCATGGAGCTTTTGACCAGTTTTTAGCTCCTGTATCGAAACGGGTTGATTGTCTTTTGTACCGATGATGCTTGTTTTGTTGGATACGACCAGCACGATCGTATCTTGTGCTTGCTCGGATAGCTTCGTTCCTTTTACAGTAATTTGCTTCATGCCGTTCTGTATATCCTGTACGTCTGTGATTTCTCCTGTTGTGCCAAGCATTTCATTCATAGTAGCATCTTTGACCGTAATCTGTACCGCGTTTGTCATTGGTGGGATGCTTAAGGTAGCCCATTTTTCTGTACGAACATCTACATCCATTCCGAGTTTTAGATCTTTGAATGAAAGCTTCTGGCCATCAGTTGTTGAAATGATGGTGGAGTCTGTAATATTCAGATTCAAACCGTGTGTGAATCCATTGATTCCAATTTGGGATTTGTCGATGCTTGTAATTACACCGTGTTTCATCATTTCTTCTGCTTTGTCAGAGATTGAAATCGTTCCGGTTTCATCAACCTGTACATTTACTTTGATTACATCACGGAAGAACGAAAGAGGGACGTATGTCTTGTTGTTCGTAAGTTCTGGTGCGACACCTAGCGTAACAGGCATTTTGGCAATGTTGTAATTATCTGCACCAATCTTGAACTGGAACCATTGGTTTCCTTTCGTAAGCTCAAGCGTATTGTTTTCTTTATGCCAGGTTAGTGTGAATCCAAGTGCATCTGCAATCGTGCGTACAGGAACCATAATTTGATTGTGGCTCGTATAGATAGACGTTTGCTCAGGTGCATAGCCTTTTCCGTTTATAACAAGACGGTGTGTAAGCCCATTTGCCGCATAGTCTGCTAGCATAACAGTAGGTCCCTGGGTGTACTGGGGCGTACTGTTCTTTTCTTGATCAGGTATGTACATCGCATACGCCGAAGTTGTAGTGGTAGCAAAAAGTGTTGTGAATAAAGCTGCTTTCCATAATGTTGTTGATTTCATGATTGTTGCACATCCTTGCAGTAGTGTAGTTTGGGATCCCATTCTTTTTGACGGCATATAAGCCAAAAAGGTTTCAATACAAAATATTTTTTTGCGAAATGATAATTATTATCAATATTTTGTTTTTGTGATACACTACAGGTATTCACCACAATTCTTCGAAGGGATGAAGCGGGATGACAATGAAGCTGCGAATTTGTCCGAAATGTACAGATGATGTGAAGAAGTTGAGGAAAAAGCTTGCGAAACTTGTACCGGATGCAAAGTTTTGTATGGGTTGTCAATCGATGTGCAAGCTTGGCCGGAAAAAACAATTTGTCATCGTCGGGAAAGGTGAGGTTGTCACCGCGAAATCTACGAAGAAAGTGGTCAAAAAGGTTGGTAAGCTTATTAAGAAGTGCGGATAAAAAATAACAGCCCTGCAGCATGTAAAACGTGATGCTACAGGGCTGTTTTGTTATATGTACCTAGAGTTGCTTGTTTAATTGCGTAAGTTCACGGGCTGTTAGGTTGCGCCAGTGTCCGATTTTCAGGTTGCCAAGTGTGATGTTCATAATGCGTATGCGCTGCAGCTTAACGACCGTATAGCCGAATGCCTGACACATGCGTCGAATTTGACGGTTTAACCCCTGGGTAAGAATGATACGAAAGACACGGTCACTGATTTGGGTTACTTGACACGGTTTCGTCCGGGTACCAAGAATGCGGACGCCTTCGGACATTCCTTTTACAAAGGCGGGGGTAATCGACTTGTTCACCGTCACGATGTATTCTTTCTCATGGTTGTTCTCTGCACGCAAAATTTTGTTAACGATATCGCCATCATTCGTCAGTAAGATTAGACCCTCGGAATCTTTATCGAGCCGTCCGATAGGAAAGATACGTTCTGGATGGTTGACGAAATCAACAATGTTGTCTTTAACTTTTTTTTCGGTAGTGGATGTAATGCCAACGGGTTTGTTCAGAGCGATATAGATGGACGCTTTCTTAGCCCCAATAGGCCTGCCATCTATGCGAACGTCATCGCCTAGTTCGGCTGTGCTGCCAAGTTCAGCTCGTACCCCATTAATCGTGACACGCCCTGCTTCAATCCATTTATCTGCTTCACGTCTCGAGCAAATCCCGGTTTCGCTCATAAATTTATTGATTCTCATTCTATAATCCTTTCGCTGAGTCGCTTTTTGTGTATCATATCATCACATAAACAAATAATGATAGACAATGTTCGACAAAATGATACTTTTTATTCCGTTGACTTTCTCTACATATGCATGATTTGCACTTTATTCCATTTATTATATGATATATGATAAAAATAACAAAACAAGGAAATGAGGGGTAACAGATGAAAGCTACTGGTGTTGTACGTAAAGTGGACGAGCTAGGTCGTGTGGTACTTCCAATTGAATTACGTCGTACGCTCGGAATTGCAGAAAAGGACGGTTTGGAGATTTTCGTAGAAGGGGAGAAGGTAATTTTACGAAAGTATCAGCCAGCATGCTTATTCTGTGATTCTGTAGAAGATGTAACAGCCTTCAAAGGTAAATTAGTTTGCAAGAGCTGTCAGGATGAGCTGGCCAGCGTAAAAGCATAAATATAGAACGAATAAAAGCCTGACATACTCTTTTTCTGTAAGATGTATGTCAGGCTTTTATTATAGCTTAGGGACGCGAATCGGACTAACCATCAAAATCGCCAGGATAAGGGTAAGAATCGGGCTGGAAAACGAGAAAAGGGCCAGGAAAGCCACTATCAGTCCAGCAAAGGTGATCGGAATCCCCATATAGTACCCAACTGTTGGTTTGATGTTAAATCGGCCAAGCCGCCAGGCACCTGCAATTGGAAAGGCGATAAACGCAAGTGTAACGAGAAAGGAAGGCTCTGACATTGTATGCATTAAAATAGCTGGAGCAACCCCGAAACTCACAATATCTGCAAGCGAGTCAAGCTCGACCCCCATCGGACTGTCTACTTTTAACATGCGAGCGAGTTTTCCATCAAACAGATCGCATACAGCGGCCAGAAGAATCAACAGCGCGGCCATGCGGTAATATTCGTTCATGGCAAATGTCAGCGAAAAAATTCCGCATACAAGGTTGCCGAGTGTAAAACTATTTGGGATTGAGCGACGAAAATAGCTCATGCTTCACCTCATTATATATTTTAATTAGTTAGCATTTTACCATAATAAACGTTTATAGTCTCCTTTTGACTTATAAAAGGGACTGCTTTAGCAGCCCCTCGCTGATGGGTACGAATCATCATTTGTACGTGTGGATTCAATGGTAACGTTTTCAGAAAGCCGGGTACAATTTTCACATATATTCAGGTCGACACGATAGAGATCCCCCTGCTTTACTTGAAAGCAGGAGAGGCACACATATAGATTCATGTGGTCATCCTCCTTTCACGTTACTCCTACATTATATCACATTTTCTAGAAAGTGGTATTGTGACAGTGGATGCATTCTTGTTTATAATGGGCAGGAAGCATTTGTCGTATTCATAAATGATATGGAGAACAGTAGGGAGGAATTTTGATGGAAGATAAACAAAAAGATCTGGGGGGACAGCTTGCGGATAGTTATCGTCGCGATACAAATGCGATGGTGCTTATTTTTGCGCAGTGGTGTGTAAACCATGATCTTGATCCGCTGGAGTTATACAGAGAAGCGTACCCGGATCAGGGAGTTCCACCTGAGCTTGCTGGTATGTTGGAGTTAACGGTACCAAAAGAAGAAGCAGGTGAAATTGAAACCGGCACACTACTGAACGTGCTGATGGCGTTTGATAATGAAGCCCTGGCGTTTGTGGTGCGTAAGCGTGTTTCATCCTGAGAAATTCTAAGTAAGTCGGAAAGTAGGGTATAATAAGAAGATACAGAAGAGATTAGGAGGGATTATGTGTGGAGGTTATGTTTTCAAGCCCAACGATGATTATGTTTTTTATTATCGGTGTTATCGTTCTAATTGTATTTTTCGGTGGGATTGTGACTGCGATTACGCAGACTGTTCGTGGTAATCTGCGCGTTGATTATGATGCAATCGCGGCGAAAAATTCGTTGGAAGATGAACAGCGGCGTAAGCAACTGAAGCAGCGGTCGCGGTAAGGAGAGACCATGTTTGATCCAACGATTTATGAGAATATGAAAGTTGCCCTTGAAGGAGCGGTGTATGATCTTGACCTTGCGGGTGCTATCCTAGTAACAGCAAGGAAAGATCGTGTAGATCTGGCGACGATGTCCCGTGAATACCAGATTGAGTTCCAGGATCGAGAAACAAAAGGGAGCGAGAATCCGGCTGCGCGTATGACATTACTTGCAAGTGCATCTGATCTCGCAGGAGAAATTCTGGAGCTTGTACCAATTGAGCGCCTCGGTTGTTTATTGCGCGTGTCATTTGCGTTGTACGTAGACAGCCCCGCTAAGTGTGAGGACATTCGGAATGTACTTGTAGGCGTATGGGGGAATCGTCCGGAGATTAGGCAGTCTCTGTCTTTTGTATATGATCCTGCGGAAGGACCGATTCGGTACGAGAATACAGTTACGCTTGATTTTGGACGTAAAATTAACGAGGATAACGTAGAAGATCTTGTGAGTATTGTGGATCATACGGTGCTGTCATTGCAGCGCTTGAGCGGTCAGGAATAGCATGAAAAAAGAGAATCGGCATGCCGATTCTCTTTTTTTTAGACTTTAAAACGACTTACAGCCTCGTTCAGTTCTTCTGCTGATCGTGATAACACAGTAGAAGCGCTGGCGACTTCTTCCATAGAAGCAGTCTGTTCTTCCACAGCTGCGGCTACATGCTGAGTATTCTGGGCAGCCCGTTCAAATGTGTGAGTCATGTCATTCATACCCTGGACGATTTGGGTAATGCCAGACTGGATTTTTATAAATGAATCAGTAGCTTCTTCAATCTGAGTGGATACACCGCCAACAGCGGTGCGAATTTCTTCAAAAGCATGGGAAGCGTTGCTGACCATCGTGATGCCTTCGTTTACGGCTGTACTTCCTTCTTGCATAGCTTCTACTGCATTTCCACTTTCTGTTTGGATTTGTGCAATCAGTGTATGGATTTCACTGGCTGCATTGGCCGATTGTTCGGCTAGTTTTCGTACTTCATCCGCTACAACTGCGAAGCCTTTTCCATGTTCTCCAGCACGCGCTGCTTCAATGGCAGCGTTAAGAGCAAGGAGATTGGTTTGTTCAGCGATTGATGTAATTAATGATAAAATATTGCCGATTTCTTCTGACTTCTGTCCGAGGGAATTCACGACATCAGAAGAGCGGAGGACCTTATCATGAATAGTTGTAATCTGCTTCCGCATGTTTTCCATGACTTTAATTCCTGTGGTAGAAGTACCGGCTGCATGATGAGAAGCTCCGTTTACCTCCTCGATCTTTTGTGTGATAAGCTTCATTTGTTCCGATACACTTTCTACGAGGCGGTTTGTATCCAATACGATTCGTGATTGGGTATCAGCTCCGACAGCGACTTCCTGAATCGAGGCGGCAATTTGTTCAGTTGCCTGACTTGTCTGCTCTGCGCTTGCTGTCAGCTGTTCAGCAGTTGTGGCTACGTGGTGAGAGTTATTGGATACATGACCCATCAGATCACGTATTTTTCCGGTCATACTATTAAAGTTTTGAGCCATTTGAGCAAATTCATCTCTTGAGTTAACGGCAATTGCTTGTGTAAAATCTCCTTCTGCCAGCACAAGAGAAGCGTCATTGATTGTTTTAATATTGGATGTAATATAGCGGCTATATAGTAAAATAACGGCCACAATGACAAGAGTGGAGATGACACTGATGATCAGTAAGCGGCTAAGCAGCGATTGTAGGGGGGCAAACAGTTCTTTTTCGGGCATCACCATAGCGAGTACCCAGTTTGTATGAGGAATTTTAGTAAAGAATAATTCGTTTGTTCCGTTTTGATCGGTGAAAGAAGCCCGACCTCTTTGTTCGGTAAGCATGCTGTTGGATAGCTTGGCTAGCGACGTATTTGTATCCTGATTTAATTTTGTTTTCATTACTTTCGTTGCATCAGGTTGTGCGAGATAAGTACCGGTTTCATCGAGAAGAAATGCCCATCCGGTAGCCCCGACTTTTGTTTCGGTTACGATTTTTTGCAAGTTCGTTAAATGAATATCACCTGTTGCTACACCGATAAAGTTTTTGTTGCGATCATAAAGCGGAACGGATGCGGTGACCACGGAAGACTTGGTTACAGGATCAAAAAAGGGGGTGGTATAAGCAACAGAATCTTTAGAGGTCTTACCTGTTTTGTACCATTCTTGATTAGGGTAATTGTATGCTTCTGTATTGTACTCGTCCGTATGAGAGATCGAGCCGTTATTGCGATACGCATAGTACGAGAAGTATTTAAGGTTGGGACGGTATCGGTATGGTTCAAAGAAAACACCAAGACCGAATGTATCTTCATTTATCCCTACATTATTTTTAAGCATCGCGATGTACTGATCTGGCGTGAGGGTGGTAGTGCTTACTTCGATAGAACGAGCTAGTCCTTCTGTTACCTTGCTGTGAGCCGTAATCCGGTTTTGCAAAGCTGTACTGACGCTGTCTAGTTCATAATTCATTTTCTGGGAAATTTCATGTTCAATGAGGGAGCGGGAATAAAAATAAGAGATGAAAACAAGAGCAATAAGTGTGAGGATGGTTAACGGAAGAATAGAAAACATCGTACGTAGTTTAATGCTTGAAAACTTCATAAAACTCCCCCTTATATAATAACTAAATTTTCTGTCTAATTAAATTATAGCATAAGTTATGGGTATAAAGTAGTGACAATAAAGTAAAAGCACCGGGATTCCCCGGTGCTTTTATAATCGGCAATTATTCGTTTATCATGAACCGGAATGTATCCGCCCGGTGATGATTATGGTTCTACAATATCATGAAAGGTTATTTCTAACTCAACATCATTTTCCACAGAATCATCAAACATAAGAGTGGGCTGATCAGATGTCCGAACGGTCATAATCTGTTCAAGAGAGTTCCGATCCCGACCGGGTGGAATCTCTTGATACAACCATGGATGTATCGCAAGGATAATCTGAATAATGGAGCCGACCGTATGGGAGCGGTCTACATGTATGTCCATCGTTTCCGATGCTTGTTTCCCGTGTATTGTGACGCGCATCTTATAGTTCCTTTACGTATTTATTCACTTTTCGTACCGCACTGGACTGACTAATGCCCAGCAGCTCGGCGAGTTCATACGTACTGCGACATGTCTCATACGCTCGCCGCACAATCTGGCCTTCGTACCAGTCAAGCTGCTCTTTCAACGGCAGGGTGGCTACCGGAGCAAGTGGCTCTTCGTTGCGTTCATCGGCTAAGGCACCTGAGATATGTGCCGCTGTTAGTTCATCCTCGTCGACAGTGACGACCAGGCGCTCAAGAAAATTACGCAGCTCCCGAATGTTTCCCTGCCAGGATGCTCGCCTAAGTTCTTCAGCACCTGTGTGAGTAAGACGCTTGGCGATGCCGTATTGCTCCTTGAATTCGTTTAGGAAGCTTAAGGCTAGCGGGACAATGTCTTCCCGTCGTTCACGCAGCGGGGGAACTGTGATCGGAATCACATTTAACCGATAGTAGAGATCGCTGCGGAACGTCTTGGCCTCCACTTTTTGTTTTAAATCCTGATTCGTAGCGGCGATAATACGTACGTCTACATGAACAGGGGTCGTTCCTCCAACGCGGAAAAACTTTCGTTCCTGCAGGGCGGTAAGCAGCTTAGCCTGTACAGTTAATGGCAGTTCTCCGATTTCGTCAAGAAACAGTGTACCCCCGTTTGCCGCCTCAAACAATCCTTTTTTGCCTTTCTGCAGTGCGCCCGAGAATGCACCGGACTCATAGCCGAACAGTTCGGATTCAATGAGTGATTCCGGTAGGGCACTGCAGTTGATTGAAAGAAGTGGTGCGGTTCGGCGTGCACTCAAGTTATGCAGATAGTGAACAAGATGTGTTTTACCGACACCGGATTCACCTAGCAGAAGAATCGTGCTGTCTACTCGCGCCACTTTTTCTACCTTGGCTAGAATTTTCAACATCGCTGGACTGCGTACGGTTAGTGTCATGCCAACCGACGCTTCCTGGTTGTGTAGTGCTTCCTCGTAACTTTCGACCCTCTCTTGCAGCTGGTCTAGCTGTTCACGCAGGTGCAAAAGCTCGGTAATGTCACGCGAGTTACTAACGACACGAATGACTTCACCGTCTGATGAAAATACCGGCGTTGCGGTAACCAGCAATTTCCGTCCGTTCTGGGTCTCTTGAATGAGGTTAATACGCTCTCGTTTCTTGATAACATCAAGGGTTGCAGAGCGTGAAAAAATACCGTCCGCGACAAGTTCGTTTACATGTCGGCCAATAATATCCTCGGCCGTAAGTCCATAATTACGTTCGCACGCACTGTTAACCCGAACAGTGTAGCCTGCACCATCCGTTACGAAAATCTCGTCATACGAAGCATCGAATACGCTTTGTAACTCAGCATATAAATGTGCGTATTCTTCTGATTCATGTAAGATTTTTGCTTCATGTGGAAATACGACCCATACAGAAGTGTGAGTTTCAGCAGAAACTCGCCCTTCCCAGAGATATCCATCCAGTGCAAACTGCGTATCACCATGTGCCAGACGGCGATGGATATGCCCGGCAAGCGTATCCACCGTCCAGCCATTCATCAGATACCATTCCTTGATCCGATCATTGTACTGAAGGACATCCTGGTTAAGGTGACAAAATCCTAGAGCGAATTGGTCAAGAAATGGTGCAGGGTCAAACTTTGTTGTCATGAGACGTCTCCTTTATGTGCAGGGCGCCGTCATTGACAAGCGCTTCGCGATTAGCGGTTGCGGTTAAAGCAGATCAGCTTCATTTCGGTCATTTCTTCTGTTGCATATTTAATGCCTTCGCGTCCCATTCCACTTTCTTTTACACCGCCATATGGCATTTGGTCAACGCGGAAAGTAGGGAAGTCGTTAATCATTACGCCGCCTACTTCAAGACGATCCGATGCATAGAAAGCACGTTCGATATCATTCGTATAGAAGCCAGCTTGCAATCCGAAACGGGAATCGTTCACTGCATCGATTGCTTCATCTAGCTCATCATATGGGCTGATGACAACAACCGGTGCAAAAGTTTCCTGGCAGCTTACTTTAGCATGAGGTGGAACATCGACGATAGTGGTTGGCTTCACGATGTTGCCTTCTGTACCGCCTGTTAGCACGCGTGCGCCAAGTTTTTTAGCTTCCTCTACCCATTCAGCAATCCGGTCTACGTCGCGTTGTGAGATCAGTGCAGAGATGTCTGTGCTCTCATCAAGCGGGTCGCCGATGCGAAGGTTGTTTGTTTCCGCTACGAACTTTTCGACAAAGCCATCATACAGTGAACGATGTACGTAGATGCGCTGCAGGGAAATACACACCTGTCCCATGAATGTAAAGGCACCTGTTACAGTACGTTTCACAATGCGATCGATATCATAGCCTTCGTCGATAATGAGACCGGAGTTCGAACCGAGCTCAAGCACAACGCGTTTTAGGCCCGCTTTTTGGCGAATTAGTGTACCGACTTCTGGACTGCCTGTGAACGTAACGAGCTTCACACGTGGGTCAATTGTCAGCTCATCGCCTACTTCGCTACCTGGTCCAGGAATGACCTGGAGAGCACCTGCTGGCAGACCTGCCTCTTCAAACAAATCCGCGATGAAGTAAGAAGACAGCGGAGTTTGATCGGCTGGTTTTAAAACAACAACGTTACCGGCTGCGAATGCAGGTCCAAGCTTATGTGCAACCAGATTGAACGGGAAGTTAAATGGTGTAATCGCACCGACGATACCAAGTGGTTCACGAACGGTATACGCTACACGATTTTCCCCCATAGCAGATGCATCAAGTGGAATGGTTTCGCCATGCAGGCGGCGTGCTTCGTCTGCTGCAAACTGATACGTTTCGATTGTACGAGCAATTTCACCACGTGCAACAGTAATAGGTTTTGCGGCTTCCAGACAAAGAATGCGTGCAGCTTCTTCTTTGCGCTCAGCGAGCAGACGGGATACTTCCTGAAGAATGGCAGCGCGACGGTGAGCCGGCATTTTTGCCATTACTTTTGCTGCTTCTGCTGCATGGTCGATCGCTTTTTTCATGTCCGCGCGCGTTCCAACGGCCACGTCAGCAACGACCTCCCCAGTATGTGGGGAGCGGAGCTGTTTGTAGGAAGAGGCTTCTTGCTTTTGGCCTGCAAGATACAGGTGTTTCTTTTCTACGTTTTGAGTCATGATTTAGGCTCCTTTTCGTCTGATCGATTAGCGAGTTTGTAGCGCGGACACAGCGGCTTCGAGTGATTCTTCGATGATATCGAGACCTTCTTCGAGCTGCTCATCTGTGATCACGATTGGCATTAATACGCGAAGCACATTGCCAAACAGACCAGCGTTTAATGTAATAAGTCCACGTTTGTTAGCTTCAGCAACGAGATGAGTGACAACGTCTTTGTTTGGTTCGCGTGTTGCACGGTCCGTAACAAATTCAATGGCACACATCGAGCCGAGGCCACGCACATCTCCAATTATATCGTATTTCTCAGCAAGACGGTTGAAGCGATCCATAACTTTAGCGCCAACTGCGTTAGAACGTGCATTCAAGTCGTGCTTTTCAATCATATCAAGTACAGCCAGTGCTGCGCGGCAACCGAGTGGGCTTCCTGCGTATGTGCCGCCGAGTTCGCCTGGGTTTGCTGCGTCCATGATTTCTTTGCGACCGATAACACCACTGATTGGTAGACCTGCACCTAATGATTTAGAGATCGTCATCAGATCTGGTACAACATCGAAATGATCAATCGCGAATGTTTTACCTGTACGGCAGAAGCCAGTTTGAATTTCATCGGCTACGAATAACATGCCGTGCTCTTTACAAATTTTTGCTACGCCTTGTACGAATTTTTTAGATGGAACGACGAAGCCGCCTTCACCTTGTACAGGCTCCATTACAACGGCTGCAACCATTTCTGGTGCAACGTCGCCTTTCAGGAATGTTTTGAATTCGTCGAGGATGTATGTGTCATAATCTTCCTCTGTCATGCCTTCTGGACGACGGTAGGAGTAGTGGTATGGTGCTTTATAGATTTCAGATGCGAACGGACCGAATTCGTATTTGTACGGTTTTACTTTGCTTGTCATGGACATGGTCAGCAGTGTACGACCGTGGAAACCGCGTGAGAATACGATAACAGCCGGGCGTTTTGTATATTTACGAGCGATTTTAACCGCGTTTTCTACTGCTTCTGCGCCACTGTTAAGGAACATAACTTGTTTGTCATGATCTCCTGGTGCAAGTTTTGCCAGGCGTTCTGCGAGTTCGATGTATGGTTCGTACATCATTACGTTGAAGCCTGTGTGAATGTATTTATCAACTTGATCATGCAGGGCTTCAACTACCTCTGGTGCACAGTGACCAACGTTAATTGTACCGATTGCGCCTGCGAAATCGATGAATGTGTTGCCGTCTACGTCAGTAAGGAGTGCGCCTTCCGCGCGTTCTACAAATGTAGGAATGCCATAGCTAACGCCTTTTGGAACGTACTGTAGGCGACGGTTGAGAAGCTCTTGTGCTTTTGGGCCTGGCACTGGTGTTTTTACATTGGCAAATTTATAAGACATGGGTAAGGACCTCCTATATGTGTAATTGCAATATAAAACTATGCAATAATGATGCCAAACTTAAAAAAGAAGAAAAACAAAGAGTTTTCACGCAAAAAACGCAGATTTTAAGTCTAATATGACTTAAATATTATCAATTATGAATTAAATAAAAGTCTTGATGTTTCTAAAAAGTGCGTATATAATCAGATTCAATTATAAAACCAACTAAACGAATACGAATTCTTCTTTCTTATCCAGAGAGGCAGAGGGACTGGCCCGATGATGCCTCGGCAACCATTAAACCGCAGTGGTTTGAACGGTGCCAATTCCAGTAGCGTACGCTTGAAGATGAGGAAGAAGGGAACGCCATTATGGTGATTACGCCCTTCTTCTCTTACGAGGAAGGGCTTTTTGTACGTTATAAGCTGATTAATCTCATAAAAATACTTGAAGAATTGAGGGAGACAGATGCGGAAAGGAAAAGTATATCTGGTAGGAGCTGGCCCTGGAGATCCAAAGTTAATCACGGTACGAGGTGCAGAGTTGATTAGAGAGGCAGATGTGATTGTATATGACCGACTCGTCCATCCTCATCTGCTGACATATGCACGGGACGGAGCCGAGCTTGTGTACTGTGGAAAATTATCAGGCAATCACAGTATGCCGCAGGAGCAGATCAATCAGGAACTGGTGCGTTATGCACAAGCAGGCCGACAAGTCGTACGACTGAAGGGAGGAGATCCGTTCGTATTCGGGCGAGGGGGAGAAGAGGCGGAAGCTTGTGTAGAAGCAAACATTTCGTTTGAAGTTGTTCCGGGTGTGACAGCAGGCATTGCTGCTCCGGCATATGCAGGTATTCCGGTGACACATCGGGAGCATGGCTCATCGTTTGCTATCGTCACCGGTCATGCAAAAGCAGGAAAGTCGCCAACGATTGAGTGGGAAAAGCTGGCGACAGCGGTTGATACGCTCGTTTTTTATATGGGAGTAGGGAATCTGCCGGAGATTGTAAACGCATTGGTGTTTCATGGCCGTAGGGATGATACCCCCGTGGCACTGGTTCGCTGGGGGACATATATCGATCAGCAGGATACGCTCGTTGGCACGCTTGCGACCATTGTGGATGATGTGAAGCGCACGGGCTTTACATCCCCGGCCATTATTATCGTGGGTGATGTAGTCAAACTACGTGAGAAGTTGGCTTGGTTCGAATCGAAGCAGCACATCGTTCGCAATAGTAGTAGCGGGCAGGGGCTGATACGCCGCCTGCCGCAAGTCGCAGCCGCAGCTGGCTCGGCACATATTCAATAGAAGAAAGGGAGATGACGATGGGATACACACCAGTATGGGAAGCGAATAAGGAGAAGCTGAACAAGATGGAACTTGTGAAGCTTCAAAAAGATGGCTTGGATATTATTGAGGATATCCGAAACAACTTTTCCAAAAATGGATTTGACTCCATTCCAGCAGAAGACATGGATTTGTTTAAATGGGCAGGGGTTTATCAGCAGAAGCCAAAAAGCGATGGGTACTTCATGATGCGGGTCCGAATTCCATCTGGCATTTTGTCTGCGGAGCAGGCGCGTACGCTTGCAGGCATTGCCCGTGATTATGGACGTGATCTCGTTGATATCACAACGCGGCAGGCGATCCAGTTTCACTGGCTGACAGTAGAGCAGTTACCGGACATTTTTGACCGACTGGCGGCGGTTGGGTTGTCTTCCTTTGAAGCATGTGGAGACTGTCCGCGGACGATTGTCGGCAATCCGCTGGCAGGAATCGATCCGTATGAGTTGATTGATACAACAACGCTTGTACAGCAGTTGAGTGATACATTCCTTGGGAATCGTGATTTCTCGAATCTGCCGCGTAAATATAAGATTTCTATTTCATCTAATGTGTACAATGCAGGTCACGCTGAAATTAATGACCTGGCGTTTACTCCGGCTTCGAAAGTGATCGATGGGGAAGAAGTGATCGGCTTTCATATTTGGGTCGGCGGTGGATTGTCAGCACGCCCGTATTTGGCACAAAAGCTGGACGCCTTTATCCGTCCAGAGGAAGTGGTCAACGTATCGGTTGCGGTTACGGAAGTTTTCCGTGACTATGGCTACCGTGAGAAGCGCCATCATGCGCGACTTAAGTTTCTTGTCGCAGATTGGGGAGCTGAGAAATTCCTGTCTGTATTGAAAGAGAAAACAGGTGAGCTGGAAACAGCCGGAGACGACCGGACAATCGGCTGGAATGCAGGGTATTTCACAGGTGTTCACAAACAGCGTCAGGAAGGGCTGAACTATGTTGGACTTTCCGTTCCGGTTGGCCGTCTGGATGCAAATGAATTAGAAGAACTGGCACGTCTGGCAGATGAGTACGGTAACGGCTCGCTTCGCACATGTAATTCCCAGAACATTGTGCTTACAGATATTCCGGATGCGAATGTGGCGGCACTTTTGGAAGAACGTGCACTTGAGCGTCTAACTCCGGAACCGAAGCAGTTCACAGCCTTTGCGGTTTCTTGTACGGGCAACGAGTTTTGTAATCTTGCACTTGTGGAGACGAAAGAAAGAATGCGTCAGCTTGCTTCCTTCCTGGATGAAAACATTGAGCTGGATGAACCGATCCGTATGCATATGATCGGCTGCCCGAATTCCTGCGGTCAACGGAATATTGCTGATATTGGATTCCAGGGTGCGCTGGTGAAGACAGACGATGGTATGCAGGCGGCGTTCGATGTTTTTGTTGGCGGTACATTAGGGCTGGAAGCTAAGTTTAATGAGAAGCTAAAAGGACGTATTCTGGCGGATAAATTGCCGCATGTCGTCTTACAGCTTGTAGCGTTCTATAAAGAAGAGAAGCAGGATGGGGAAAGTTTCTTCCATTTCGCGCAGCGAGTTGGAACGCAAACCTTCTCCGAGCGAGTAGAAGCTGTGCTTCAGCAGCTGGCGTAACCTGATCGGGTAGCGCGGATGGTGAAAAAGGGGGAAGAACCGTGTTTCTGTACAAATTTGAAGTAATCTTTGAGGATCGAACAACAGCGGGGCTTGTCATCCTGCATGAAAATGAAGAAAAGGCATTTCAAAGTGCACAGAATGAGCTAGAGCGCTACTTTATTCCGAACAAGCCAGTGGCAGAGCTTGCGATTATTGAGAAGAAACTAGCAGGGCCGGGACGCGGCTACGTGGTGGAAGCATAATGCTTACGTATATTGCTATCGGAGTCGGACTGTTTTTTGCTATGAACATCGGAGCGAGCGGAACCGCCGCTTCGATGGGCGCTGCGTATGGTGGTGGGGCGATTCGGAATAAGCGTCTGGCGATGGTGATTGTGGCCGTAGCTGCGCTGTTAGGTGCCGTGATTGGCGGCGGAGAAGTGGTGAAGACGATTGGCGGCGGCATCGTTCCGACCCATCTGCTTAGTGTGCAGACGGTGATCGTAATTCTTGCGTCGGCTACGCTAACGCTGTTTTTCGCCAATATGATGGGAATACCGCTCTCGACTAGTGAAGTAACGGTTGGCTCGATTGTAGGAGTTGGGCTTGCTTATCGGGAGGTGTTCGTCGCCAAGCTAGCGGTTATCATTTCGTTCTGGATTCTCGTTCCAATCGTAGCATTTGGGATTGCCTTTACACTTGGCAAGCTGATTGGGCGAGCGGAGCAGAAGTGGCCGGCTTTGCAGGGGCAGGGAAGCTGGCGGCGTTGGCTTAGTTATCTGCTGGTAACAGGTGGTGCGGTTGAAGCATTCTCAGCCGGGATGAACAATGTAGCGAATGCCGTCGGTCCGCTTGTCGGTGCCAAAATTATGACGACGGAAGCAGGTATCTGGATTGGTGGCCTGTTCGTAGCATTGGGAGCAATTTTGCTCGGTGGAAAAGTACTGGAGACGAACGGCAAGAAAATTACATCGCTCTCTCTTCTTCAAGGAAGTGTCGTCTCGTTCACAGGTGGACTGCTGGTTATTATTGCGTCTGTATTTGGTATTCCAGTGCCGCTTGTCCAGGCAACGACGTGCGCTATTCTTGGTGTTGGCACGGCGGAGAATGGATTCCGTCTATGGCAGAAAAATGTGATCCGCCAGATTATCAAGGTATGGGTCGTGTCCCCTGTGACATCGCTTGTCGTATCGTATGCGATGGTAAATCTGCTATTACAGCCGAATCCATACGTGCTGATCGTAATCGTAAGCGTATTTGTGGCTACGATTGGGTTGCTCAGTCTGTCCCGTACCATCCGACAGGAGAAAAGTGCTGTTCATGATCAGGGAGGGGGAATTTGAGAATGAGTGTATCGTATGAAACGCTTACGGAGGAGCAGTATAAGGAGCTGAATGATCAGCTTCAAAGCAAAGACGCACTTGATGTTTTGAAATGGGCATATGGGCAGTTCCAGGATGATCTGGTGTATGCCTGTAGCTTCGGTGCAGAAGGAATGGTGCTGATTGACCTGATCAGCCGGGTTAAACCGGATGCGCGTATTGTGTTCCTTGATACGAATCTTCATTTTGCTGAAACGTATGACGTGATTGCAGAAGTGCGGGCGAAGTATCCGAAGCTGCAGATTGAAATGAAGCAGCCGGATCTGACCCTTGCTGAGCAGGAAGAACAGCATGGAGCTGAATTGTGGAAGAGCAGCCCTGATGTGTGCTGTCGTCTGCGCAAGATTAAACCGTTAGAAGACGTGCTGACAGGTGCTATCGCCTGGCTGTCCGGTTTGCGCCGCGAGCAGTCACCGACACGGGCAAACACACAGTTTATTAATCAGGATCATCGCTTTCATTCTGTTAAGATCTGCCCATTGATTCATTGGACATGGGAAGACGTATGGAACTATATTCGATTATATGAGCTTCCGTACAACAAATTGCACGATCAAAATTACCCGAGCATCGGATGCGCTCCGTGTACGCAACAAGTAGAAGGCAGGGGAGACTCCCGCGATGGACGTTGGAGCGGCACAGGCAAGACCGAATGCGGATTGCATTTATAAAGGAAGAAGGAGCGGAGAATATGAGCACAAGTCAACCACATGGAGGTCAACTGATAAACCGAGTTGATCTTTCTTACAACACAACAGCCATTACACAAGAAATTGAACTGGATGCATTTGCGCTATCTGATCTGGAATTGTTGGCAATCGGAGCTTTCAGCCCGCTAACAGGCTTTCTGAACAAAGCCGATTATGAGCGAGTTGTGCAGGAGATGCGCTTAGCGGACGGAACGGTGTGGAGCATACCGATCACACTTCCTGTTACGGAGGACAAAGCACAAAGTTTACAAGCAGGTGAAAAAGCAAAGCTCGTCTACAATGGTACGGTATATGGTGTAATCGAGATTTCTGAATTGTACACACCGGATAAACAAAAAGAAGCGGAACATGTATATGGCACAGCTGATACCGCTCACCCAGGCGTAGCGAAACTGCTTGAGCGCCCGGATGTATATGTGGCGGGCTCGATTACTCTTGTGAATCGCCCGGAGAAAGACCAGTTCGCTTCGTTCTATCTTAATCCGACTGAGACGCGAGCTGCATTTGCCGAGCGTGGCTGGAAAACGGTAGTGGGATTCCAGACGCGCAACCCGGTGCACCGCGCCCATGAGTACATTCAGAAAACGGCACTTGAAATTGTCGATGGTCTATTCTTGAACCCGCTGGTTGGGGAAACCAAATCGGATGATATTCCGGCAGATATCCGCATGGAAAGCTATCAGGTGCTGCTTGAGAATTATTATCCGCTTGACCGTGTGTTCTTAGCGGTATTCCCGGCAGCTATGCGTTACGCAGGACCACGTGAAGCGATCTTCCATGCGATGGTTCGCAAAAACTATGGCTGCACACATTTCATTGTGGGACGCGATCATGCTGGTGTTGGAAACTACTATGGCACATATGATGCCCAGCTTATTTTTAGTAATTTTACAGCGGAAGAACTCGGTATTACGCCGCTCTTCTTTGAACATAGCTTTTATTGCAAAAAGTGCGGGAACATGGCTTCTACGAAAACATGTCCGCACGGTGCGGAAGACCGCCTGATTCTCTCCGGTACGAAAGTGCGTGAGATGCTCAGTAATGGTGAAGCACCACCACCAGAATTTAGCCGCCGGGAAGTTGTCGATGTGCTGATTCGCGGTATGAAAATTGCAGTAGCATCACATGGGGAGGTATAAAGGTGGCTGAACATAATCAGAATATCATCTGGCACACAGCAGCCGTAACCAAACAAGACCGGAGGAAGTTGAATGGACACGGAAGTGCGGTATTGTGGTTTACCGGTTTGTCTGGTGCAGGTAAATCGACGCTTGCGAATGCGGTAGAGCAGCGTTTGTATGAGCGAAATTTACGTACGTACCTGCTTGATGGGGATAACATTCGACATGGGATCAATCGTGATCTTGGCTTTAGCCCGGAGGATCGGACAGAAAACATTCGCCGTATCGGGGAGGTTGCAAAGCTGTTTGTTGATGCAGGGGCAATCGTGTTAACGGCTTTTATCTCTCCGTATTTATCAGATCGGGCGCTTGCTCGCCAGCTGGTAGAAGAAGGAGAGTTTATTGAGATTTATGTACGTTGTGCGTTAGAAGAATGTGAAGCACGTGATCCAAAGGGATTGTATAAAAAGGCGCGTGCAGGTGAGATTCCGGAGTTCACGGGTATCTCTTCCCCGTATGAGGAGCCGGATCAGCCTGAGCTGATTGTTGAGACCACTGGACAGACGCTGGAGCAATCAGTTGATCAGGTGATTGCTTATCTAGAACGTAGCGGAGTAATTTAACAGTATAGAGAAGGGATGAGCATAATGAAGTAATATGCTCATCCCTTCTCTTATCTTTGCTGCCTATGTTTTTCTAAAAGACTAAACATACATAGCAAGCCTGCGTATTCCTTCTTTAATTTCATCAGGCGATAAATTGCTATATCCTAGTATAATTTTATTTTGGTGTCTTCCTTTGCGTATAGAATGCTTTTCAACTGGGTAAATACGAATGTTACTTTCCTCTACTTTACGTACAGTTTCCTCAGAAAAATGAACATTATCAAATGCCGCAACCATATGCAATCCTGTCGAATCTCCATAAATTTTTAGCCCTTTTGAAAAAGAATCATGTAAACAAGTAATAAGGAAATCACGGCGTTTTCGATATACTTTTTTCATCTTTCTAATATGTTGTTCTAAATGACCTTCTTTAACAAACACAGCCAGCGTTAGTTGTTCGAAAGTTGGAGAATGAAGATCATTAAACCATTTCAGTTCTCGACAATGGTGAATTAAATTTTGTGGCAGAATCAAATATCCGATTCGTAGTGCGGGGGATAATATTTTACTAACTGTTCCGATATAAATCACGCGTTCCGGCTCCAAGCTTTGTAATGAACTAACGGGAGGTCCTGCGTAACGGAATTCGCTATCATAATCATCTTCTACAATATAAGCCCCGGATTCTCTCGCATACTGAATCAATTGGATTCTTCTTTGAATGGGCAATGTACCTCCAAGTGGAAACTGATGAGAAGGGGTAACGAAAATAAACTTTGGTTTTTTATTAGAAGGTAGCATATCGGTAATCATGCCAAATTCATCTACTGGTACAGGGTAAAGAGATACACCAGGCTGTTGAAAAATGGTTTGAATATCATGAGTAATAGGATCTTCAATACATACTTCATCACCTTTAGTAAGAAGAAGCTTTGACACAAGGGACAATGCTTGAGTCGCACCAGATGTGATAACGAGTTGTTCTGGAGAGCAACGAATCCCCCTTGTTTTATGAAGATAATTACATAGCGCCACTCGAAGCTCCATTCGTCCTTCTGGATGACCATAACCAAAAATAAAGTCGTTATGGTCGGCTAGCATTCGTTGGGTAAGTTGCGACCATTTTTTCTTCGGAAAAAGGTTTAATGCTGGAATCCCCGAGCGAAAGTCAATCAAATCGCTTGTCTTTTCCTCGCTGCTTTCCTCCTGCTGAGGTACAACAAGTTCATACTTACTTGTGTCCTCTAAAAATGTCCCTTCAGAAACATAGGTTCCTGAACCGCGACTTCCTTCGATAAAACCTTCAGCGAACAGTTGGTCATAGGCATCCAAAATAACATTTCGCGATATTTTCAATTCAGAAGCCAACTCTCTTGTTGATGGTAATTTCTCTCCTACATGTATAATCCCATTTAAAATTTGAAATCGTATTTGCTCATAAACTTGCCTTGTCAGGGATGCATCTAAGTTTCTATCAATAGAAAGCCAAAGCATAATAAACTCCTTTTCACAAGAAAGTGGACCTATAAAAACTGATTAGAAATGGTTCTACTTGAAACCACTTTAACATGATAGTTTATAAAAAGAAAGTTCATAAAATTCAAGCGGAAGGTGTGTTTCTAAATGATTTCCACAGGAGAAAAAGAATTTGTGCAGGCTCTAAAATCCATTGCCAGGAACGAGAAAATAAAGGCTTATATTGAACAATCAAAAGACCTGTATTCGTTATTTCTTCGAGCCTCTCAACGTTTTGTAACAGGGGAAACAAGAAAAGAGGCGATAGTAAAAGCAAACGAGCTATTATCTAAAGAATACCTCGTGTCTCTTGAATACATAGGTGAAAACACGACAACAGAAGAGGAATGTCGTAAAGCTAAGGATGAATTTATTGAACTTATGAAGGAAGTAGATTCAAATGGCTTTCAATCCACTATATCTTTTGATTTATCTCATATTGGTTTATGTATGAATCCTGATATTGCCTTTGAGTATTTGGATGAAATAGCAAAAGAGGCTGAGCAAAAGGGACTTTATCTTATGATAAGTATGGAGGAATCTGCAAAGACAGATCAAATTTTGGATATTTATAAGCGTATTGCTAAATCTCATTCTAATGTAGGGATTACCCTGCAAGTCCACTTAAAGCGATCTGTTGAGGATATAAATGAATTGCTGAATTATCAAGGGAGAATACGGATTGTTAAAGGAGCTTACCAGGAGCCTTCAGAAATTGCTTATCCGCGGTCTGAGGAATTAGATAAAAGATATCTACAATTCGTGGAAACCTGTGTTAAAGCTAATCAACCCATTTCAATTGCTACCCATGATGAAAAGCTGATTAGTCAACTAAGGGAATTGGGTTATCTTAACAGCCCTAATGTTGAAGTGGAAATGCTTTATGGAATTAGACCGGATTTGATAAAACAGTTAAAAGACGATGGTTATAAAACAAGGGTATACTTAACTTATGGGGAGGAGTGGTACTTGTACTTGTGTCATCGGATTGCTGAATATCCGCCAAATATTTATCTTGCTGTATCGGATATTATTGACCCTTCTAGAACAAAGAATAGTATATATTAAACAAAGTGAGAGCGAATGTACCTTATCGAGTTAATTGTTTGGTATTTCTTAAGCGAAAAAACATCATCCTTTATCTTGCTGTTAGATAAAGGGTGGTGTTTTTTAATGAACGGGAAGTGAGCTTCTGAAATGTTGAATACATACTAAACATGATAAGATGGGGGTGTGAGAGAAGGAGAGGGGAATGCATGGCGGTACGCCGGTTTGATTTTACAGAAGGAAATATTTTATGCCAGATGGTGGCGTATTCTTTGCCGATTTTTTTAACGAATGTTCTACAAGCATCGTATCAGTTTGTTGATAGTCTATGGGTGGGGAATCTGCTTGGTTCTAATGCGCTTGCTTCCGTTTCAGTATCGGGGACAATTATTTTTACGATTTTATCCTTTATTATCGGGATGAACGGGGCAACGCTGACCATTCTGGCACAGCGCAAGGGAGCAGGAGATGAACGCGGCCTGCAAGAATCACTGAATGCGTTTGTTGTCGTATTTGCGCTTCTGGCGATTAGCCTTGGTCTTATCGGGTATGTGTTGTCTCCATATATCCTGACATGGATTGGGACACCGGATACGATTCATAAGCTAGCCACCGAGTATCTTCAGGTGAATGCACTCGGGATTGTTTTTCTATTTGGTTACAATTTCATCGGGACTGTGTTACGTGCGCTTGGGGACAGTCGGACACCGATCCGATTTGTACTTGCAGCAGTTATTTTGAATACTGTACTTGACCCGTTGTTTATTGCAGGCTTCCATATGGGCGTTGTCGGTGCGGCGGCTGCGACGATTTTATCGCAGGGGTTGTCATTCGTGTATGCCCTTATTTACACAAAGCGTACGGGGAAAATACCGTTTACGAAGCCTCATCGTCCGGATAAACAATATGCAGCCACCATTTTTCGATTGGGTATTCCCGCTGGCCTTCAGATGATGCTCATCTCGGGCGGGATGATGGCGGTGATTAGTATCGTAAACAGCTTTGGTGAGGATGTGGTAGCTGGATTCGGTGCGGCACAGCGGATGGATAGCCTGATTATGCTGCCGATTCTTACACTCGGCTCAGCTGTTACTAGTATGGCAGGCCAGAATATTGGTGCAGGCAAATGGGAGCGGGTGAATGGTGTGACACGCAGTGGGATTGGGCTGATTATGAGTATTTCAGCAATTATCGCTGTTGTAGTGTATGTATTTGCTCCTGCTATGCTGGGATGGTTTGTGGAGAACCCAGCCGCTATTCATTTCGGCGCTGCTTACTTGCGCACAGTCTGTCTGTTCTATCCGTTCCTCGGCATTAATTTTGTGTTGAACGGTGTCATTCGAGGAGCGGGGGCGATGCTTGCGGTACTTGTCCTGAACTTTATTTCGTTTTGGGTTCTTCGCTATCCGTTAAGTGCCCTTTTCTCCCGTTGGTTGGGAGAGTCGGGAATTGCATACGGCATGGGGGTAAGTTTCTTACTAAGTGCAGGCTTCGCGGTATTGTATTATCGGTTGGGGAGCTGGAAGCGGGTTAGAATCGTTGGATCACGGCAGTAAATGAAATGACGAGTGGGAAAATTGGGTACAGTATTAAAGAAGTGAAGGGATAATAAATTCTTCTTTACTTACTAAAGATAATGATATATTATTAAGTTAGTAATAATGATTTGAAATAAAAGGAGAGAATCAACGATGGCAACTGTTCTTTACGTAACTGCTAACCCGAAACCAGTGGAACTTTCATATGGCCTGCGCCTTGGTCGAACTTTTCTTGATGCGTATCAAACACAGGCACCGAATGATACGGTTCAATACCTTGATTTGTATAAAGAAGACATCCCGTTAATTGACGAGCGTGTATTAAGTGCATGGGGTCGTTCTGCACAAAATATCGAACTGGAAGCAGAAGACAAAAAAGTACTGGCTCGCATGAATGAGCTGCTTGAGCAGTTCCTGGCTGCGGATAAAATCATCTTCGTGACACCGATGTGGAATTTGAGCTACCCACCAATGCTTAAAGCATACATCGATAACATCGTAATCGCAGGCAAAACATTTGCGTATACGGCAGAAGGTCCAAAAGGTCTTGCGGGCGGCAAGCGCGTCCTGCACATTCAATCAACAGGTGGCGTTTATTCACAAGGTCCAGCGGCTGCATTCGAGTTCGCAGACAAATATCTGCGTGGTGTGATGGGCTTCATCGGCATTACTGATTACAACCATCTTGTTGTAGAAGGTATGGCGGCAGCACCGGATAAAGCGGAAGACATTCTGGCAGAAGCCGAGCAAAAAGCGCGTGACTTTGCTCCTGAATTTGCAAAATAAATCTCGTGTCTGATGGACATTCCCGCTTTGGAGTGGTACCATTTTGATGTAGCAAGCGTCCTGTATCCTTATCTTTGTGTAAGGAATGGACGCTTTTTTTCTCCGTGTGACTGCCGTATGCAGAACGCAAAAAGCAAGAAGGAGTGAACACACGATGGGACACATCAAACAGGCTGGATTGACAGCACTTGCTCTGACAGTAGCTTTTATGTTCGGAGCTGCCGCTGGAGTATGGAATGCAGACGAGTGGAAAAGACAGGTTTCCTCGCTCATACAGCCTAACGCGATGCCAGAGAAAGTCGCGGAAGCAGAGGCGCCGGGTGCAAGTGTTGCCACCGCTACATCAAGCGGCTTTAAGGTTAGTCTGGGCGAGCGCTGGGATTCGGTAAAGAAGAAGCTTGGGGCGTACCGTTCCACACTTGTCGGGGTCAACCAGACAAAATGGTGGATTTATGATACATATTGGATTGGATTTCGTGATGGTAAGGTTATCGAGATCTTTACAAGTCATCCGTCTATGTCGCTAGGTGGTGTGAACATTGGCAGTACGCGCAGTGCAGTTGAGAAGAAGCTGCGCTACGAGGCTGCACCACAGTGGGACTTGTTTGGTGCGAAGTTTACATTTGAGAACAAGGGGCAGGAAAAAGTCCTCTACAAAAGCGGATCACAGGCTATCATTGCGTATTATGATACGCTCGATCATAAGAAATTGCTTGGAATTCGGATTGTCAATCCAGCGGAACTCGTATATAAGCGTTACTTTAGCTATCGCTATGTGTATTATCAAAAGCCGTCTATTCCGACATATACAACCGATACAGCGCAGGTTAATAAAGATGCGGCACGCGGCGTGTATTTGCTTTCTAATGGTGAGCGAACGAAGCACAAACTTGGTGAACTTGCCTGGAGCGATAAAGCGGCTACATCTGCCTATAAGCATAGTAAGGACATGAGTGTATATAAGTATTTCTCTCATTCTACTCACAGCGGCAAATCTCCGTTTGATTTGATGGCAGCAGAAAATATTCGGTACACGATTGCGGCAGAAAATATTGCGATGGGTTACACAGACAGCATCGAAGCCGTATTCGGTTGGATGAATAGCCCAGGGCATCGCAAAAGTCTCCTAAATCCAAAATTCAAGAAAATTGGAGTCGGTGTATACGGTACATACTATACACAACACTTTTATGCTCCATAATACTGCTAAGAATTCTTTGACATGCATGTACAAGCAAAGTAAAATATGACTTGATTGCCGGAAAATTACGTAGGGAAGGGAAGATCGTTATGTGGCAGTATATTACCCCTGTTCTAACGCTGATTCTCGGGTTAGCTGGAGGCTTCGCACTTGGAGTATGGTACCTGAAAAATCAGATGACAAACATGCAGATGGATGAAAAACAAATTCAGCAAATCGCCCGTTCAATGGGGATGAATCTGAACCAAAAACAAATGAACCAGTTATCTCGTAAAATGCAAACGCAGCCGAAGTCCGGCGCGGGAAAAAAGAAGAAATAAGAAAAAGCAATGCGGCATGTTCGCATTGCTTTTTTAGTGTGTTCGTTCAAGCATCCATTCTGATGGGGTAAGCTTCTCTTCGATCTTATGCTCCCGGTATTCCCAGCCGGTGTAAGAATCGATAATGTTCAGATCTTCATCAAGATGGACAATGGCAATAAACGCGTAGTGTGTTTTGGTTCGGTAACGCAGGTCAATCCAACGTACTTCATGGCCGAATTCACGCTTCGTTGTATAAACGTGCGGATGGCGAGTGAACGATAGGAATGCTTGCACATTGTCATCCTTCATCGCCTTGGCAATGACTTCGTTTATCTCTTTCTTGTAGAACGTATCATGCCAGATGAATTCACCATTGCGGATCTCACCAACATACGAAGCGATCTCGGTATGAGCGACAACGCCCCAGCGCGTCCAGCGAATCGTCGGTAGGAGGATAAACTGTCCATCCTGACCTAGACTTTGTTTCGCTTGTATAACAAGACTTTGGTATGTCAGTACACGCTGAATTACATACGTAATCATGACACTATATACGGCGGCAAATACATAACCTGGATTCGCTCCGGCGTTCCAGAGCAGGAAGCCAATCATATGAATCCCCATAATAAATGGGTCAAAAATGTTGAGTGCATTAAACGAAACCCATCGTTTCGTAAAGGGACGTGCAGCTTGTGTTCCATATGAGTTGAATAAATCAATCGTAACGTGAACAGCAACCGCTAAGAGCGTCCACAGCATCAGATGCAGGAACGATACGCCCGGGAAAAATGCGTATACACCGCCGCTGATTAATCCAGCCCAGAGAAGGATGGCGGGAATGGAATGAGAGCGCCCACGATGGTTGCGAATATACGTGGCATTGCCGCGTAGCTTCAACACAGTGTCAAAGTCAGGTGCATGAGAACCAAGTAACGTGCCGAACAGCACAGCGTCCGCAAGATGCGGGTTCGCCGCTACCGCCGGGTCCAAAAACGCGAGACCTGCAAGACCAAACCCCATAGCAATGTGGGTAGCAGTATCCAAAAATAAATTCCCCCAATATTATAGTATGAAATATCCTTTTCATGGATGGTGGAACGTACTATCATTTATTATTATAAAAGAAAATTGCGAAGAAGTGTAGCTACTTAACATAAAATTTATGATTTGTATTATAGTGGGAGCGTGCAACAATGAGTCAAATTCAAGTGTTTGCTGAGTATAAAATTATTCCCGACAAACGTCAAGATTATCTGGATAAAATTGAGCAGGTAAGAATCGCCATGGAGCAGATTGGCGTTCATGACTTCGATGTATATGAAGGAGTAGATCAGCCGAATTTGTTTGTGGAGATGTTTCATGTGCCGACAGTAGCCGCGTATGAGAAGATCAAGCGGAAGCGTTGTGACGAGAATGCCGCACCAGGTGTGTTCTGGCAGACAATCAATGATTGTATTATCGGTGGGACTGAGAAGCTTCATATGTGGGCTTTTGCTCCGGTACGTAGAGAGGGCGTATAATACATGGCGAAAAAACAACATGACAGACATCTGGGGATTATTGGGGATTTTGTAATAGACGCGTTTCAAAATGATTTGCTATACTGGTTTGAACGTGAGCAGCGCATTCTGCCATGGCGGCAAAATCGTGATGCGTACCGCGTTTGGGTTTCAGAGATTATGCTGCAGCAGACGCGGGTGGAAACGGTGATCCCGTATTATGAACGGTTTATGGAACGATTCCCGACGGTAGGTGACTTAGCCGGGGCAGAGCTTGAGGAAGTGTATAAATACTGGGAAGGATTGGGTTACTACTCTCGTGCGCGCAATCTGCATTCGGCTGTACAAGAGGTGCAGGAGAAATACGAAGGGGACGTACCGAATACACCTGAGGAGATACACACACTTAAAGGGGTTGGGCCGTATACGGCTGGAGCTATTCTCAGCATTGCATACGGGCTGCCGGAACCGGCTGTGGATGGCAATGTAATGCGGGTGCTGTCACGTATTTTATTAATTGAAGACGACATTGCAAAGCCAGCTACGCGCAAGCTATTTGAAGCCATTATCCGGGTTATTATTGCTGTGCATAATCCTTCTTTCTTCAATCAGGCATTGATGGAGTTAGGAGCGCTCATCTGTATTCCACGATCACCGCGCTGTGAAAGCTGTCCGGTGGCGGTTCACTGTCGAGCACGGGCGGCAGGTGTACAGCAGGAGTTGCCTGTTAAGTCAAAAGCAAAGCAGAGTCGAGTGGAACAGCGTGCGATTGCTCTTATTGGTAGACCAGACGGGACATGGCTAATTCGCCGCAGACCTGATACGGGATTGCTTGCGGACTTATGGGAGTTTCCACATGTCGAATATACGAATGAGGCTCATGTGCAGGAAGAGCTGAGTGTATACGTATATAAGACGTCTGGTATCCGTGCCATCCCGCATGAACGAGTAATGGAGCATAGCCATATTTTCTCTCATCTGCAATGGAATATGCAGACATATATATGCACGTATGAGGGAGAAGTGCCAGATGCGGGAGTGGAGGAAGAGAAGCAGCGTATGAAGTGGGTACGACCGGAGGAGATGGATAAGTATCCGTTCCCGGTATCTCACAAAAAAATTGCGGACGGGCTTCGCGAAGGATTCCAGGGAAGTTTGCTTTAACAATTTTGATGCAGAGGTGAGAATATGCAGTACAAACGAAACGAAGGATTTCGGCTAGCGTTTCCAGACGGACTCGCCGGGACATTCCGTATTTTGCGCCTGGAAGAGAGACATGTGAATAGTAGGGATGGGGACGCTCTCATTCACGATATTAGTCCCAAAGGTGCCAAATTTTCAACCGCTCTTGATCTCCCGCTTTATCGAGGAGAGCTTGAGGTTAGCCTGCACTTTACTCTGCATCATGAACCATTCGACATCCGGGGAATTTTGAAATGGCAGCAGGAAAAGATGGGGCGGCAAGTGTATGGGATGACGTTCCTTGCGGACAGTTACCGTGAATCGGAGCTGCTGAGTGAACTGAAAGAATATCACAAAGAACACAGGCAGGGAGATAAATGAAAAAGGCAGGTGATCCATGTTGAGGATCGCCTGCCTTTTCTTGTCGTTGCTTAATCGCGATTTCCAAAAATACGAAGCAGATAAAGGAACAGGTTTATGAAGTCGAGATACAGAATGAGCGCACCCATAATTGCTTCTTTTGTATCGTCATCTGAGCCTTCGTTTCCGATAACATTTGCTTCACGAATCGCCTGGATATCATACGCAGTCAGGCCTGTAAAAATAATAACTCCTGCATACGTTGTAAGCCAGTACAGCGTGGAGCTGGCAAGAAAAAAGTTCACCAGAGTCGCCAGCAGCAGGCCGATCAGCATCATGAACAGAATCGAACCCATGCGGGACAGATCACGTTTTGTCACATACCCATACAGGGCAGCTGCCCCAAACATTCCGGCTGTTACGAGAAAAGTCGTAGCAATGGATGCTGTCGTATAGACGGCAAACACAAGAGAGAAGGTAATCCCATTCAATGCCGCATAGACGAAGAATAACAGCATTGCTGTAGTAACAGACAGCTTCTGAACGCGGGCAGAAAGGAAAAAGACCATAACGAGTTCAGCAATAATAATACCAAACAGTGCAAATGGATTCGCAGAGAAATAGGCTAAGACATTATCATTGAGGCTTAATGCATATGCCACAATTGCTGTCATAAGCAGCCCGGCAAACATCCACGAAAAAACGCGCTGCATATAGCGACGTTGTTCTGTTATAACACCAGTTAAGTCCATATTCAGTCACCTCACTATAAGTTTTTACTTCTCTTCTATAGTATAGTATACGTTATCCAAAGATTTCTAGTTTCATGATTTTTATCAATCACATGGAAGAGGTTCTTGCTCTTTTAAATGTCGTGTTTGGATACTCAATAATTTATAATAATTGGAATGTACGTTGTCAAACCACATCATAACTTCATCCTGTTTAACCCGTACACGTACCTTGAGTTTGAATTTGAATGTTCCATCTTTAGTTCCGTATTCGGGAAGAGGCTCTAATTCGATAAGCTGTGGGCACTCAAATGGCTTGGGTTCCCCATAATACTCTTGTATAGCACCCTGAATCGCAGAAGATAGATTGGACATAATCACTCGCTCCAATTTTACTTCTCGCGCTGTTCGTGGCCATCTAACTTCAACATCAATCCCGTATTTCCATTTCCACCAATGTTTTTCCAACCAACGACTATAATCAGGGTCTTCTGGTAATTTTCCATTTGTTTCTTCTAATACACGTTTCATATTTTCTAATTCTTTTGCCGATACATCTGCATATTTCATTATGTCCTTGTCTGTAAAACCTGCATGGAGTAAACGTCTAATTGTCTCATTTTTTTCAATCATTTTTCCACTCGTAAGTCCAATATCGTATCCTTCATTCCAGCCATGATGTTCATATTTTGAACATTTTTGTCGTTCTTCCTTATTTTTATCTATTTCTTTAGCGATAACGAAGTGAGATATATTCATAATCAAAATAAACAATACATATAGTAAGTACAGTAGATTTTTTCATCTTTCCACCCCATCTTAATGTTCCAACAATCGAACAAATAAATCGGTGTTTGGAACGGATGATGCGGCGGGGATAGCTTTTTTGTGATATCGACAACATTTGGTGATGAGGGAGTAGGGGAAGGGAGGAGCCGTTCGCTTCGGTACGCTTGCTAAAAGTCTACTTCCTTTATTTTTATCTACATAGCAACGCTTAGCATCTTGATCTTGCTTGATGGTGTTTACCAAAAGCGTGCTAGGAGCGGGATCGGGCGGGGGAACGGAACGCCTGTACGCGATCCCCAGCGGAAGTGGTCAGGCGAACGGGCCTTTGCCCACAATACTTCGATGCGAATACATCGTGGGTCCTCTTTTGTGGGCGAGTTCGCCTGGCACCTGGAGCGGACAGTCCTAACTTCTTCGTAAGCGTACCGAAGTGACGAGGCCCCGCCCGATCCCGGCTCCTCCACCACACTTTGGAGAAAACAGCCCCCAAGAAAAGAAAGAGGACAGCCACAATGACTGTCCTCTTACTCTTGAACAAAAGAAGTACAATTACTTCGCTTGCGCGTAGCGTTTATTTACTTCATCCCAGTTTACTACGTTCCACCATGCACCAACGTAATCTGGGCGTTTGTTTTGGTATTTCAGGTAATAAGCATGCTCCCAAACATCGAGGCCGAGGATTGGTGTTTTACCTTCCATCAGCGGGTTATCTTGGTTCGGAGTGCTTGTAATAGCCAGTTTGTCGCCGTCAACAACAACCCATGCCCAACCGCTGCCGAAACGAGTTGCCGCTGCTTTTGCGAATTCTTCTTTCATTTTGTCGAAGCTGCCGAAAGAAGCGTCGATTGCTTTTGCTACTTCGCCTGTTGGCGCGCCGCCACCGTTCGGAGACATGATTTCCCAGAACAGGCTGTGGTTGTAGTGACCGCCACCATTGTTGCGAACCGCTGTGCGGATGCTTTCTGGTACGTTATTAAGGTTTTGCAGTTCTTCGATTGATTTGCCTTGCAGGTCAGCGTGGCCTTCGAGTGCTGCGTTCAGGTTGTTCACGTATGTTGCATGATGGCGATCGTGGTGGATCTCCATTGTTTGCGCATCGATATGCGGTTCAAGAGCATCAAAAGAATAAGGAAGAGCTGGTAATTCGAATTTAGCCATGATAAATTCCTCCTTCAAAATTTGGTAACGAGTTTGTTTTTCATATTTATTATAGCGTACTCATTCCATATTTCAATACAATACAAATAAAAAAGTATAATAAATAGTGTGCTAATCGTAAATAATGCGCGAGCTGTGATCCCAGGCCCCGTGGTCACCGCCGCGTCCGCCGCGTTTTTCGATTTCAGTAATGATTTGCTTGTGGCGACTATTTCCCTGCGTGTTCAAGTATGAAACAAGGTTGTCCATCATATCGTGATGATACAGAAGCTCCTTCATATCCCATTCAGCAAGGGGGATGTTATCAAGTTCATCAAGTTTTCGCCCAATGTACACGGTTGCTCACCTCCTAAGGCGGATTCTCTTACTAACGTTCCCTGTCAGACAGCAGTTAAACATGACGGAAAACGTATGATATACTCGAGAGCATACATAGGAAAAGGGAATGAACGAAAGGAAGGGTGAGCTATCTATATGAATAAACGCAAAGTAGCGCTTATTACCGGCGGCACGCGGGGGATTGGTAAAGTCATTGCCCTGCGTCTGGCTGAGCAGGGATGCGATCTTGTGATTACTTATTTGCGCAACCGCACAGCAGCACGTGAGACTGCTGCTGAACTGGAAGCGAAAGGTGTGCGTGTACATCTTAGTAAGGGAAATATCGCAGATAAAGATAACAGTAAAAAAATGTTCGAAGAAATCGATCAGGAATTTGGGCGGCTAGATTATTTTGTTAGCAATGCAGCATCCGGCGTGCTCCGTCCCTTGATGGAAATTGAAGAGTCGCACTGGGATTGGACGATGAACATTAACAGCCGTGCGTATTTGTTCTGTGCGCAGCAAGCTGCGAAGCTGATGGAGAAAACAGGCGGCGGTAAAATCGTTGGTCTTTCAAGTCTTGGCTCTCAGTTTGTAATTCCGAATTACACAACGGTAGGCGTATCAAAAGCAGCACTTGAATCACTGACACGCTATCTGGCCATTGAGCTTGCGCCGATGAATATTTCTGTGAATGCTGTATCGGGCGGAGCGGTCGACACGGATGCACTTAAACATTTCCCAAACCGGGAAGAAATCATTAAGGACGCGGCAGTTCGTACTCCGGCCGGTCGTATGGTTGAACCGGAAGATTTGGCCAATGCCGTTATGTTCCTGCTTTCTGATCAGGCATCCATGATTCGTGGGCAGACGCTTGTTGTAGATGGGGGGATCTCAGTTCTTTTATAGATTGGTGTGATGCGTTTTTCTTCAAAGTGTGGTGGAGGAGCGAGATCGGGTGGGACCTCGTCACTTTTGTACGCTTACGGAGAAGTTGGGACTGTCCGCTCTAGGAGCTAGGTGAACTCGCCCACAAAAGAGGATCTACGATGTATGCGCATTGAAGTATTGTGGGCAAAAGCCCGTTCACCTGGCCCCTTCCGCTGGGGAGTCGCGTACAGGCGTTCCGCTGCCCCACCCGATCCCGCTCCTAGCGCACTTTGGATAAAAATCATCAAGCAGTATAAGAGGCTGAGCTTTGCTATGTAGATAAAAAATAAGAAAGCTGTCTTTCGAAAAGCCAGTTACGACCCGAGCAAATCCATTGTAGCGACGAGAGTTTTTTGTAAACCGAAACGTTGTGCGGGGAGTGGGAGAAGGAAGGAGTAAGAGAGCGCCTGTATGCGCCTACTTAGCGGAAGGAGAACGGCGAACGAGCCTTGGCCCGTAATCTTTCAGTGAATTAGCATCGGAGGCTTTTCTTTGCGGGCACGTTCGCTGGGCTCCTGGAGCGGACAGTTATCACTTTCCTGCAAGCATACCGAAGTGAACGGCTCCTTTCTTCTCCCACTCCCGCCACCACACGTTGTCGATACTACAAAAACTATCTCGTTCGCCCCCCATTCTTTTCTGCTATTGTGCTACATATACTAACCAAATATATGGATGAATTTTCAAGGAATGTTCACAAATACCTTATTTTATGAAAGGGTTTTCAATTTGATTAGTGGAATAGGTAAAAAAACAGAATAATGAAAGGGGCAATGAATCATGTACCCTCTAGAAGAAGTATTGACCTGGGAAGCGGAAATGTCTGATCGTCTGGCGGAGCATCGCCAAATGCTATCTGTCTATAGATGGATGAGAATGGATTTAACGGATCGCCGTACAATACTTCTTGGAGGAGAACAGATTGATACATTGGCCCTGCACCAAGTGGATGAAGCGTTATTGCGAATTGAGCAAATGATTG
The DNA here is from genome assembly GCF_028471905.1 of Aneurinibacillus uraniidurans. NCBI lineage: Bacteria > Bacillati > Bacillota > Bacilli > Caryophanales > Paenibacillaceae > Aneurinibacillus > Aneurinibacillus uraniidurans. Next base: position 3,275,858 of record NZ_CP116902.1, on the reverse strand, counting down.
AAGTGACTTGTATACAGATGAATGAGCAGGAAGAAGAGGTTCGTCGCCTGTACAGTGGATGGAATGCTCTTCAATCCTGTGAAGTATAGTAAGGAGCCTGCCTGGTATAGGGCAGGCTTTTTTGTGGACTCATAGCCTGTACGTTTTCGCACGGGACATTTTTCTACAGGTAGTGTAAAATAAGAAAAGATAAAAGGCAGGGAGGACATAGGCGTGTTAATACGGTCGTTTCGCTTAGGGGATTATGCATTTATCACTCGCATCTGGGAAGAAACAGGGCTCGAACAAACGGAAACCGAAACACTTGACGCATTGGCTAGGCAGTTAGCATGGGACAGTGACCTTGTTATGATTGCTGAATACGAAGGCCAGGTAGCTGGCGTTATCGTTGGAACGATCGACGGCACGCGCGGTTATTTCTACCGATTGGCGGTGGACCCGAAGCTTCAGGGGCACGGGTTGGGGCGTAAACTTGTCGAGGCGCTTGAGAAGCGATTCCGCCAGCGCGGCGTTACGAGAGTATTTATTATGGTAAATCAGGATAATAAAAAGGTGCTTCCTTTCTACAGTTCGTTAGGATATGAAATAAAGGAATACATCACGTTATCCAAGAAAATTGATCCGGAATCCGACGCGGGCTGAATGAGTAAACCATACAGCTCATATATTATGAAGAAGGAAGGAGAGCGTGATGACATCACCCGGCACTCCATTTCGCATTGAAAGCTATAAGCACGACCAGTTGTTCCACCGTTCGTGGGACAAAACGATCCTCCTACACAGAAGTGACACCGTGCTGATTGGCGGCAATGACAACGTCCGCGTAACAGAATCGGACGGGCGGGAGTGGCGGACGCGTGAACCGGCGATCTGCACATTTGGACGGGGGCAGTGGTTTAATACGATTGCGATGATTCGGACAGATGGCATCTATTACTACTGCAACATTGGCTCACCGTTTTTATTCCGCAATGATCTGCTAACCTACATCGACTACGATCTTGATGTGAAGGTGTATCCGGATATGAGCTATAACATTCTGGATAAGGAAGAGTTCGCGCTACATAGCCGCCGCATGCAGTATCCGCAGGATGTAATTCAGCTTGTACACAAAGGTGTTCAGGAAGTTGTAACCTGGATACAGGAACGGAGGGGACCGTTTCATCCTGGGTTTGTTGAACGCTGGTATGAACGGTATTTGCAGCTGAAGAATCAGTAAGACTCCTTTTCTTTGTGGAAAGGAGTTTTTTATCATTTTAGCTGTAAAAGTAAGGAGGAGAAGCATGGAAAGCATCAAGAGATATTTGCTGTTCGTAAAACCATACTGGACGCGCATTATCGCCACGATTGCCGTAGGGATCATAAAATTTGGCATCCCGCTTATTATGCCGCTGCTGCTTAAATATGTGGTAGATGATATTTTGATTAAACCGGGTGATGTGAATGCTAAGCTTACGCAGCTTGGCTGGATCATGGCCGGGGTGTTTTTTATTTTTACGGTTGTGCGTTGGCCGATTGAATATTGGCGGCAGTATTTGGCGCAGTCTGTATCGAATCGCGTGCTGTACGATATCCGCAGTCGAGCCTTTGACCATATTCAGAAGCTGTCACTCCGGTATTTTCATAACCATCGCGCAGGTGAGGTCATTTCCCGGGTTATTAATGACGTTGAGCAAACAAAAAGCTTCGTAGACACGGGGCTGATGAATATTTGGCTTGATCTTGTCACATTGCTGATCGCTGTAGCCCTTATGACATCGATGGATGGGTGGCTGACGCTTGTCTCGATCTGTATGTTCCCGTTGTATGGATTTTCGATCAAATATTTTTATTCGCGGCTGCGCAGCTTAACCCGTACACGCTCACAGGCACTTGCGACACTGCAGGCGCATCTGCATGAGCGTGTTCAGGGGGTCCCGGTTATTAAAAGCTTCGCATTAGAAGAGCACGAGCAGGGACAGTTCGATGAACGCAATCAAAATTTCCTGACCCGAGCACTTGACCATACGAGCTGGAATGCGAAAACATTTGCGACGGTGAATACGATTACCGATATTGCGCCGCTGCTTGTCATTATGGTAGCAAGCTATCGAGTTGTGAACGGAACGCTGACCGTCGGAGAACTGGTCGCGTTCTATGCGTACTTAGATCGACTGTATGCACCGCTTCGTCGTCTGGTGAATGCCTCAACTACCATGACGCAGGCGTATGCATCGATGGATCGTGTATTTGAGTTTTTCGATGAGAAGTATGATGTTACCGATAAGCCGAGGGCACGTGAATTGCCGCGCATTGATGGTCGGGTAGAGTTCGACGATGTACGCTTCCGTTATACGGCTGAGGGGGAAGATGTGCTGCGCGGTGTCAACTTGACCGTAGAGCCGGGAAAAACAGTGGCGCTTGTCGGGATGAGCGGTGGAGGGAAATCATCGCTGATCAGTCTGATTCCACGCTTCTATGATGTAGAGAGCGGTAGCATTCGGATTGATGAATATGATGTACGAGATGTAACGATGAAGAGCCTGCGCAGCCAGATTGGGATGGTCCTTCAGGATAATATTTTGTTTAGTGATTCAATCCGCCAAAACATTCTGATGGGCAACCCGGAGGCAAGCGAGGAGGAAGTCATCGCAGCTGCTAAAGCAGCCAATGCGCATGATTTCATTATGGAGCTCTCAGACGGCTACGATACGGAGATTGGGGAGCGCGGTGTTAAGCTGTCCGGTGGGCAGAAGCAGCGCATCGCGATTGCGCGTGTGTTTCTCAAAAATCCACGCATTCTTATTCTCGATGAAGCGACGTCTGCACTCGACCTCGAATCCGAGCATCTTATCCAGCAGGCACTTGAACAGCTTGCTCATAATCGCACAACCTTTATTGTGGCACATCGCTTATCTACGATTACACATGCTGATACAATTGTGTTGATCGAAAACGGACAAATCCGCGAGCAGGGAACTCATGCGGAGCTTATGGCGCTGCAAGGAGCGTACTATAAGTTGTTCACGGTACAAAATCTAGATGAGAGTTAATACAGCTTGCTGTATCTTTTCTCATATGGTTGAAGTCTTATAGCGTAGACGCTATGATAGATAAAAAAACGTATGTTATTTTACATTGTATGGAGAAAGGTGATTCAATTGGAAACGAATCCAGGGACATCGAATTTTATTAAGAACATTGTCACCGACGACCTGAAATCAGGTAAGGTCGATACGGTTGTAACTCGCTTTCCGCCGGAGCCAAACGGCTATTTACATATCGGACACGCTAAGTCTATCTGCCTAAACTTTGAGCTGGCTGATGAATTCAAGGGCAAAACGAATTTGCGCTTTGATGATACGAACCCGCTGAAAGAAGATGTAGAATATGTGGAATCGATTAAGGAAGATGTGAAGTGGCTCGGTTTTGAATGGGACGGCATGTTCTTTGCTTCTGACTACTTCGAAGAAATGTATAATCGTGCAGTGCTGCTGATCAAAAAAGGGAAAGCGTACGTATGTGAGCTTACACCAGAGCAAATGCGTGAAATGCGTGGCACGCTGACAGAGCCAGGTAAAGAGAGCCCGTATCGCAATCGTACTGTGGAAGAAAATCTTGATTTGTTCGAGCGGATGCGTAAAGGCGAATTCAAAGACGGCGAGAAAGTGCTTCGTGCCAAAATCGATATGAGTTCTCCGAATATGAACATGCGTGACCCGGTTCTGTACCGTATTTCTCATGCGGAACATCATAATACAGGCGATAAATGGTGCATCTATCCGATGTATGATTTCGCGCACCCACTTGAAGATGCGATTGAAGGTGTAACGCATTCGATCTGTACGCTGGAATTCGAAGACCACCGTCCATTGTATGACTGGGTTATCGAAGAATGCGAGATGGAAGCTCGCCCGCGTCAGTACGAATTTGCCCGTTTAAACGTGACGAATACGGTAATGAGCAAGCGTAAACTTAAACTTCTCGTAGACGAGAAGCATGTTGATGGCTGGGACGACCCGCGCATGCCAACGATTTCGGGTCTGCGCCGTCGCGGGTATACGCCGGAAGCGATTCGCACATTCTGCCGGGAGATTGGTGTCGCTCGCAGCAACAGTACAGTAGATGAAAAATTGCTTGAGCATTTCATTCGTGAAGACTTGAAACTTAAAGCACCGCGTACGATGGGTGTACTCCGTCCGCTTAAAGTGGTCATCACGAACTATCCAGAAGGACAGGTTGAGATGCTGGATGCGGAGATCAACCCGGAAAATCCAGAGATGGGTATTCGTCAGATTCCATTCTCCCGTGAGATTTATGTCGAGCAAGATGATTTCATGGAAGTGCCACCGAGCAAATACCACCGCCTGTTCCCTGGAAATGAGGTGCGCCTGAAGCATGCATACTTTATTAAGTGTAACGACTTCGTTAAGGACGAGAATGGCAATGTAGTGGAACTGCATTGCACATACGACCCGGAAACAAAAAGCGGATCAGATTTTAATGCTCGTAAAGTGAAAGGTACGATTCACTGGGTAGAAGCGACACAGGCTGTCCCGGCTGAATTCCGTCTATACGAGCCGCTTATTCTCGATGAACAGGAAGATGAGGAGAAGTCGTTCTTGGAGAACGTCAATCCGAACTCGCTTGAAGTGGTACAAGGATTTGTGGAGCCGAACATGAAAGATGTGAGAGCACATGATAAGTTCCAATTCTTCCGCCACGGTTATTTCAATGTTGACCCGAAAGATACGACAGCAGACAACCTTGTATTCAATCTGATCGTATCGCTGAAGAGCTCTTTTAAATTGCCGAAGAAATAATAAGAATATCAAGCAAAAAGGAAGAAGCTGTCCTGCATGATAAAGGACAGCTTCTTCTTGTTGTAATTATGAGTCCAGGTTACTTATACTTCTGTGCGACGATGAATTGAATGATGGGCAATGTAACAATAGAAGCACAAAGTGCAAGCATCAAAGGCAAATTAGCGGTATTTTCGTTTTTAAACTCTGAAATTCCATAAATAAGTAAAAGAATAACCATCAAAGCAAAGTATCCGATCTTGCTGCTTGTCTTCACAATGTGTTCTTCTAGCTCATCTCTAGGCTCATTATCGTAATGACTCCTCAAGTAGCTTGTGCGACCAAAAGTATGAAATTCAAACAAAGAAGCGATGAAAATACTGAGAGCGAAAATGCCATACGGATTTATTGTTTGTTTCATAAGATATGTATAAATAATATGGCCACAAACGGCAATGACGGATAGCCAAAGCACAGTAATAATGAGCTTTTTTTGTGCAGTAGTCATTAGGTTGCTCCTTATCTTTCTGGAATAAATAAATCATCGACTGTCACGGCGAGTGTATGAGCCAATTCAAAAGCTAGTTTTAGCGTCGGGTCATACTTATTGTTTTCAATTGCGTTAATGGTTTGGCGAGAGACGCTGCAAAGTCGCGCTAACTCATCTTGTGAGATTCCTTTTGCTTTGCGAAGTTCACGAATGTGGTTCTCCATTGTTCACCACCCTTATGTAAAAAACTTTTTACATTCCCATTATAGAAGTAAACGATAAATAATGTCAAAAACTTTTTACAAAAATCTAAATGGTCAAGAACACACTTTGTTTTAGGATATGAAGAACATAGAAGAAAGTAGCCTGGAAACAGTGTTCACAGGATTATAACTTGACCTATTCTAGCCAATTCCATAGAATGACGAGTATATATGGTCTGGGGGGTATAGGTAAAATGAAACGATTCAGCAGCACAACACGCATGTGGCTAGGCGCTGCTTTATGTGCTGTCCTGATTGCTGTCGGTGGATACTGGATGTACATGTACACAGCCAAGTCCGGTGGAATGCCAGAAGAAGGCATGGACATGTCGGGTACACACGCGTCAGCACATTCAGAGAGTGGAGAGCATGAAGGGATGGAGCACGTTACACCGTGTACAGAATTTGTGCCGGATACCGTGAAGCGTCCGATAAAAGAATTTACACTGGTCGCGCAGACAAAGACCATTCAGCTTGCTTCCGGTGAAAAAGTAGAAGTGATGACGTACAATGGCACAGTTCCTGGACCGGAGTTACGTGTACAGGTGGGGGATCGTGTTCGCGTTCATCTGAAAAATGAAATGAAAGAATCAACAGCGATTCACTGGCATGGTGTAGAACTTCCATGCTCTCAGGATGGGGTAGCAGGCATTACACAGGATGCAGTGAAGCAAGGAGAGAGTTACACATACGAGTTTGTCGCGCAACGTGCCGGAACATTCTGGTATCATTCGCATCAGTATAGTGCTGAACAGGCAAAAAAAGGGTTGGCAGGCAAGTTAATCATCGAGCCAAAAGAAAGGAAATATGACCGTGATTATGCGGTCATGCTGCTAAAGCTTTTAGATACGTACTACATGGTAGATGGAAAAGAAAAAGTTCAGACATTTGCGGCGAAGCCAGGTGAAATGGTTCGTGTTCGTCTCATCAATGCCGATAATTTCACACATAACATGACAGTCGTTGGTGCTCCGTATCAGCTTCTTTCCATTGATGGGTTCGACTTGAATGAACCAACCAAAATTGAAAATAAGCTGGTTGCCATTGGTGCAGGCCAGCGAATGGACTTCTTGTTTCGCATGCCAGCTAGTGGGTCTGTACAAGTCGTAAGCGGAGATACGGAAGAGAAAGCGCGGCAGTTGCTGCGCATGAATTTTGGTAGTGGTGAGGGAAATGCAGGACCTCCTGCGGAGAAGATTGCCTCATACCCGGTGGTTGATATTTATGCATATGGAAAACCAAAAGCCGATGCGCTCTCCACAATCAAGCCCACCCGCTCGTATGATATGACGCTAGGAGATGCGATCGTAAAAGATGAGAACGGCAATCCGAAGCTTGTGTATACAATCAACGGGAAGGCGGGTATGGACATTCCGCATCTGATGGTGAGAAAAGGCGATGTAGTTAAAATGACATTCCGCAATCCGAGTAAGCTTGACCATCCGATGCATCTACATGGCCATGCATTCAAAGTATTAACCCGGAACGGGAAGCCAATCAGCGGAAGCCCGTTGTATATGGATAATATCCTCGTACGTCCGGGTGAAACGTATGAAATTATGCTCAAAGCGGAAAATCCAGGTCTATGGATGTTGCACTGCCACAACCTGCCGCATGCCACATACGGCATGAGTACGATGATGAACTATGAAGGGGTCAGTACTCCATATCGTGTCGGCGGAAAATCGGGTAACTTCCCGGATTAAGATGAGAATTCTATTGAGGAAATGAAAACAGGAGGGCTCTTCGTAAAGAAGAATCCTCCTGTTTTTTTGTTGTACAAATGTTATGCTTGAGTGCTCGGCTCCTCATAGATCGCTTCCCAGCCTGCTGGTGTAACGAAAATTCGGATACATTTGATTTTACGGTCGTCGCATAGCGTGAACCAGTGACGTGCATAGGCTGGAACCGAAATCAGATCGCCTGGCTCCATGACAACATCGAAGTAGCGACCATCCGTAGCTTTCAGTGTAAAGATGCCGTGCCCATCCACGCAGAAGCGTACTTCGTCGTCTGTATGATGATGCTCGGCTTTAAATTTATCGAGGAGGGCATCAAGGTTCGGAGTAGCATCAGAAAGCACGATAATGTCTTCGGTTTGATAGCCACGGCGTGCGCTCAGTTCAGCGATTTCTGGGCGGAATGATTCGATGATTTGTTGTTTTTGTTCATCAGTGAGCGTGTAGTTTTCTTTCAGTTCACCAGTTAGACGCTCCACACCCCAATTTTCATAAATAACATCTTGTGTTTGCAGATACTGAGCAACTTCGTGTCCTTTTACGATTTGCTCCTGTGTATCACGGAATGTAATGTATGCCATCGTTACTACCCCCTGTATAAAAGTAATAGGATTATGCCTGTACGGCTAAGTGGCGCACTTGCAGCCACTGAAGATGATACGAGAACAAAAATTCAAATGATTCAAGGTGACGTTTTGCTTCGAAGTCATTGCCGCCCCAGGCATAAATGCCATGGTTGCGAATTAAGACTCCAGGGATGCGTGGATCGAGAACATTTTCCACAGCATTCGCAAGTTTTGGGATATCCGCATAGTTTTCGACGATCGGGATGCGAATCTCGGCACCTTCTTCCCAAATTCCGAGACCTTTGATCAGCTCCTGATCACGCAAGGTTACATAGCCGACATCGCCGTATAGCTCAGAGATGAGATTGTTTGCAATCGTATGAACATGGAATACAGCTCCTGCTTTCGGAATGTTACGATAGATTGCGGTATGAATTTGTGTTTCAGCCGACGGTTTAAGCGACGTCGTTTCGTACGGCTTGTTTTCAGCATCGACGACAAGGTAATCATTTGGCGTCGAGAGGGTTTTATCCTTTCCGCTGGCTGTTACGGCAACTAGCAGGGGAGAAGAGCTGATTTTGACTGATAGATTGCCACTTGTACCGGGGAACCAGCCTCGGGCGGCGAAGGTAAGTTTGGCCTGATCCAACTGTTGAAATGCAAGTTGGCGGGCTTCATGTGTGAATGTGCTCATGATGCTCCCTCCGTTTTTACGTGAAGTCGTTTCAGTGCGTCGATACAGTCATAAAAATCAGCAAAGCGGTCGTATGCAATACCAAGCTCTTCGCACTTTTCTTCCAGATACGCACGAGCGATCACCGCATCAGCAATTTTTGCCCCTTCTAGGTCGGTAATGCTGTCTCCGATCACGACTTTGAAATAGTCATCGCTACGATAGCTGCGATTCACAGTTGTTTTACACATGCCGCAGTCCACATCACAGTGCTCATCACATGTATATGGATAGATGATGTTAACATATTCGCCTGTGAAGTCTGCCTTATTGCAATAAATTTTCGGAATACGATCTGCATACGGAGCAAGAATCGGTTCAATGAAGAAGTCGATGCCGTTGCTTGTCACAAGCAGTTCGATTTCATGCGTATGACAGAAGTCGACGAATTCTCCGAAACCAGGTCGAACGACGGCGCGCTGTAATACGAAGTCAGTCATCTCCTGACGCTTCTCACTGGAGATCAGAGCGAAAAGCGCATGGACGCCAGCACGCAGACTTTGTTTTTTAGCAAACATATCATCTACGATACTTTTCCATTCTGGCGGAGCGAATTCAGCCATGATATCAATAATGTTGTCTTTCTCAGTAATCGTGCCGTCAAAGTCGCAAAAGATCACAATTTTTTTACTCATGTTATGCGCCACCCCACTTATCGAGCGCAACTGCAAGCGGAGCGTTATTTGCAGCTGCTTCTCGCAATGTCTGCCCATTTACGACTGCGTCGATGGCAGCACGGAACGCTCGACCACCGTCAGCCGCTCCATTCGGATGACCATGTACACCGCCGCCTGCATTAATGATGACATCTGTGCCGAAATCTTCATATAGTTGCGGCACAAGACCCGGGTGAATGCCAGCAGATGGAACCGGGAAGGCCGGAGCACCTGCGCTTTGTTTAGTCCGGGCGTGGTCAGCGATAGCCAGTGCTTCTTCACGTTCGAGTGCTACCGAGCCATACGGAGATGGATATAGAATGAAGTCTGCACCTGCAAGACGGTTTAGCTTACCAAGCAGGAGCGGAGAGGCGATGCCGTAGTCCGCTGCTTGATAGAAAGCACCTGCAAGTGATGGATGCGCCATCAGCGGCACGGTAATATCCGGGTCAGCAGCAAGACGATGCAAAATTTCGAAGCCATATGGCAGCACATTCAGCAGCAGGCAGTTTGCTCCGTTCTCAATCGCATATTTGGCACGGTCAACAATTTCATGTACTGGACCAGTCAGATTGGCTGCGTACAGCACAGGGCGTCCAGCCTGTTCGATGATTCGGTTATAAGCAGCCAGACGTTCTTTTAGCGGAGCGCGATCATCAACAAAAAAGATTTCGTCGTCTTTGACAAGATCCACTCCACCTTCAATTTGCGCGGCGAACTGTGTTTCCAGGTCTTCAAGCGGTAGGCCGAGACATGATTTAAAGATGCTCATCAGAAGTGGACGATCGTACACACCAAGTTTCTCTCGGATGCCTGTAATGCCGAATTTTGGTCCAGGAAATTGAGCAAGCAGGGAAGGTGGGAATTCAATATCGAGCAGTTTGATTTTTCCATCCATCGACAGTTTGCCGAACACGGTTGTGAGCAGAGCCGGAATATCGGCTGTAATGTTGCCAGCCGGATAATTGATCGCAATTGTTCCTTGCTGGATGCCATTTACTTCGCGCTCAATCTGAACATCCGCTACACTTCCAAGATAGGGTGCGAGCAGTTCCTGGCGGGCAAGTGGGAGATCAGTCCAGCTGCCGACCGTCATACCGACCGCGATGCCCTGTGCTTTTTTATATAAATCTTTACCTTCTGTCTGATACGTTACCGTAATGAATTCACTCATAGTTTATAACCAGCCTTTCTCACGGAATGGTATACAAAAAACGCCCTCCTTCAGAAAGAAAGAGGGCGCTAACATACAAAATAAGGCGTCAATCTTATCTTTCAGAATGAACTCATTCTGTAGGAATTAGCACCTTTCCTTTTCACCAAGAATGGTGAGCTGGCAGGTTGCCGGGCGTCATAGGGCCAGTCCCTCAGCCTTCTCGCGATAAGCGTTTTCGTACGATTTGAAATTATATTTCAAATTCTAAGTGGTAAAGAATAATGTGTCAACTATCTTTTTTAATTTTCTTCCCCGGTATGTGTGTGATACGCGTATACAAGCTTGTTTAAATGTTCGAGTTGATTGGCATACTCGAGCATCTCGGATACGACCGGGAACAAATGGAGCCAGTGTCCGTCATCTTCTTCCTCAGGTGTATGTTTAACTTTTGGATAGAGGGACATGAATTCATGCAGGAGACGTTGGTTTTCTTCATAAATGGGCTCTGGCATCTGACCGGTATCACGCGGCTTGAGTACTCCCTCATACAGCATGAGAATGTCCTGGTGATACGTAGTTAATTCTTCAATCTGTTTCTGGATGAGTGGGAACAAATGATGATCCGTCTCGAAGGAAGAATAAATATGCCGTTCAAAGGTGCGAAGCATATCCATTTCCTTATAGAGTACGACCAGCATCTGTCGGAATATGACCAGTTTTTTGCTGCTAGAATATGTAACTTTGCGGAAGCGAGTTACTTCTTCTGTGTATAAGTCATATAGTGTTTCTACGCTTTTAAATCCTGTTTTAATCTTGATTTTTTCCGTCCGGAACGCTTTTTCTTCCATTTCATTATGGATCAGTGTTCGCATAAGCAAGGAGAATTTCTCACTTAGTTTTGTTACCTCGTCAAGCAGGCGCTTCTCATAGCGAGGTGGCAAGAATACGGCATTCACGAGTGCCGCAGAGAAAATCCCGATGACAGTTAGAGAAAAACGGTTCCAGGCAAACATCAAATCGTTGCCTGTCTGTGTCTCCATAACAGATACAACCGTTACGATACTAAGAACAAGACTCTCTTCGAGTTTTAAGCGTAAATTAATCAGAATGACGATCATGACGACGACACCGACAATGATCGGTTCTGACCCTAGATAATACGCAGCAGCCACACCGAGCACAGCTCCGATTGCATTTGCTTCTAACTGTTCACGTAATTGCTTCCAGGTGCGGTACAGTGTCGGCTGAATACTGAGCGTAGCAGCAATTGCAGCAAGGGCTGGTGGCTTTAGTTCGAACCAGTTGCAGACGAACAGAGCGACGATGAGGGCAATGGCTGTTTTGATAATACGGGCTCCGACTCGCATAGATCCTCCCTATATAGTTGTCTAATAATGTATAGTACCACGAAATATGGATAGAAGTAAGGAGTTTATTTAGATGAAAAAACAAAGGCAACCGCTCCTGGGAGAGAGCGGCTGCCGGTAAAGGTGGTAACTCACACTGCAAGTTGGGAGCTGTGCAGGTGAAAAGGAAACACAATTATTCAGTAGCAATCGATGGATCAGCCTGTTCTTTCACTGGCGTCAGCATCATAAAGTGCTCGCTTGCATTTGCAAGCAGGCGTGCGATGTCTGCTGCTTTTTCTGGCTGTCCGCTTGCTTCAAGCTCTGCGATATATTCGCCAAGCAAGTAAGCTACGTCTTCTTGGCCTTTTGCATTCAGCGGCTGGATCGTTACTTTAGCCGCTTTAGCCAGACGACGTTTAATGGCTGCTTCGTCGAGGCCTAATTCTGGCTGGATGCGAAGGTATACAGTACCGCCAGTCATACCAGAGCACATCCATGGACCTGGATCACCCATTACGAGTGCGCGGCCATTGGTCATATATTCAAACGCAAAACCTTTGATATTGGCGCGTGCGCCAATACCGCCAGCTGCATCATTTAATGGTTGTTTTAATTCTCCACCGATAATGACATCGGCTCCAGAGAGACGAATGCAGGCGCGTGCATCTGCGTTACCCTGTACAATGTACAAACCTTTTTGTGCGCCATAGCAGAAGCTTTTGCCCACGGAGCCGTTGATGAATTCGCCGCGTGTATTTGGTGATTTCATAATCGCCACACGTCCACCGAATCCAGTTTTACCGACGCCATCTTGTGCACCGCCCTGTACGCGGATGGATACACCTTCTGCATTGAAAGCTGCGAGACCATTGCCTGGTACACAGCCATTTGCAAATGTGAGCGAGACTTCCGGCAGATTTACATAGCTGCCATCCAGGTATGGTTTGACACGGGCACCGGAATAACGGCTTCCGAGCACACGCTGATCACTTAATACGTTTGTGAACGTCTCGTTGATCGGTGCATTTGGTGAGGCGTAGCTGTCCTCTTCTTCGATAATTTCACCATTCGGCGCAACGAGTACACGAGCTTCAATTGGTTCAGCAGGAGCGAATGGAGCGCTTGTCAGCATAGCGGACAGGTCCATCTGCGCCAGACCATGAGTTTGTACCAGCATATCTGCACGACCAACCATATCCTGTACACGGTCGAAGCCAAGTTCAGCTGTAATCGCACAAAGTTCTTCACCAATTGATGTAAATAGGCGTTTCAGATTTCCGACTGCTACGTCAAATACACGCGGTACGAATCGACGCAGGCCGTGCTCTTGCGCTTCTTCTACGGACTCGATCTGTGTTGCGATCCCGACATGACAAGTATCGAGGTGACAACCGCGGCATGTTGTACAGCCAACAGCCAGCATAGCCAGTGTACCGAAGCCAACGCGGTTGGCACCGAGTAAGATCAGTTTTGCTACATCGTGTGCACCTTTCACACCGCCATCTGCCCACAGTTCTACTTGATCGCGTAATCCGGCTTCGATCAGAGCAGTATGTGCTGCTTTTACGCCGATCTCAACCGGCAGACCTACGTGTTGAATGGCGTGGACACGGGCTGCCCCGGTACCACCATCGAATCCGCTGAGTGTGATGTAGTCTGCACCTGCTTTGGCAACGCCGACTGCGATGGTTCCGATGTTTGGTACAATCGGTACTTTGATACAGACTTTAGCCTGGTGGTTCGCTGTTTTTAATTCAGTTACAATTTGTGCCAGATCTTCGATCGAATAAATATCGTGGTTATTCGACGGAGAGATCAAGTCAGAACCGAGTGTAGCGTTACGAGCTGCGGCAACTTTTGCTGTTACTTTTCTGCCCGGTAAGTGACCGCCTTCACCTGGTTTTGCCCCTTGACCGATTTTGATCTCAAGCAAGTTGGTCGAGTTAGCAAGCTCGACGTTTACCCCGAAGCGTCCGGATGCAATCTGTTGTCCGCGTGTTCGTGGATATTTGCCCAGCATATCTTTAATTTCACCGCCCTCACCGTTGAGGCTGATCATATTTAATTGGTCAGCTGCTTCGGCATAAGCGCGGAATGCCGTTTCGTTTTGTGAACCGAACGACATCGAAGAGATGAGGAACGGCAGACTGTGTTCACCGATCGTAGTATCTACCGTTGTTGAGTCGACGGATTTTTCTGCTTTTTCTATAGCAAAGTCGGCTAAATGACGAATCGAGAGCGGATTTTCTTTTTCCAGCTCGATCAATTTATCAGCGAATTCGCGGTATGGAAGGCTACCGGATGCTACTTCCCCGATTGATTTCCAGACGCGCGGCCACATATGGAAAACCTTCGCTGGTCGTGCCTCGTCTGTGCCGAATTCTTCGTAACGTGCTTTGCTGTCTGCTTCCAGGTCGGCAAATGATGTACCGGATGTATTGCTGCCGCAGAAGTTTACGATACCTAGTACGTCCGCCACTTCTGTATGCAGACCGATGGAGGAGAACAGGCGGGCATAGCCACGAAGTTCATGAATTCCGATCGTTGAAATAACTTTTTCAAGACCTTTCGTCAGCGTGCTATACAGATTCTCTACCGCTTGTACTTCTCCTTTTGCATATGCAACAGTAAACAGGAGGTACGGAGATACCGCATCAGCTCCTAGACCAAATGCAATTGCAAGGTCATGCAGATTGCGAATCGCAGCAGAACGAAGTACAAGACTTACCTGACGACGTAAATTGCCAGATGTGGATGGAGCTGTTTTGAGTGCCTGATCTACTTTGGAGATGACCAGATGTGGATCAATCCAATACTGTTCATCCTGATGAGAAGCACTATCATCAAGTAAAATGACACGAGCGCCCATTTGTGCGGATTGTATCGCACTGGTTGCAATCCGGTCGAGTGCTTGCGGAATTGTTTCGCCTGCTGTGAAAAACACTGGAAGGATATGCTCATGGTCACCGAAATGTTCCATTAATTGTTCAACAGAAACGGTATTCAGCTTATCAGCAAGTTCTTGCATTTCTGTACCTTCAAGCAGGAGCGGAGATGGAACTTCAATGCTGGCAGTGAGCGTTCCGTTTTGCGGGAACAGATCAGGACGTCCACCAAGTACCATACGTGTCGAGAAATGCTCAATCTCACGTTCACGGTCAATCGCTGGATTGGTAACGACTGCTACACTCTCTTTAATGAAGTCAGCCAGATTCTGACGTGCACTAGAAATGGCTGCAAGCGGTGCATCATGACCGAGAGAACGAATGGGTTCGGCACCGTTAGTAGACATTTGTTCAGCGAGTTGAATGTGCTCGCGCTCCCAACCAAATGCTGCATACTGTTGATTGTTTACAGATTCAAGAACATCAAATGGTGCCTTTGCTTTAGCTATTTTCGGGAATGAAAGTTGTGCGCGGAAGCCTGTAAAATCTGCGCGTTTCCCGGATCGTTCTAGAATGCTATTTTGTACATCGCTGTGAGAGAGAACGGTAATCGGCTGTCCTGGATTCAGTTGTATGCCGACTTTCTCACCCGGAGCCAGCGCTTTTGGTTCACTTACCATTTCATAAACCGGGATTACGCCCTGTTCAGAAGAGAAATATAAGGATGTTTCGCTTTCAACCATCCATACTGGACGCAGTCCGAGTGCATCGACACTGAAAATACATTCATTGCCGTAGCGGGAGATGATTCCAGCTGGGCCTTGTGCATAATGCCCCCATGTCTGACGGTAGTATACATATAAATCCTGCAGTTCTGGACGCAGGTTTTTCATTTCATTAATAATTGGCGGGAAGATCATTTCCATCGCCTCGAATAAGGAAAGACCATAGCGGTGAATGAGTGATTCTACAGTACGGTTCATGTTTTGTGAATCACTTCCGCTTTCTACGAGGCTAACGCCAAGCATTTCTGCTTCATTTTCAAGTTTGCGGATCGTATTGATTTCTCCGTTATGGCCGAGAATTGTAAATGGCTGCACACGGAAGAAGTTAGATAATGTATTGGTAGAGTAGCGATTATGTCCGATCGTAACAGAAGAAGCAAACTCTGGCTGTTGAATATCTTGGAAATATTCTGGCAAAATGTTTGCTGCTCCCATGACTTTATAGGAAGCTGAGTAGTTGCTTAAGGAAGCAACATGTACGTTGTAGGTTTCTTCAATCGTGATGAGCAGCTCAAACAGTTCGTTTTCGATTTTATTTGCTCCTGTGTATTGGCATGCGATCTGCCAGAATACAGGTTCGTCTGCTCGACCATTCTTGCCAAGTACATGGCTGTTCACTGCACTCACTTGTTCAAGTTCGATGGTAAGCGAAGCAGATGCAAACATGGCACGAATGCCTGCTTTCACGTCTTCTACATTATGTCCTGTAGTCGGAATGAAGATATGACCTACAGCAAAGGAAGAAGAGTAAGCTAACTCGGCTGATTTGTCGGCAGCGGCAAGCTTCTTCGCCCACAACTGGCGTGGGATATCACCGACAATCCCGCAACCATCACCTTCACCGTCGATAAAACCGGAACGGTGTTCCATCTTAATTAGCGCATCGATGATCTTAGAAATATTATCACGATGCGGTTGTCCGTTCTTCTCAATAATGGCGACAATCCCACAGCTATCATGTTCTTCAGCCAGATGATTGCGAAAATTACCGAAATCTGCTCTCTTCATCGTTTCGGTCAGCTAAACTGACCTTCACCTCCTAAATAAACAATAAATCTCTCGCTGTCCGTATCGGAATCGAGGTAAATTCACGGCTGTTTTCTATTTATATCCATGCCGTTTCGTGTACGAAAACCAAACTTCCGAATCAATTCGACAAAGTGAAAGTAAACTGAACTGTCGGAAAAGTATTTATAGAATATCACGAAATGACGAACGCTACAATATAGAAAATGATTAAATATTCACATGAAAGCGATTTATTTAAGTCAAATTTGAATTAATTAAAAAATTAGAATATACAGTGCTAATCGATTTATACGAACATTATTTTATAATATTTAATTAATGTTCGTATGTAAAATTACATTTTTCATTCTTTTGTATGCGCAAACATCGGGAAATACTGAATGTCATATTGCATAACATTGAAAAGGTTTCCCTGGAATATTTGTACCAATATAAAAGGGCGCTATTGCATTAGCGCCCTTTTACTGGTGAATCATTTGTATATTTACTATTATTTTTGCATTTTTATAAATGATTTTCTTGCTGCTTCTATAGTATGAATAATGTCGTTTTCTGTATGAGCTGTTGTAATAAACCATGCTTCATACTTCGAAGGAGCTAGGCAAATGCCTTCTTCGAGAATAGCACGGAAGAAACGAGCGAATGCTTCTCCATCAGCAGCGAGGGCGTCTTCGTAATTTTTTACTGGTTGATCGGTGAAGTACATAGCGAGAGCACCGACAACACGATTAATGGTTACGGCAACGCCAGCTTCTTCTGCCGCCTGTTTCAGCCCGTCTCCGAGCATTTTTCCAAGACGGTGCATTTCTTCATAGACCCCTGGTTGCTCGAGCACTTCTAGGCAGGCGATACCGGCCTGCATAGAGATTGGATTACCAGCATGAGTACCTGCCTGATAAGCCGGACCGAGCGGTGCAACTGTCTCCATGATTTCTTTGCGGCCACCATATGCACCGATCGGAAGACCGCCCCCGATGATTTTGCCAAGTGCAGTCAGATCGGGTTCGATGCCAAGCAGGTTTTGTGCGCCACCGTATAAGAAGCGGAAGCCGGTAATTACCTCATCAAAAATGACAAGAGCACCAGCTTCATGTGTGATACGTTTCACTTCCTCCAGGAAACCTTCTTCCGGTGCTACGATGCCGAAGTTACCAACGATAGGTTCAACGAGTACGGCAGCAACTTCCGCGCCCCATTTCGCAATGGCATCTTTAAAAGCGGCAACATCATTAAATGGAACAGTGATCACTTCACTTGCGATTGATTGTGGGATGCCAGCGCTGTCCGGAATACCAAGTGTAGAAGGACCAGAGCCTGCTGCGACGAGTACAAGGTCCGAATGGCCGTGATAGCAGCCAGCGAACTTCATGATCTTGTTGCGTCCTGTGTAAGCGCGGGCTACGCGAATGGTAGTCATGACGGCTTCTGTACCGGAGTTGTTGAAGCGGATCTTTTCCATTGAAGGGATTGCCTCGCGTATTTTACGGGCAAATATTGTTTCCCACGGAGTTGGAGTTCCGTACAGAACCCCGTTTTCGGCAGCATGTGTGATCGCTGCTGTTACATGCGGATGAGCATGCCCTGTAATGATCGGACCGTATGCAGCAAGGTAATCGATATATTTATTGCCGTCAACATCCCAGAAATAAGCACCTTGCGCTCGTTCCATCGTAACCGGTGCACCACCGCCTACTGCCTTAAAAGCGCGCGACGGGCTATTCACGCCGCCGACAATAACATCAAGTGCGTCGTCGTATATTTGTTCAGAACGTGTAAAATTCACTAGTAATTCCTCCTTGTTGAATGTGTCCTTCCTACTGTACCACTAATGAAAAGAAGTTGTAAAAGCGGTATGATAGCTAGTAGTGTGTTATCGCACAGTAAGTATTTGTAGGAGAAAGGGAGTTTGTATGTTACGAATTGAAAGCAAAGGACTGACAAAAGAGTTTAAATCATATACAAGCCGTCCGGGCCTCTCCGGAGCGTTCCGTGATTTGTTTAACCGTCAATATAAAACGATGCGGGCAGTAGACGGCATTGATCTACAGATTGAACCCGGTGAGATTGTCGGCTACATCGGAGAGAATGGAGCGGGAAAATCAACTACGATCAAGATGCTTACAGGAATCCTTATGCCAACATCCGGTTACTTGCGTGTAAACGGCATGGACCCTCACCGGGAACGGGAGAAATTCGTGCAGACGATTGGGGTCGTGTTTGGCCAGCGCAGCCAGCTCTGGTGGGATATTGCTGTACAGGAGTCATTCAGTCTGCTCAAAAAGGTATACCGCATCTCAGATGAGCAGTACAAAAAACATATGGGCCACGTCATTGATGTCCTTCATATTGATGAGCTGCTGACGAAGCCGGTGCGCAAGCTTAGTCTTGGGCAGCGGATGCGCTGTGAATTGGCGGCGGCCTTGATTCACAATCCGCCGCTTCTGTTTCTAGATGAGCCAACGATCGGGCTTGATGTGCTCGTAAAACTGAACATCCGTGACTTCTTAAAAGAAATGAATGAAACGTATGGAACAACAATCTTGCTCACGACTCATGATCTGTCTGATATTGAAGCGTTGTCCTCGCGGGTTGTGATGCTTGATAGCGGCAAGATTATTTATGATGGTGGGCTGAATGAGCTTCGGACAACATGGGGGGATCAAAAACGGATTGTGATGGAATTCGTTCACCCGGCGGATGTTGTGCGATTGCAGCAGTTAACCGGACCGCTTCCGGTTGTGTGGGAAAAAGAAAATGATGTGCGATTCCAGGCTCTGATTAGTGAAGGGGATCTAGCTGTATCGGATCTGCTGGCTCGAATTATTCCGCACTATGAAGTAAAAGATATCTCTGTTGAAGCTGTTAGTACGGAAGAGATTGTGCGCAATATTTATCAGGAAGGGATCAATCATGTTTAGCATGTATGCGGAAATCATCCGCATCCGGTTTTTGACGATGTTGGCGTACCGTGTGAATTACTACAGCGGCATCATTATTTATGCGATCAATATCGGCGCTTATTACTTTCTGTGGAATGCGATTTATGGCGGACAATCTACGATGGGCGGGTTAACTGCGCATCAGATGGTGACGTATGTGGCGATTAGCTGGATGGCCCGTGCGTTTTATTTCAACAACATTGACCGAGAGATGGCGCAGGACATTAAAGAAGGTAAAGTGGCCATTGAAATGATTCGGCCCTACAATTATCTCGTTGTCAAAATGATGCAAGGACTTGGTGAAGGGATTTTTCGTTTGGTGTTCTTTTCGGTTCCAGGTATGGTGATTGTCAGCTTCATTTTTCCGATTAGCTTTCCAGCAGATGTTTCGATCTGGAGCTGGTATGCGATTAGTCTTGCGTTTAGTTTTATTATCAACACCCAGATTAACTTGATTACGGGATTGCTCACGTTTTTCTTTTATAACAACGAAGGGCTGATGCATGCAAAGAGGGTAATTGTGGATTTATTCTCTGGCTTGATTCTGCCGATCAGCTTTTATCCGCTGTGGGCGCAACATATTTTGCAGTACTTGCCGTTTCAGGCGATTAGTTACGTACCGGGTGTCATATTCACCGGCGCATTAACTGGGGAGAAATTGTATCATGCGCTGCTTATTCAGGGCGTATGGGTTGTGGTACTTCTGATCCCGATTTCTCTAATGTGGTGGCAGGCTCGGAGGAATGTGATCATACAGGGTGGATAACTATATCGTTTTTTATGAAGAGGGAAAAGCCTTGATATATAAGGGTTTCTCTCTTCTTTTTTTGTGTAGATAAGCAAATGATCACATTTTGACCACCTTTATTATATGAAAGTATATTTTTTGTTCTTTTTAGATAAATAGTCACGTACAGTTATCGTCCTCACCCCCCCTATAATTATATAAATTACAAATATGTAAAAAAATATATTTTAGAGAAGGAGAAAAATTAGCTACATGTAATTTATATAAGGTGACTAAAAAGGGGGATGTTTACTAAAATGGCTAAATTAAGGTTTTTATTTTTGGGGATTATTTCTATGTTAATATTTTTGGTAGGATGTACCTCTACTGAAAGTTCAAAGGCAGTAACTGAGAGTCAGAAAAAAAATGAAGAAGTTTGGATTACAAAAGAGGTAGGAAAAGATCAGTCTAAGTATAGTTATAAGATTCCAGAAGGTAACAGACCTCTTTCAAAAGGAGAGCTTAAGGCAATGGGGGAAGGTGCTACTGCAACAAGTGGACAGGTTGGAAAAATGGAGTTTGAATCAGGATTTATCCTCAACAAAGAAAATAACGCCGAATATCCTTTGGTAGCATCAGCAAATTTTGTTGAAAAAGACGGGCAATTTTTTAAAGCTCTCACTATCATACTGAAGGACCCAGAAGCTTTTCAAAAAAAGAATCCATCCGCAACCGTTATTTGTAAAAGTGATAAAGAGTTAATAGAAGCTATTCAGAATAAGCCTGATGGTACTTTTGTGATATCTAAGAACAGAAACACAGTATTTATCGCAGGGAGTGAAGAGATAGAGAAGGAAAAGTGCAGGGGATTAATGAGTTTTCGCGTAGGTCCAAATTCCATTGCATATCTTGCCTTTTTAGAAAAAAAGGAGGGATTTAATAAACAATTGTCTCTATTTTTAAAAATTGAAGACACAGTCACTTTTGCAAAGTAAAAGTTATCACGTCCTAAGTATGAACTGTGGCCTGATATGAAAAAAGATGGATAAGGTTGTCTGTGCCCAAACAATGTGGATTAATCGGCTTTTATTTTGGAATCTACGGCAGATGTACAATAACTGTATCGGCACCAGTAACCTGATTCGCTGATTGATAGCTATCAGACGACTTTATATCAGTCATAGCTATTGGTTCTCTTGTAGAAGCGAAAGCAACTAGGATAAGGCTGGCCAATAGCAATAATAGAAAAAAATGAATTTCCTTCATATGAATTACCTCCGTTGTCGTCAGTGTGGACAATAGGTGACAGGAGATATACATGATAAGAAGAAATTTCGGGTGGGGCAGCTAAGCTGTCCCTTTATTTTTGTCCAGGAAGGACAGTAAGGAAGATGTAACGTTAATGAGGAAACGACTCAAACGGGGTATAGAAGAAATGCAATCATTGCATTTGTAGTTTTGTGAATATACATACATTTTTCTATAAAAAAACCGAAGATAGGTATAGGGTACATAAAGTTTAGTTACAAGGGGGAGAAAGAATATGAAAAAAGTGGTGGCATCAAGCGTTATGGCCATGTCTTTGCTCTTTAGTACAGCGGTTTATGCAGATGGAGTGGTACAAAATACTGAGCAAACAACTGTCACGAAGGATACCCAGACATCTCCTTTATCTACTACACAAACGGTAGAAAAAAAATATCAAGGGAAAATCGTTTCTTTTGATGGAACAAAAATTGTGATTCAAACAGGAGAAAAAACGATTGAGTTACCAGTTGGTTCGCTAACAGGGAAAAATGTAGAAGTTATTGTTAAAGACGGGGTTGTTAAAGAATTGCAAATCGGGGATGTACATTCACAAGAAGCAAAGAAAAAAGGATTAGAAAATGCCCTTCAAAATGGAACAAAAAATGAAAATGCAATTAAAAAAATCGAGAATAATATAGACAAAAAAACTTTAAAGCAAACAAAGGAAAAAGAAGAAAAAAAATCTACTAAACGAAAATAAAGTTTTCTCCCACTTCCTGATTAGAATGTAGTGATGGAAAAATAAAGGCGTTTCAGTATGTATTTGGCTCAGAGCCAAACGATGCTGAAGTAGCAGAGTTTGTGAATCATAAAATGTTGTCATTACTAGATCAAGTAGTTCGGACCGCAGAAGTGCAGAAAAAGACGGAACGACGTATAAATCCGAAACGAATGGCAAGGCTCGTTGCCAGAGAGATGCAGAATAAGGGGATTTCGTCAAAAGCACAGGAAGCGTTGAAACTTGAACTAGATCATCGTAAGAAAGAATGTAAGCACGCATCACGCTTGAAACGGGAAGAAATAAAAGAAAAAAAGCGTGCGATCAGAGTACAAAAAGCGAAAGAAAAACACAGGGGCAAATAAAAACAACCGACCTGGAGACAGGTCGGTTGTTTTTATTGTCTAACTGTGTACTCTTCCACTAAATTTAATGTGCTGTCGGCACTGATTTTCGAATTATTACATATTGTTAGATAGGCGAACGTTTAGTAAGCGGAAAGGGAGGGGCTTTATGCATTGGCTTTCAGTGTTAACGATTGCATTTGCATCTAACCTAGATAATCTGGCAATTGGCATCGCTTTTGGAGTTCGTTCTACAAGGATACCCACTATGTCGAATGTAATTATTGCTTTAATTACAATGGTAGGAACGTATTTGTCTATGACAATTGGGGAGATTGTTGCTTTCTATATGTCAGGGCTTGTGGCTAATGTTCTGGGGGCGGTGTTAATTTCCGGAATTGGTCTTTGGACAATTGTAGATAGTTGGCGCAAGTGGGGGACGGAGATCCCAGTTTTAAATCATGAGACATCGAGTGATCCGATTCGGAATCCGTACGCTGCTGATGTTGATAAAAACAATATCATTTCAGTGAAGGAATCAGTCGCATTAGGTATAGCACTGGCAATGAACAATCTAGCAGTTGGGATCGGTGCAGGTGCGACTAGTGTATCTCCGTTACTTACAACCATGTTTGCGGGCCTGTTTTCTCTTGCTTTTATCGGTTTCGGCTCTAAAGTGGGGTATGTAATGGCACGTACATGGTTTGGGAAATACTCAGGGATCATAGGTGGTGTTTTATTATTTTTAATTGGCATTTATGAAATGATTGCCTAGACACCCCTTCGTTTAGTTAAGGTGGTTAAATGATCCTATACTTTAAAAAAAATCAAATTTTATTACTAAAATATAACCATAGTTCCATATTCGAGTATCTTTTACAATAGAGCATAGCATAAGGTTACTTGTACATACCGCCTTTATAACTATGGATATTGTAGGATATATATATTATTTCTTACAAATGATGCGTGCAGGCGCTAGGATTTCAAGAAAGGAACAATGGAAATATGGACATACAACGGGCTGTGAAAAAATGGGGGATGATGCTGACTATAGGTGCAGTACTTGGAGCAGGTGTAACAATTCCTGCATCTGCGGCCCCAAAGCATGAAATAAAAGAATTGCAGGTGCTAGATAGCTATCTTCCAGAAGATATTGCAAAGCATTGGGCACGCAACAAAATATACGATATGATGCATGCCGGATATGTAAATGGTTACACAGATGCTAGTGGCACCGTAACCGTTCGACCGGACCGCAAAATTACGAGAGCTGAGTTTGTGGAACTGCTCGTAAAGACGCTTGGGTTAAAAAAGTCCCCCGATCATGAAGCGAAAAACTTTTCAGATGTTGACTCGGGTGACTGGTACTATAATTCCGTTACAATTGCGAGTTCACTTGGAATTGTAAGCGGGACTACGAAATCATCGTTTGGACCGGAGCGGTATATTACGCGTGGCGAGATTGCAGCTTTGATTGTACGGGCGTTTGCGTATACGATTGCGTTTGATGAAGGGACGACTAAGCACTTTAAAGATGTAGGAAGCACATACTGGGCAAATCGGGAGGTTGACAAGGCGAGTCGAGTAGGAATTATTAGTGGTTATAACGGGAATGTATTCAAGCCATTTGAATATGCCACACGCGCCGAAGCGATGACGATGCTATACAATGCTCTGTATTTAGAAGAAAATGCGGTACCGACAGATAAGGCACTTCTTGATCTTATTAGGACGATTGAGGAGGAACAAAGTCGTGCGCTGCTTGCTGTGGACACAAATCGCCTGAAAGAGATTGTTGACGCACGGTATGCAGGCTACTATAAGGCGCTCCAAAATGTAGAAGTTCTTTTGCTGCGTAAGGCAAGAGAACAAGGATATGAGCTGAGCATTACTAGAACGGGGCAACTAACAGAAAAAGTGCTTGGTAAATGGAATCGGATTGCACTTGTAGAAGTGGGTGGTGTTGAATATACACTTACGGCTAAAAAAGATGGAGATCAGTGGAAGGCTGTTGGGAACTTTAAAGGGGTAGCCATGCTGAAAAAAGATCCGACAACAAATGAATGGCGAATTTATACGTCGGATATTCAGCCGTTTGCCACGAAACCACTTCTTGAAAAACTTGGGATCAAATAAACATGCGAAACCCCGGTCTGCTACAGTAGACCGGGGTTTCGCATGTTGACTTCGAGAAAAGAAAGCATAACAATGATAAACGAAAGGAGAGCTGTTCATGTTTTATTTATCGCTGTTCTGGGATTATTTGAAGCAGTATTTCAAGATGCGCCTGGCATACCGAATGGATTTTGTGAACGGAATCGTATCCGATTTTGTGTTTCAGGCAACGAATCTGGTTTTTATTCTTGTTGTGTTCCAGCATACGAATGTGCTCAAAGGTTGGACGCGCGATGAAATTATTTTTATTTATGGTTTCTTTCTGGTTCCGTATGCTGTATTTACGACGTTTTTCAACCTGTGGGAGTTTCAGGAGAGATACATTATTCGTGGGGAGATGGACCGAGTTCTGACACGGCCTGCTCACAATTTGTTTCAAGTTATGCTTGAAACGATGGACCCGCAGTCGCTTGTCGGGGCAGTGACGGGCATTGTCATCATGGTGTATGCGGGTGCGGATATGGGACTCGACATTGCCTGGTACGATCCGTTGATGTTCTTGTTGTTAGTTGCTTCCGGTGCGCTTGTGTATGGGGGAGTTTATACAGGGATTGCAGCGATTGGCTTCTTCTCGGATTCTAAAACAGGGATATCGCCGATGATCTGGAACATACAGAATTACGGCCGGTATCCGGTTAATATTTACAATAAGGCGATTCGCATCTTGCTGACCTGGATTTTACCATTTGCATTTGTTGGTGTGTATCCAGCGGCATATTTCTTGAAGCGAGAAGAATATTATACGTACGTGATGCTGACGCCGGTCATGGGTGTTGTGTTTTTTATGATCGGGATCACCATTTGGAATTATGGGGTAAAGCAATATCGAGGAGCTGGTTCGTAGTTGAACCGGCTCCTTGCTTTGTTTTATTGAGAAAAGTTGATAAGATGAAAGATGAGAAGGGTTACATACATGTAAATAGAGGAGGACGAATGAATGGCTGAGTTTGTAGTTGGACAGGCAGCACCGGATTTTACGCTGCCAGCAAGTAATGGGGAGCATGTATCACTGCGTGATTTTGTAGGTAAAAATGTTATTTTGTATTTTTACCCGAAGGATAATACACCAGGATGCACGCGTGAGTCATGTGACTTCCGCGATAAAATCGAAGAATTTACGGCAAAAAACACGGTGATTTTAGGAATTAGTACGGACAGTCTTGTTTCTCACGAGAAATTTATTAATAAGTATAGTCTGCCTTTTCTGCTGCTGAGCGATACGGAAGCGGATGTGTGCAAGCAGTATGGCGTATATAAATTAAAGAAGAACTTTGGCAAAGAATACATGGGCATTGAGCGTTCGACCTTTGTTATTGATAAAGACGGAAAGCTTGCTAAAGAATATCGAAAAGTTAAAGTCGATGGTCATGTGGAGGCAGCACTGGCATTCGTTGCGGAACATCTGTCCTAGAAGAGAGGGAGACTGGCATGAAAGTAGTTTCAACAGCGAAAATGAGTATCCGCCATCAAGAGCGGTTGCAAACAACATATGCGAATCAGCAGTTTTTCTTTTTTTCTTCTATAGAGGAAGCTGGGGATGAGATCAAGGACGCTGAGTTGCTTATAACGTATGGGGAGGATCTAACGCCAGAACGAGTTGCGTCAATGTCTTCGCTACGTTGGATTCAAGTACTTAGTGCCGGGGTCGATATGATGCCGCTTACAGAGCTTGCAGTGCGCGGGGTAAAAGTAACAAATGCGAGTGGCATTCACAAAATTCCGATGGCGGAATATACAATTGGAGTTATGCTTCAGGCTACACGAAAGATGAACGAATTGTATGTCAAGCAGCAGGCATCAGATTGGGATCGAAGCTTGCGTGTTGAGGAGTTATATGGAAAGACGCTTGGTATTATCGGGGTTGGAGCGATTGGAGAAGAGATTGCTCGTCGTGCGCAGGTATTTGGCATGAAGGTACTTGGCGTAACCCGGAGCGGAAAACCAAATGAACATTGCGATCAGATGTATCGTCAGTCTGAGTTTTCGCTTGTTCTGCCTCAATGTGACTACGTGGTGGTCGTTGTTCCGCTGACGGAAGAGACGTATCATTTGATTGGTCGTGCGGAACTGGAACAGATGAAAGAGTCTGCGGTTCTAATTAACATTGCGCGAGGGCCGGTTATTGATGAGGTGGCCCTTGTGGAGCATCTTAAGGCCGATAGGTTGTCATTAGCGGTACTGGATGTATTTTCGCAGGAACCACTACCGGTCGATTCTCCGTTCTGGAAGTTGGATAACTGCATTGTTACCCCTCATGTATCGGGTCGTTCCCCTAAGTATATGGAACGAGCGTTAGAGATTTTACATCATAATCTTGCTCTCTGGGATAAAGGGGAACAAGAGGGGATGATGAATGTGGTTGAAGCAAGCCGTGGTTACTGATTTTTAGATTTTTGGAGCAGTTTTCTTTGAATATACGTACACTCTTTACATATAAGGGGGGCTAGTATGAAAATCTATACGAAGTCAGGCGATAAAGGTGAAACAAGTCTTGTATATGGAGTTCGAGTGCCGAAAACAGATGTGCGAGTAGAGGCATACGGAACATGTGATGAAGCAAACTCTGCAATCGGCCTTGGGTTGTCGTATGTACCACGGGATGAGGAGTGGGCAATGTTTCATCACGTTTTTCATGTAGTTCAGACAAAACTGTTCCATATTGGAGCGGAGTTAGCTACACCCCCGGGGAAAGATGTGGGCTGGAAAATTGAAGAGAGTGATGTAGCCTTTTTGGAGCAAACAATTGATGAATGGGATGCGATGTTACCCCCACTGACGAATTTTGTGCTTCCGGGAGGTTCTCCTGCCGGTGCAGCTTTTCATCTGGCTCGCACGGTGGCACGCCGAGCGGAGAGACAGGCGATTTTAGTGCAGGCAAGTGGAGAGGTGAACCCTATCGTTATTCGCTATTTAAACCGATTGTCAGACTTTTTGTTTGTAGCAGCCCGTTATGTAAATCAAAAGCAAGGAACGGTTGAGCCTACTTTGCATCAAGAGAACGAATAGAAGCGAAGTAGTTATTTTAAGAGGCTTACTTTCTGATTCCTTAATGGAATGAGGGTAAGCTTTTTTCAATATTAAGAGTAAGAAAGAGATAAATTTAAAATAAAAAAAGAGTTGCACACCTATTTTCTATGTGATATATTATAAAAGTCGCCGCTGAGATGAAGCGGATGACAACGAAGTTCCTTGAAAACTGAACAGTGAAACTCGAGTGTGCGAGTTCAATCAATTTCGATTTAATTTTTAAGCTAGCTTTCGAGCTCAGCGAATCATCTTTTCAACTTTATTGGAGAGTTTGATCCTGGCTCAGGACGAACGCTGGCGGCGTGCCTAATACATGCAAGTCGAGCGGACGGATGGAGTGCTTGCACTCCTGATGTTAGCGGCGGACGGGTGAGTAACACGTAGGCAACCTGCCCGACAGACAGGGATAACTCCGGGAAACCGGTGCTAATACCTGATACGCAGCAAGGAGGCATCTCCTTGTTGGGAAAGACCATGAGTCACTGTCGGATGGGCCTGCGGCGCATTAGCTAGTTGGTGGGGTAGAGGCCTACCAAGGCGACGATGCGTAGCCGACCTGAGAGGGTGATCGGCCACACTGGGACTGAGACACGGCCCAGACTCCTACGGGAGGCAGCAGTAGGGAATCTTCCGCAATGGACGAAAGTCTGACGGAGCAACGCCGCGTGAACGAAGAAGGTTTTCGGATCGTAAAGTTCTGTTGTAAGGGACGAACCGCCGGGATGACCTCCCGGTCTGACGGTACCTTACGAGAAAGCCCCGGCTAACTACGTGCCAGCAGCCGCGGTAATACGTAGGGGGCAAGCGTTGTCCGGAATTATTGGGCGTAAAGCGCGCGCAGGCGGTTTTCTAAGTTAGGTGTGAAAGCCCACGGCTCAACCGTGGAGGGCCACCTAAAACTGGGAGACTTGAGTGCAGGAGAGGAGAGCGGAATTCCACGTGTAGCGGTGAAATGCGTAGAGATGTGGAGGAACACCCGTGGCGAAGGCGGCTCTCTGGCCTGTAACTGACGCTGAGGCGCGAAAGCGTGGGGAGCAAACAGGATTAGATACCCTGGTAGTCCACGCCGTAAACGATGAGTGCTAGGTGTTGGGGACTCCAATCCTCAGTGCCGCAGCTAACGCAATAAGCACTCCGCCTGGGGAGTACGGCCGCAAGGCTGAAACTCAAAGGAATTGACGGGGACCCGCACAAGCGGTGGAGCATGTGGTTTAATTCGAAGCAACGCGAAGAACCTTACCAGGGCTTGACATCCCTCTGAAATCTCTAGAGATAGAGGCTCCCTTCGGGGCAGAGGTGACAGGTGGTGCATGGTTGTCGTCAGCTCGTGTCGTGAGATGTTGGGTTAAGTCCCGCAACGAGCGCAACCCTTGTCCTTAGTTGCCAGCATTTAGTTGGGCACTCTAGGGAGACTGCCGTCGACAAGACGGAGGAAGGTGGGGATGACGTCAAATCATCATGCCCCTTATGTCCTGGGCTACACACGTGCTACAATGGATGGAACAACGGGCCGCCAACTCGCGAGAGTGAGCAAATCCCTGAAAACCATTCTCAGTTCGGATTGCAGGCTGCAACTCGCCTGCATGAAGCCGGAATCGCTAGTAATCGCGGATCAGCATGCCGCGGTGAATACGTTCCCGGGTCTTGTACACACCGCCCGTCACACCACGAGAGTTTGCAACACCCGAAGTCGGTGAGGTAACCGCAAGGAGCCAGCCGCCGAAGGTGGGGTAGATGATTGGGGTGAAGTCGTAACAAGGTATCCGTACCGGAAGGTGCGGATGGATCACCTCCTTTCTATGGAGACTTTGCACATGTCGAGATTTCACTGTTCAGTTTTCCAGGAACAACAACTTGGAAACTTCATATGTTATACATGAGATGTGGGGGTATAGCTCAGCTGGGAGAGCGCCTGCCTTGCAAGCAGGAGGTCAGCGGTTCGATCCCGCTTACCTCCACCATGTCCGGTGACGATGGCAAAAGGGTCACACCTGTTCCCATCCCGAACACAGAAGTTAAGTCTTTTAGCGCCGATGGTACTTGGGGGGCAACTCCCTGGGAGAGTAGGACGTCGCCGGGCTTGAATGAATACAATTTTTTGCTGGCTGGTTTTGCTTCGCAAAAAGGCTGGCGCAAAAAATGCATTCATTCTGATGAATAAGAACGCACCTTGAAAACTGAATCGAAACAAACGTAAGCTAAGGATTTATATCCAAATGTAAGACCTTTAAGGTGAAACCAATTTTGGTTAAGCTACAAAGGGCGCACGGTGGATGCCTTGGCGCTAGGAGCCGATGAAGGACGTGGCGAACGACGAAATGCTTCGGGGAGCTGTAAGCGAGCTTTGATCCGAAGATGTCCGAATGGGGAAACCCACTACTCGTAATGGGGTAGTACTCCTGTCTGAATCCATAGGACAGGGAGAGGCATACCAGGGGAACTGAAACATCTAAGTACCCTGAGGAAGAGAAAACAATAGTGATTCCGTCAGTAGCGGCGAGCGAACGCGGAGTAGCCCAAACCAGAAGGTTCGCCTTCTGGGGTTGTAGGGCGTCTCACATGGAGTTACAAAAGACAGTCATAGATGAAGCGGTCTGGAAAGGCCCGTCAGAGAAGGTAACAACCCTGTAGTCGAAATGACTGTCTCTCCGAGACGTACCCTGAGTAGGGCGGGACACGTGAAACCCCGTCTGAATCCGGGAGGACCATCTCCCAAGGCTAAATACTCCCTAGCGACCGATAGTGAACCAGTACCGTGAGGGAAAGGTGAAAAGCACCCCGGGAGGGGAGTGAAAGAGAACCTGAAACCGTGTGCCTACAACTAGTCGGAGCACAATTAATGTGTGACGGCGTGCCTTTTGTAGAATGAACCGGCGAGTTACGATTACGTGCGAGGTTAAGGCGGATAGGCCGGAGCCGTAGCGAAAGCGAGTCTGAATAGGGCGAATGAGTACGTGGTCGTAGACCCGAAACCGTGTGATCTACCCATGTCCAGGGTGAAGGTGCGGTAACACGCACTGGAGGCCCGAACCCACGCACGTTGAAAAGTGCGGGGATGAGGTGTGGGTAGCGGAGAAATTCCAATCGAACTCGGAGATAGCTGGTTCTCCCCGAAATAGCTTTAGGGCTAGCCTCGGATGCCTGTACTGGAGGTAGAGCACTGATTGGACGCGGGCCCCTCGCGG